>JAICJC010000113.1 GCA_025928655.1 Thermoleophilia bacterium | reverse complement strand
CGAGGCGCTGCGCGCGATCGTCGCGGCGCTGCTCGCGCTCGAGTCCGACGAGACGCTGCTCGTCCAGAGCGGCAAGCCCGTCGGCGTCTTCCGCACCCACCCGGGCGCCCCGCGCGTCCTGATCGCCAACTCGCTGCTCGTGCCCCGCTTCGCCAACTGGGACGAGTTCCGGCGGCTGGAGGCGGAGGGCCTCACCATGTTCGGCCAGATGACGGCCGGCTCCTGGATCTACATCGGCACCCAGGGGATCCTCCAGGGCACCTACCAGACCTTCGCCGCCGCCGGCGAGGCCCACTGGGGCTCGCCCGACCTGGCCGGACGCACCGTCCTCAGCGCCGGCCTGGGCGGGATGGGCGGCGCCCAGCCGCTCGCGGCGTCGCTCGCCGGCGCCGCCAGCCTGATCGTCGAGGTCGACCCGCACCGGATCGAGCGCCGCATCGAGACGCGTTACCTGGACGAGGTGGCGGACGACATCGACGACGCCGTCGCCCGCGTGCAGCGCCACGCGGCGGATGGCCGCGGCGTCTCGGTCGGCCTGCTGGGCAACGCCGGCGAGGTGTTCGGTGAGCTGCACCGGCGCGGCGTCCGGTTCGACCTCGTCACCGACCAGACGTCGGCCCACGACATGCTGAACGGCTACGTGCCCGCGGGGATGCGCCTCGCCGAGGCGCTCGAGCTGCGCGAGCGCGATCCCGGCGAGTACGTGCGGCGGGCGCGCGAGACGGCGGTCCGGCACGTGCAGGCGATGCTCGACATGCAGGCCGCCGGCAGCCACGTCTTCGACTACGGCAACAACCTGCGCACCGAGGCGAAGGACGCCGGGCTCGAGGACGCCTTCGGGTTCCCGGGCTTCGTGCCGGCCTACGTGCGGCCGCTCTTCTGCGTCGGCGCCGGGCCGTTCCGGTGGGCGGCGCTCTCGGGCGACCCCGCCGACATCGCCCGCATCGACCGGGCGCTGCTCGAGGAGTTCCCGGATGACGTCCTGCTCCAGCGGTGGCTGCGGCTCGCGCCCGACCGGGTCGCGTTCCAGGGCCTGCCCGCCCGGATCTGCTGGCTCGGCTACGGCGACCGCGCCCGGGCCGGACTGCTGTTCAACGACCTCGTCCGCCGCGGTGAGGTGTCGGCGCCGATCGTGATCGGGCGCGACCACCTCGACACCGGGTCGGTCGCGTCGCCGTTCCGCGAGACCGAGTCGATGCAGGACGGCTCCGACGCGATCGCCGACTGGCCGATCCTGAACGCCCTGCTGTCCGCCTCCTCCGGCGCCTCGTGGGTGTCCGTGCACCACGGCGGCGGCGTCGGCATCGGCAACTCGATCCACGCCGGCCTCGTGATCGTCGCCGACGGCACCGCCGAGATGGACGAGCGGCTCGGGCGCGTGCTCACGAACGACCCGGGCATCGGCGTCGCCCGGCACGCGGACGCGGGCTACGACCTGGCGCTCGCCGCGGCGCGCGAGCGTGGCGTGCGCCTGCCGATGAGCGAGCACGGCGCGTGAGCGACCGGGCCGCCGTCCTCACGGGTGTGACGGGCGGCTGGGGCCGGGCGGTGCTCGACCGGTTCGTCGAGCGCGGCTGGGACGTCACCGCCACGCACCGGGGCGACGCCCCGGGCGACCTGCCCGCCGGCGTGCTGCCGGTCGAGGCTGACCTCACCGACCCGGCCTCGGCGGAGGCCGTCGTCGCCGCGGCGCTCGAGCGGTTCGGGCGGGTCGACGCGCTCGCCAACATCGCCGGCGGGTTCGCGATGGCGGGGCGGATCGACGAGGCGCCGGTCGACGTCTGGCGCTCGCAGCTGGCCGTCAACCTCGACACGGCCTACAACATGACCCGGGCAGCGCTCCGACCGATGCGGGCCGCCGGCCGCGGCTCGGTCGTCTACATCGGATCGTCGGCGGCCGAGAGGCCGTTCCCCGGCGCCGCCGGCTACATCGTCTCCAAGACCGCCCTCGCCGGCCTGATGCGGGCGGTCGACGCCGAGGTGCGCACCGAGGGGGTCCGCGCGAACACCGTCGTCGTGAAGATCGTGGACACGCCGCGCAACCGGGCCGAGAACCCGGACGCCGATTTCTCCCGGTGGACGTCCGGCGCCGACCTCGCCGCCGTCGTCGAGTGGCTGTGCGGCGACGACTCCGCGCCGCTCTCCGGCGGCATGATCCCCGCGTATGGCCGCGCCTGAGGGCGGCGGCCCGAGCTTCCGGCTCGAGAACCTCGCCGCGGCCTCGTCGCCCGCGGGGACGGGCGCGCCGCTGCGGGGAGGCGACCTCGGCCGCGTGCTCACCGTCGCCCCGGCGGCGATCGCCGTCGTCGACGGCCGGATCGCCGCGGTGGGGGCGCCGGCCGAGGTGCGGGTGGCCAATCCCGATCTGGAGCCCGTGGACGGCCGCGGCCGGGTCGCGATCCCGGGCCTGATCGACTGTCACACCCATCCGGCCTTCGGCGGCGACCGGGCGAACGAGTTCGACCTGCGCGCGCAGGGCGCGGACTACGAGCGCATCCACGCGTCGGGCGGAGGGATCGCCGCGACCGTCCGGGCGACCCGCGGCCTCGACGCGGACGGGCTGCGAGCCGCCGTCTCCCGGCACATGGGCTGGATGGCGGCGAACGGCACGACGACGGCCGAGGGCAAGTCCGGCTACGGCCTCGACCGCGACACCGAGCTGCGCAGCCTCGAGGCGGTCGCGGCGGTGGGGGCGCTCGAGACCGTCCCGACCTACCTGGGCGCCCACAGCGTGCCGCCGGAGTTCGGGAGCGGAGACGAGTACCTCGACTACGCCCTGTCCGAGGTGCTGCCGGAGGCCGCTCGGGTGGCGGAGGCGGCCGACGTGTTCCTCGAGCGGGGCGCGTTCACCGCCGAGCAGGCTGACCGCTATCTGCGGGCGGCCCGCGAGCATGGCCTGGCCCTGCGCCTGCACGGCGACCAGTTCACGGAGTCGGGTGCGATCCCGCTCGCGGTCGAGCTCGGTGCCCGTTCGGTCGATCACCTCGAGGCGACCGGGGCGGACGGCGTCGACCGGCTGGCGGGGAGCGAGGTGGCGGCGGTGCTGCTCCCGGTGGCGGCGCTCTACCTGCGCCGGGGCATGCCGCCGGCGCGGGCGCTGATCGACCGCGGCGCCGTGGTGGTGCTCGCGACCGACTTCAACCCGGGCAGCGCGTACTGCGACTCCCTGCCGGTCGTGATGACGCTCGCCTGCACCCAGCTCGGGATGTCGGCGGGCGAGGCGCTCAGCGCGACGACGGTGAACGCGGCCTGGGTGCTCGGCCGCTCGGAGCGGCTGGGGCGGCTCGCTCCCGGCTACGACGCCGACATCGTGCTGCTGGACGCGCCCGACTGGCGCCACGTCGCCTACCACCTGGCCGGGCGCGACATCGCGGCCGTCTACAAGCGCGGCCGCCTGCTCGCCTGATTCGGGGTCAGACCCCGAACGGAAGCGTCACAAAAGTGCAACGGCCGCCGTTCGGGGTCTGACCCCGCTCGAAGCGCGTCAGCAGGCGGCGTCGGCGCCCGGGCAGACGTCAGCCTGCGGCGCCAGCGGGAGCCGCTCGAGCAGGCCGGTCAGCTCCTGCAGCTCTTCGGGTGAGAAGCGCTCGGCGAAGAGGGCCCGCACGCCCTCGACGTGCGACTCGCGCGCGGCGGAGAGAAGCGCCCGGCCCCGGGGGGTGATCTCGGCATACGTGACGCGGGCATCGGCCGCGCACGAGGCCTTGCACACCAGCTTCGACCGCTCGAGCCCGTCGAGGAGGCGGGTGATGCCCGACGCCGTGAGCAGCACGCGCTCGGCCAGATCGACCCGCCGCAGCCGGCCGTCGTCGGCGCTGGCAAGGTGCATGAGCACCTCGAAGTCGTTGATCGTGAGGCCGTGGCTCGCCATCAGCTCGCGGTTGAACCGGCGGGTCGCGGCGGCGTGCGCCCGCAGCAGGCCGACCCAGGCCTCGAGCTCGGCGGGGCGCGGCGGTGCGGTCGTGCCGGTGTCTGCGGTGGCGGGCGTGCTCATGCGATCGAGTCTGATTGCTCCCTCAAGTATCTCACCAGCAATTGTATGCGCAGGCGGCGATTGTGGCAATGGCGCCGGACGCCGCGCTCAGTCGCCGTCGGCGGCGAGCACCGGCGCCGGAACCGGCGGCCGGCTGCGCCATCCGCGCAGGCGCGCACGGGCTCTGTCCTCGAAGCGCAGCTCGCTCTGCAGCGCGATGTCGCGGTAGAGCAGCGCGGCGAACACGAGGATGAACGGAATGCGCTCGGTGAGCTCGTAGTAGGGCGACTGCACGAACGCCACGATGAGCGCGACGTGCACCCAGAAGATCGCGGGTGAGTCGCGCGTGCGCGTCTTGGCGGTGCGCAGGATCGTGTAGGCCATCCACGCGCCGTAGAGGAACAGGGCGGGGACGCCGTGCGAGTACAGGAGCAGGAAGATCTCGCTCTCCGTGCCGACGCTCTTCTCGGTGTGGGTGACGGCCTGGTTCTGCTGCGGGGCCCCGTACCCGAGCACCGGGCTCGCGGCGATCTGCGACTGGGCGGCCTGGTCGCGCGCGAGTCGGCTCGTGTCGCCGGTCTGATGCGTGAAGCGGCCGGAGACGAGGCCGCCGAGCGGCGAGAAGGCGATCACCGCGCCCACGATGATCACCGCGCCCAGCACGCGCATCACCCGCTGGACGTCGCGCAGCGCGCCGAAGCGGACGGCGGCGTAGGCGAGGCCGAACCCGAGGCTGAGCCACAGACCCCGGTTCAGCGAGAAGATGATCGGGACGACCGACAGCCCGAGCGTCACCTTCAGCACCCGGCCCCAGACCCGCCCCGGCTTGGCGGCCAGCGCCGCGAGGGCGATCGGCGTCAGCATGGCGCAGGTCGATCCCCAGGCGTTCGTGTAGGCGAAGAACGTCTGCGGCCGGCCCTCCTCGAACCCGAGGAAGCGCTGCACCTCCGCCACCTGCAGGTGCACGTGCGCGTAGAAGTAGGTGTTGTTCAGCAGCGAGTGCGGGAAGATGTACTCGGCCGGGCTGTGCAGCTGGAGCGTGGGGTAGACGACGGCCAGCCAGCCGCCGTAGATCACGCACACCCAGAAGCCGGCCATGGCGTTGATGACCGCCCGGGTGGGGACGCGGTCGCGGGACGCGTTGTAGATCCAGAGGAAGAGCACCGTCGCCGACAGGTAGAACGAGAGCCGCCACGACCACGCGATCACGCGCGACGCGCTGTGCAGCTCGATACCCGAGGCGATCATCCAGCCGACGAACAGGATCCAGATCCCGAAGCGGCGGGGCGCGCGCAGCTCGCCGCGGCGCAGGAGCGGGTAGACGATCGGCGCCACGATCAGCGGCCACATGAAGAACGAGAACCCCGCCAGCCACCACAGCGGCAGCCCCAGGAAGATCGCGTAGGGCTGCCAGCCCCGCGGCGGCGTCGCCCACCCCGGGAGCGTCGACGACGGCAGCGCGCGTGCACGGCGCCGCGAGACCGCGGTGGTCGTCATCGTTGCCATCTGGCCCTAGGGGTCGAGCCGCTCCTCGGCCCGGTTGTCGGCCCGTGCCAGTAGCACTCCCAGGATGACGCCGGTGATGATCACGCTCGCCGCCGGAAGCAGCGAGGTGAGCGATGAGAGGGACGTGCTCATTGCCTTTCCCAGACTAGCCCGAATGGGTGCGGGTGCAACCCTGGGTCGAAGAGTTCGCCAATACCCGTTCGGGGCCTGCGACGACAGGACGCCGGGTAGACTGGGTCCGTGGCCAACCGCAAGCAGCAGAAGCGCAAGTACCAGCGGGCAGTCGGCCGCGGACGCGTGTTCGGCGACCAGGAGGGCCGGCCTGAGACGAGCGCCAAGAGCTCCGGCTCGAGCGCGGGCCCGCGCCGGCGCGGCGAGCCGCAGCAGCCGTCGGCCATGCGGGCCGCCAAGCGGGCGGCGATCTTCGCCGTCCTCTTCTACGCCGCGATCTCCTACACGTCGCTCGGCGGGAACATGACCGACGTCGTCAAGGCGTTCAACGCGGTCGTGATGTTCGTGCTCTTCTGGTCGATCGGGACGATCACCGAGACCTTCGCCTGGCGCCGCTGGCAGAAGAAGCACGGCGGCTCCGGCTGATCGATCGCCGGTGCCGGCGGCACGCCTAGCCGTCTAGGCTGCGCTGCCATGCTCGACGTCATCCAGCTGCCCCTGGGCGCCTACCGGACGAACTGCTATCTGGTCGCGCGCGAGGGCGCGTCCGCCGCGGCCGTGATCGACCCCGGCGACGCGCCCGACACGGTGCTGTCCGTGCTCGCCGACCGCGGCTGGGAGGCCGCCGGCGTCCTGCTGACGCACGGGCACCACGACCACCTGGGAGCCGTGCGGGGCGTCGCCGAGGCGGCGGGCGTCGACGTGTGGATGCCGCGCGGCGAGGCCGGCGACCTGCGCCGGCTGGCGGCGGGGCCTTACGAGCCCGGCCACCTCCTCGACGGCGGCGAGCTCGTGTCCGTCGCCGGGATCGACTTCGACACGACGCCCGTGCCGGGACACTCGCCCGCGTCGGTCGCCTACCACGCCGCGGGGCACCTGTTCTCCGGGGACGTGCTCTTCGCCGGATCGGTCGGCCGCACCGACCTCGCCGGCGGCGACATGGCCACGCTGCTCGCGAGCATCCGCCGGCTGATGGACGCCTACCCGCAGGACACGGTCGTGCTGCCCGGCCACGGGCCGGCGACGACGCTCGGGCACGAGCTCGGCTCGAACCCGTTCCTCGAGGCGCTGCGGGCATGAGCCGCGCCTTCCAGGCCCCCCGGGGCACGCTCGACTGGTACGGCCCGCGCGCGGCGCTGCGGCGGTCGGTGCTCGACCACGCGCGGCGGGTGTTCGAGTCGGCCGGCTACGGCCAGGTGGTGACGCCCACGTTCGAGGACACGGGCGTCTACCGGCGCACGTCGGGCGAGGGATCGGACGTGGTCCGCAAGGAGATGTACAGCTTCCAGGACCGGAGCGGGCGCGACCTGACGCTGCGCCCGGAGGGCACCGCCGGCGTGATGCGGGCCTACCTCGAGCACGGCCTGCACCGCCGCCCCCAGCCGGTGAAGGTCTGGTACGAGGTGCCGATGTTCCGGTACAGCTCGGTGCAGAAGGGCCGCTACCGCGAGCACTACCAGTTCGGGGCGGAGGCCGTCGGGAGCGACGATCCCGGGATCGACGCGGAGCTGATCGCGCTCCAGGCCCGCTGGTACCGTAACGTCGACGTGACGGGCCTCACGCTGCTCCTGAACTCGATCGGCGACGACACCTGCCGGCCCGCCTACGTCGACCTCCTGGTCGCGTTCCTGGACGAGCACATCGACGAGCTGTGCGAGGAGTGCCGCGAGCGCCGCGACACGAACCCGCTGCGCGTGTTCGACTGCAAGAACGCCTCGTGCCAGGCGGTGCTGGCCGCCGCACCGAAGATCACCGACCACCTGTGCGACGCGTGCCGCGAGCACTTCGCGGCGGTGCGCGCCCAGCTCGACGCCCGCGGCGTCGACTACCGGGTCGAGCCGGGGCTCGTGCGCGGGCTCGACTACTACACGCGCACGGCGTGGGAGTGGCAGTGGCCTGCGCTCGGCGCCCAGTCGACGCTCTCCGGCGGTGGCCGCTACGACGGCCTGGCCGAGCAGCTCGGCGGGCCGCACACGCCCGGCGTCGGGTTCGGGGCCGGGGTGGAGCGGCTCGTGCTGACGCTCGAGGAGATGGGCGCCGCCGAGGGAGTCGAGCCGGCGCTCGACGTCATGTTCGCCGTGCTGGACGACGAGGCCCGGCCGCGCCTGCACGCGCTCATGGACGAGGCCCGCGCGGCCGGTCTGCGCAGCGATGCGGCCTACGGCGGCCGGCGGCTGAAGCGGACGCTCGAGCTGGCCTCTCGGCGCGGCGCCGGGAGGGTGGTCATCGTCGGCGAGGACGAGTGGGGGGCCGGCGAGGCGACCGTGCGCGACATGGGCTCCGGGGAGCAGCGCCGCGTGGCGCTCGACGCGCTGGTGGGGGAGCTCGCCCCGTGAGCTGGCGCACGCACCTCGGAGGCGACCTGCGCGCCGGCGACGAAGGTACCCGGGTGACGCTCGCGGGCTGGGTGGCCCGGCGCCGCGACCACGGCGGCCTGATCTTCGTCGACCTGCGCGATCAGGCCGGCCTCGTGCAGCTCGTCGTCAATCCCGACGAGCACAGGGCCGCGCACGAGGTCGCCCACTCGCTGCGGGCCGAGTTCGTCATCCAGGCCGAGGGCGTCGTCCGGGCCCGCTCCACGGAGACGGTCAACCCGCGCCTCGAGACCGGGCGCATCGAGGTGCACGTCGAGCGGCTCGAGGTGCTCTCGACGGCGCCCGTGCTCCCCTTCCAGCTCGACGACGAGGGGGTGGACGAGACCCTGCGCCTGCGCCACCGCTACCTCGACCTGCGCCGCGCCGAGATGCGCCGCAACATCCACGTGCGTTTCAGGCTCACCCAGACGATCCGCCGCTTCCTGGAGGACCGGGGCTTCTGGGAGCTCGAGACGCCGATCCTGTACAAGTCGACCCCCGAGGGCGCGCGCGAGTTCCTGGTGCCGACGAGCTCGCACCCCGGCCGCTTCTACGCGCTGCCGCAGTCGCCCCAGACCTACAAGCAGCTCTACGTCATCTCCGGCTTCGAGCGCTACTACCAGATCGCCCGCTGCTTCCGGGACGAGGCCACCCGGGCCGACCGCACCGCCGAGTTCACCCAGCTCGACATGGAGCTCGGGTTCATCGAGCCCGAGGAGCTGTTCGCGCTGATCGAAGGCATGTTCGCGACCATCTGGCGCGACCTCATGGACGACGAGCTGCCGATCCCGTTCCCGCGCATGACCCACGACGACGCGATGCTGCGCTACGCCATGGACAAGCCGGACACCCGCTTCGGCTGTGAGATCGCCGACGTCACGGACGGCCTGCGCGGCACCGAGTTCAAGGCCTTCCGCGGGGTGATCGACGGCGGCGGCGTCGTGCGCGGCTTCGCCGTGCCGGGGGCGATGGACTTCTCCCGGAAGGACTTCGACGGACTGGTGGAGTTCGCCCGCACGTGGGGCGGGAAGGGCGTCGCCTGGATGCAGGTCGGCGAGGGGGGCGAGATCCGCTCGCCGATCGCGAAATTCCTGAGCGAGGCCGAGGTGGCGGAGATCGTGGCCGGCGTCGGCGCCGGCGAGGGCGAGACGATCCTGCTCGTGGCCGACGCCGCCGATGCCGCCGTCCGCGTGCTGGGGCCGTTGCGGCTGCACCTCGGCGAGCGGCTGGGGCTGATCGAGGAGGGCTGGAAGCCGCTCTGGATCACCGACTTCCCGATGTTCGAGTGGCTGCCCGACGAGAACCGCTGGAAGGCGGCCCACAACCCGTTCAGCGCGCCCGAGCCGCAGTTCGCCGACAGCTTCGACGCCGATCCGGCGGCCGCCCGCGCGCGCCAGTACGACTTCGTCCTGAACGGGAACGAGATCGGCGGCGGCTCGATCCGCAACCACCGCCCCGAGATGCAGCAGCGGGTGTTCCGGCTGCTCGGGATCTCCGAGGAGGAGGCCGAGGCGAAGTTCTCGTTCCTGCTGCGGGCGCTCGAGATGGGGGCGCCGCCGCACGGCGGCATCGCCTTCGGGATCGACCGGCTGGCGATGCTGATCGCGGGTGCGGCGTCCCTGCGCGACGTGACCGCCTTCCCCAAGGGCCAGGGCGGGTTCGACCCGCTCACCGGCGCGCCGACGCCCGCGACGCCGGCCGAGCTGCGCCAGTACGGGATCAGGGTGGTGACGGATCCGGGGGGAGACGCTACGCTGTGAACGCCGGCGCCACTTACCTACCGCGCACCACACTTTCGTCGTGCGAACACTTCCAGCGCCGGAGCGAGGTCGAAGCGGTCGAAGCATCCAGAGAGTGGCCGATAGCCGAGCTCCAGGCACCGGCGTTCACGGGGACTGTCCCCGCTCGGCGGGGACAGTCCCCGGTCTTCCCACCCCCGTGAGCGTCTACCTCGACCACGCGGCGACCACCCCCCTCGGGCCCGAGGCGCGGGCGGCGATGGAGCCGTACCTGTCGGAGCGGTTCGGGAACGCGTCGGAGCCGCACGCCTACGGGCGGGCGGCGCGGGCCGCCCTCGACGACGCCCGGGCGGCGCTGGCCGCGCTGCTCGACGCCGAGCCCGGCCAGGTCGTGCTCACCTCCGGCGGCTCGGAGGCGGACAACCAGGCGGTGTTCGGGCTCGCCGGGGCCGCCCCGGGACGGGTCGTCGTGAGCGCGATCGAGCACCCGGCGGTGCGCGAGCCCGCGCGCGAGCTCGAGCGGCGCGGCTTCGAGGTCGCGTGGGCGCCGGTCGACGGCGACGGGGTCGTGGACGCCGAGGAGTTCGAGCGCCTGCTCCGCCCACATGACCGCCTGGCGGCGGTCATGTGGGCGAACAACGTCACGGGCGCCGTCCAGCCGATCGCGCGGCTGGCGGCGGCCGCCTGCGAGCGCGGCGTGCCCTTCCACTGCGACGCCGTGCAGGCGGCCGCGTCGTTCCCGGTCGGGCTGCGCTCCGCGGGCGTCGAGTCGCTCGCCCTCTCGGCCCACAAGCTCGGCGGCCCCAAGGGCGTCGGCTGCCTGGTGGCCCGCGACCCCGGCCGGATCCCGCCGCTCGTGTGGGGCGGCGGCCAGGAGGGCGGCCGGCGCTCCGGCACCGAGAACATCCCCGGGGCGGTCGGGTTCGCGGCCGCGCTCGCGGCCACCCGGGCGGGGGACGACCGGCGGGCCGCGCTGCGCGCGCGGCTGGAGGCGGCGCTGGCGGGCGACATCACCGTCGTCTCGGCCGGTGCCGAGCGATTGCCGGGGCACCTGCTCGCGCTCGTCCCGGGAATCCGCGCCGAGCTGCTCGTGCTCGCGCTCGACCGCGAGGGCTATGCCGTCGCCGCGGGGTCGGCCTGCGCGGCGGGCGACGCCGAGCCGAGCCACGTCCTCGTCGCCCAGGGCATGTCGGCGCAGGACGCCCGCAGCGTCGTGCGCGTCTCGCTCGGGGCCGGCACGACCGAGGCGGACGTCGACGGCTTCGCCGGCGCGTTCGCGGCCTGCGTCGGGCGGCTGCGGCGGGGCGGCCTCGAGGGCGTCGCGGCGGCCGTCTAGGAACGGATCAGGAGCCGCCGCGGGCTGCGGACCCGGGCGAGCAGCGGCGTCAGGAGCAAGCCGAAGAGGCCCATGCCGGCCCACGTCGCGAGGGGCCCGACGAACGCGGCGTCCGGGCCCTGCGTGTGGCCGCCCGCGAGCGCGGCGAGGCCGCAGCCGGCGGTCAGAAGTGCACAGGCCGCCACCCAGGCCGCCAGCCGGCGCCGGCGTACCATCGATTCGGCGTCCAGCACGAGCGCGGATGCGGCGAGCAGGTAGAGGGCGAGCGCGAATGCCCCCTCTGCCGGCACGTGCCTGGTGGTGACGACAGCGGCGAACGACAGGGCCGTGAGCGCGGCGAGCGTCACGAGCAGGACGAGGGTGCCGGTCGACAATGCGGCCCGTGCGCGCCGGATGACGCGCCGAAGCGCCGGGAACGCGACTGCCGCTCCGAAGCCGGCGGCGCAGAGGCCCAGACCGCCGAGCCTTTCGCTCCCCTGCAGCGAGCCGAGCAGACCCATCCCGGCGAGGAGCCCGATCGCCGTGAGCGGCCACGTGACCCAGCGCGAGGTGCGTGGGGCGGGGGGCGCCTCCGAGGCCGCCGGTCGCCGACGCGCCCGTCGCCAGGGGAGCCGAAATGCGGGCCGCGATCTCCGTCTGATCAGCGGTGTCCCGAACGTGGCCAGGATCGGGGCGGCGATCGCAACCGGCACGTAGCTGTGGGACGGAAGCCGGCCTCCATCGGCGACGAGCGCCACCCCGAGGCCCATGAACATGGCGAGCACCGAGGCGCCGCCGGCCGTCCACACGATCCTCCCCCTCCGACGTCCGCGCATCCGCGTCGCCGAGACGACGAGGATGGAGAGGAGCGCCGTCGACGCTCCGGCCAGGCCGAACGCGGCTTCTCCCGTCACCGCCCACGACGCCGCGAACAGCGCTCCAGCGAAGACGCATGCGGCCACGAGCATCGACTCGCGGCGCTCGGCTGCGGTCAGCAGGTCGCGACCGTCGGGCGTCCACCGGAGCACGGCGTTGAAGAGCGGCCGCGCCGCCGCGGCGACGACGAACCCCAGGAACGTCAGGGCGACGGCCGCGAGGACGTACGTGCCGGCGCCGCCGTGATCGACAGTTGCGATCCCGGCCACGCGTGCGGCCGCCAGGAGTGCGATCACGATCCAGGCCTGCCGGCGTCCCATCCGCCCCATACGCAGCAGCCCTCGCAGCAGGAAGCGGTAGACGGGGTTTCGCGCCTTGAGCGCCTCGACCAGTCCGAGCCTGGCCCAGTTGGACCCCGGGTCCAGGCGGAGCGACTCGCGGAACTCGTCCCGGGCTCCGTCGCGGTCCCCCGCATGTAGCAGCTGCCACGCGCGCGCGGCGTGGGCGGCCGGGCTCGCAGGCGCGAGCCGGAGCGCCTCGGCCGCAGCGTCTGCCGCCGCCTCGTTCCGCCCGACCAGGGTCAACGTGCGCGCCCGGATGTCGTGCGCGAAGGCGTTCTCGGGGTCCAGCGAGAGCGCTGTGTCGAAGTCCGCGAGTGCCTCCAGGCGCCGCCCGGCGAGCAGCCGGGCCTGTCCCCGGGCGATGAACGCGTGGGCGTGATCCGGATCGATCCCGATCGCCCGTTGCGCGGCGGCCTCCGCGTCGCCGGCCCGGCCGAGGTTCAGGAACACGACGCTCCGCACGCGCCACACGAAGGAGTTGTCCGGAAGCAGCCGCAGGGCGGCGGTGCTCGCCTCGAGTGCGTGGTCGTGACGCCCCTCGTTCGTCAGGCAGAGCGAGAGCAGGGTGTGGGCCGCGCCGTCGTCGGGGTGCTGGGCAAGCGCGGTCCGCAGCTCCCGCTCCGCCAGATCGGTGCGTCCGGTCGCGATCAGCCCGCGGGCGGCCTCGACGTGACGGCTCACCGCAGACGCAGGTAGGCGCGGACGTCGTCGTACGCGCCGCCCTCGTTTGCGTGAAGGGCGTAGTTGCGCGCCGTCGCGAACCACTCGTGCGTCGAGGTGGTAACCGCCTTCGCCGCGGCAGCGAGATCCTTCGTCCCGAGCGGCCGGGGCACGCCGTCGCCCAGGGCGATACGGATCTTCGCCTCGACCGCGAGGTCGACCACCGCGCGCAGATCGGCGCCCGAGAATCCCTCGGTCTTCCGCGCGAGGTGGCCGAAGTCGATGTCGTCCACCGGCTTCCCCGT
>JAICJC010000180.1 GCA_025928655.1 Thermoleophilia bacterium | reverse complement strand
GTCGTACCGGCGCCGCCTGCTGCACGGCAAGATCGACATCCTCCGCGCCGAGCTGGTCGACCGCGTCAAGCGCCGCGAGGCGGGGACGAAGACGTCGCTGTCGGAGATCGACATCGACCGCCTGACGGAGATCCTCGCCCATCGCGGGCCCCCGCCGGGCCTCGACGACGAGCACGGCTCTCCGCCCGGAGGGTGAGGGGCGAGGAGACCATGACCGCTGCCCCGTTCGGCAGGGGTGAGTAGGCATGTCCTACTGCCCCGAGTGCGGACACCACAACCGCGAGTCGGCGCGCTTCTGCGCCCGCTGCGGCGCCAGCCTGCTCGAGTCGGACGTGGGCGGCGAGCCCACGCAGGCGTTCGCGGCCTACGTCGAGGAGGAGGGCGACGCCGAGGCCGACGACCTGGCCTCCGAGGGGGCGATGCTCGTGATCCGCATCGGCGGCGGCCGCGCCGGCGAGCAGTTCCCGATCACCGCCGACCGGATGGCGATCGGCCGCGCGCCCAACGCCGAGCTGTTCCTGGACGACATCACCGTCTCGCGCGACCACGCCGTGCTGGAGCGCCGGGACGACGGGCTGCACCTGTCCGACGCGGGCAGCCTGAACGGCACCTACGTGAACCGGCAGCGGATCGAGAGCGTCCGCCTCGCCGACGGCGACGAGGTGCAGATCGGCAAGTACCGGCTGACATACATCGAGCGGGGGCCGTGATGTCGGCCGAGGCGACCGAGGGACGCAGGGGCGGCTCCCGGCTCACGATCGGGACGGTCTGCAAGTCGCTCCAGGAGGAGTTCCCCGACATCTCCATCTCGAAGATCCGGTTCCTCGAGGACCAGCGCCTGATCACGCCCCGGCGCACCCCCGGCGGATACCGGCTCTACGGCGAGGAGGACGTCGACCAGCTGCGCGCCATCCTGCGCATGCAGCGCGACGAGTTCCTGCCGCTGCGGGTCATCCGCCAGGTGATCGCCCAGGGCCGCTCCGCGGCCGGCACCGGCCGCCGTCCCCGCCTCGTGGGCGGCGTCGACGACCGGCTCACATTCGACCAGCTGCTCGCGGCCACGGACGCCGACCCGGCCTTCGTGCGCGAGCTGGAGGAGTTCCAGCTCATCGAGCGGCACGCGAGCGAGTCCGGCGCCCCGTACAGCCGCACCGACGTCGAGATCGTGATCATCTGCCAGCGCCTGGCCCGCTACGGCGTCGCCGCCCGCCACCTGAAGGCGTTCCGGTCGGCCGTCGAGCGCGAGGCGGGCCTGCTCGAGCAGATCATGGCCCCGGCGCTGCGCTCCCACAACCCGGAGCGGCGCGAGGCCGGCCTCCAGGAGCTCGAAGCGCTGGCCGAGCTGACGAGCCAGCTGGCGCACCTCCTGCTCGTGCGCGACCTCCGCGACCTGGCGCGATAGCGGCATGGGCGGGGACTGTCCCCGCCGGGCGGGACAGTCCCCGATCGTCCCAACCCCGGGTGTCCTGCTACCGATGGGCCGGGTTGGCCGGGTCGATCAGGCCGTGGTCGCGCATCCAGCGCCGCAGCGGTACGTCGTCCTCGTCGGGGATCCAGTAGCCGAGCCGGCTCGCGCAGGCGCCGAGGAGCTGGCGCTGCACCGGGTCGAGGCCGGGATGGGCGTCGGGCCTGTGGTCGTGCCGGGGCCGGATCCAGCGGTAGGTGAAGCCGAGGAAGACGACCTTGCGGGTGATCCCCGACACGTTGGGGCTGCGGCCGTGCCAGATGCGGCGGTCGAAGACGCAGGCCGTACCGGGCGCGGCCCGGACTTCGACGGCGCCCTCGGGCTGCGTGAAGCCGAGCTCCGGCCGGTCGGGGCGGGGGAGGCTGTTGCGGCGGTGGCTGCCGGGGATGACCAGCATGTTCCCCCGGCCGGGGCGGGAGGCGTCGCTCAGGAAGAAGCCGGCCTTGATCGAAAGCCGGGGTCGCACCGGTCGGCTCTCGATCTCGAGGTTCTGGCGGCCGCCATCCTGGTGCCAGCGCCAGACGGGCGCCGACGGCGCCTCGAGCGGCGGGTGCACGTCGACGTGGCTGTGGTAGAGGTGGATGTTCCAGCCGAGTGCCGAGCAGACGAGCGGGAGCACGGCGGGCGTGACCAGCATCTCCGCCAGGACCGGGTCGCGGTCGAGCACCTCGAGCGCGTGCACGGAGCCGTCGGGGCCGGCGCGGCCGGCGGCGGACTCCTCGGCGTGGATGCGGTCGACGGCGGTCTCGGCCCGCGCGAGGGTGGCGGGGTCGAGCGCGTCGGGGATCATGACGAAGCCGCGCTGCTCGAGCGCGTCGAGGCGGCCGGCGAGGGTGGTCGGGCGCACTCCCGGAGTACGCCCGACCACCCTCGCTGCGTCCGGGGGCTACCGGCTGGCCACGGGCACGTTCGCCTCGAGCCACTCGGCGTAGGTCGGCCCGCCCAGCGTCGCGTCCGGCCCGGGAAGGAGCGCGCCGGAGGCCGCCACCGTGCTGTAGGGGTCGTTCGGGTCGCTTCCGACCTCGATCCGCAGGTCGTCGCCGCGGCGGGCGACGAGCAGGCGGGCGGCCTCGGGGAGGCGCTCCTCCCGCGGCCCCGCGACCTCGAGGAGCGTCCCCGCGGCGCCGGGCGTGAACTCGGAATCCGGGGCGGTGACGAGGTCGGCCAGGGCCTCGCCCACCGTCCGGGCGGCGACGAGCTGGGTGCGCATGTCGGGGAGCGTGGCGACGTCGTCCCGGGTCGCCCACCCGACGAGCTCCTCGACGAACTCGTGGAACTGCGCCGCGCGCAGCACCCGGCTCGGGATCGGGCCGGCCAGGGTGGCCTTCTCGTGAGCGAACTTCGCCTTGCCGTAGCCGCCCTCGAAGTGATCCGTGCCGATGATCGAGACGATCACGAGGCGGCGGACGCCCGCCGCCGAGCCGAGCTCGTGCAGGTTTGCCGCCGCCGTGGTGAAGAACCGCGTCGCCTCGGCCTCGTCCGGCGTCGGCCAGGTGGACGCGTCCACGACGGCTCCGGCGCCGGCGAGCGCCTCCGTCAGGCCCTCCCGGGTGATCACGTCGACGCCCAGTGACCGGGCGATGGGCACCACCTCGTGGCCGCGCTCCGCGAGCACCTCCGCGACGTGGTGTCCGACCCGTCCCGTGGCGCCGACGACGGCGATCCGCATTCGTGTCTGCATGATGTCTGCTCCTTCGCGTCGAGCCGGCGTGTCACACCGGCCCTGTGTGCGGTGTCATCGGGTATGACACGCGGCGAGGGAAGGATGTGACCGATGGGTGAACAGGAGTGGCTGGCCGAGCGGTTCGAGGCCGAGCGCCCGCATCTGCGGGCCGTGGCCTACCGCATGCTTGGGTCCCTGAGCGAGGCGGAGGACGCGGTACAGGAGGCGTGGCTGCGGCTCAGCCGCTCGGACGCCGAGGAGATCGAGAACCTGGGCGGATGGCTCACGACGGTCGTGGCCCGGATCAGCCTCAACACGCTGCGCGCCCGCCGGTCGCGGCCGGAGGCGCCCATGACGCCGCGCGTACCCGATCCCGTCGTCGACCCCGAGAGCGGGACCGATCCCGAGCACGAGGCGCTGATCGCCGACTCCGTTGGCCTCGCCCTGCTGGTCGTGCTCGAGCAGCTCGACCCGGCGGAGCGGCTCGCATTCGTGCTCCACGACATGTTCGCGGTCCCCTTCGACGAGATCGCGGAGATGGTCGGGCGGTCGCCCGCGGCGGCCCGCCAGCTCGCCAGCCGGGCCCGCCGCAGGGTGCAGGGCCGGCCCGTGCCGGATCCCGATCTCGACCGTCAGCGCGAGGTCGTCGACGCGTTCTTCGCCGCGTCGCGCGACGGCGATTTCGAGGCGCTCGTGTCCGTCCTCGACCCCGATGTGGTGCTGGTCGCCGACGGCGGCGAGTCCCGCCCCGACATCACGCGCACCCTGCGCGGCGCGCGCGAGGTTGCGTCCGAGGCCTTCCTCTTCCGGAGCCTCAGCCCGTACGTGCGGCCGGCGCTCGTAAACGGCGCCGCCGGCGTCGTCGTCGCGCCGGAGGGCAAGCCGTTCGCGGTCATGGGCTTCACCGTCGTCGACGGGAAGATCGTCGAGATCGACGCGATTGGCGACCCCGAGCGCCTGGCCCGGCTCGACCTGACGGTGCTCTAGATGGTTGATCGGTAAGTCCGTGATGTCCTGGGCGGTTGCGAACCAAGCAGCGCAAGGACGCAGGGAGCGTGCATACCTCGTCGTATGGGCGCGACCGAGGACGCCGCGATGCGCC
>JAICJC010000124.1 GCA_025928655.1 Thermoleophilia bacterium | reverse complement strand
GTGTCGCCCGGCTCGAGGTCGAGCGGGTCGCTCGAGCAGACGCTGATGGAGGCTGCGACGCCCAGATCGTCGCGGACATACAGCGTGGTCGTCGGCGTATAGACGACCGCATAGAGAAACCAGGCGGCTGCGACCGTCACCGGAATGCCGAGGGAACCGGCGATCACGCCGACGACGCGGTCGTGCACGGGAGAAGCCCGAAGCTGACGCATCATCTGAGTACCTTTGACCCGCCGCCGCGTCTCGCCACCATTCCAACCTAGCCCTCAGGGTGCCGAAGTCAACCGCGGCGCGTTGGGGCAACCAAGGCGACGTGTCGACCAGGGTGATTGCCGAGCTCGGAACCAACACCCGCGTGAGGGCTGACAGCGTAGAGTCGCCTTCGCACCCACCAGAGACCAGGGAGACGACCCATGTGGCCCGACGGCAAGCGCGCGGCGGCGGCCTTCACGTTCGACTTCGACGCCGAGGAGGTCTGGATCGGCGAGGATCCGGCCAACGCCGACCGTCCGGGGGCGCTCTCCCAGGGCACCTACGGGGCCAAGGTGGCGGTGCCGCAGATCCTGGCGCTCCTGCGCCGGCACGACCTCAAGGCCACGTTCTTCGTCCCCGGGCGAGTGGCGGAGCAGCACGGCGACCGGGTGCGCGAGATCATCGCGGACGGGCACGAGGTCGGCCACCACGGGTACACGCACACGTCGCCCGCCAACCTGGACGCGGCCGCCGAGGAGGACGAGCTCGTCCGCGCGCTCGAGATCCTGCGCGGCCTCGGCGCCGATCCCGTCGGCTACCGCTCGCCGTCATGGGACTTCAGCAAGGCGACGCTGGGGCTGCTCGAGAAGCACGGGTTCGCGTACTCCTCCAACCTGATGGACGACCTGCGCCCCTACCGGCACGAGGGCAAGCGGCTCGTCGAGCTGCCGATCCAGTGGATCCTCGACGACGCCCCCCACTTCTGGTTCGACGGCCGGGAGAGCTGGACGCGCCGGATCTCGACGCCGAGCGAGGTGCGCGAGATCTGGGAGGCGGAGTTCGCCGGCATCCGCGACCTCGGCGGCGCCTTCGTGCTCACGATGCACCCCCAGATCATCGGCCGACCCGGCCGCCTGCCGCTCCTCGACGGGTTCATCGACCACGTCCGCAGCCACGGCGACGTGTGGGTCACCACGTGCCGGGAGCTGGCAGGGCGCGTGGCCTGATCCGGGACGGCCGGCCCGGCGGGGCGAGCCAGGCCGGCAGCCGGAACCCGGACTCGGCGTAGGGGGTCGGATGCAGGATCCGGTCGACGCCGTCCTGCACCTGGAACACGAGGTGGGCCTGGCCCAGTGACGGGTCGGCGGTCTCGAGCGGGTAGGAGCGGCCCGTCTGGTCGGGGTCTCCGAGGAAGTAGGAGCCGTTCACGCCCCGGTGGCTGATGCGGCGCAGCTCGGCCGCGACGTCGGCGAAGCGGTGCACGTCGGCGGCCCGCGACCAGGCCTGGACCAGCATGTGCACCTGGTCGTAGGCCGAGCCCGCCAGCGAACGGCCCGGCGGGCGCCCGAACGCCTCGGCGTACCGGTGCCGGAACGCCTGCCCGATCGCGTCCGAGTAGGTGCCGGTGACGGTCGACCAGATCACGCCCTCCGCCGCGGCGCCCGCCTCACGGCGGAAGGCCGGGAGCGAGGGCGCGTAGATCATGACCACGAGCGCGGGCACCCGCGCGGCCACGAACGCGCGCTGGAAGGCCGCCGCCTCGTCGGGCACGAAGTGCGTGAGCACGACGACGCCCGGCTCCTCGGCGCGGATGCGCCCCATGATCGCGGGCCAGTCGACGCCGTGCAGGCCGACGACGAGCGGATCGCCCACGGCCCATCCCGCCCGTTCGGCGTGCGCCCGCGCGACCGGCCCAAACGGGTGACCGGCGTCGACGGGCGTCTCGATCGGGAGGATGCGGCGCCGGCCCGGCGCCCAGCCGCCCCCGGCGCGCAGGTGCTCCAGGAAGGCGATCGTGCCGGTGCCGTAATTGACCTCGGTCGGGCCGACCTGGAACACCCGCCCGAAGGCGGCCGGGTCGTCGCGCACCCAGCGGGCCTGCTCCTCCGAGGTCATCGCGGTCATCACGGGGCAGCCGTGATCGCGCACCGACACGTAGTCGGCCGGGGTGAGGAAGTGCGTGTAGCCGCCGACGACGGCGTCGACGTCCGCCTCCGCCAGCCGCCGCAGCCCCGCCCCGAAGCCCCGCGCATCCTCGGCCGAGACCTCCGCGTGCACCTGCTCGATCAGGCGCCCCGCCACGCCTCCGCGAGCGTTCAGCTCGGCGACAGCGAGCGCCGACCCCTCCCGCACCTCGCGGCCGTCGCCGTCGGCCTCCGACGCCGCGACGATCGTGCCGAGCCGGATCGGGCGCAGCTTCCGGCGCAGGACGCGCTGCCAACCGGGATGCTCGCTCCGCAGAGCGGTCGGCGCCAGCCCGGCGGCGGTCTGGTCGACGATGCCCACGCCGAGGACGCCGAGGGCGCGGCCGCTGCCCGGCACGGGCATGCGCAGCAGGCCCTGGTCGATCGCGACCGCGGCCACGCCGGCCCGGGTGGACTGGCCGAGCTTCGTGATGATGCGGCTCACGTGCGTCGAAACGGTGCGCGTGCGCGTGCCGAGGTGCGCGGCGATCTGGGGGTTCGAGAGCCCGCCGCAGATGAGGGTCAGCACGTCCAGCTCCCGCGCCGTCAGGCCGTATGCGGGCGACGAGCGCTCGAGCTCGACGAGGGCGCCGGGCGGCCGGCCGTCGCCGTCGGGCCGGCGGTCACGGGTGAGGCAGACCGCGTACCACGACCGGCCGTCGACCCAGGTGAAGCGGGTCTGGCGCAGCTGCGTGCGCGCGAACGCGACCGCGTAGCGGGCCAGGGGGTCGAGCCGGCCGAGCAGGTCGACCCCGGCGCGCGTGTCCACCGGTGTGACCCGCCCGTCGGCGCGCACCCGTACGGCCACGCATCCGGTCTGCGCGGCCGGCGCCTCGTGGTTGCGTTCAGGGTCGCTCATGCGTCCGGGGGGCGACGATTCTACGCCCCGCCCAGGTGCGCCGGCCCGCCGGGGTGCGCAGCGCGGCGGCGATCAGGCTCGACGCCCGCCCGGCGATCCAGCCGGGCGGGCGCGTCGACGCTCAGCTGGGATCCGGGACGATCCGGATGTACGGCTTCGGCGCCTTCCAGCCGCTCGGGAACTTCTCCTTCGCCGCCTCGTCCGACACGGAGCCGGAGATGACGACGTCCTCGCCCTTGTTCCAGTTGACGGGCGTGGAGACGGCGTGCTTGGCGGTCAGCTGGAGCGAGTCCAGGGCCCGCAGCACCTCGTCGAAGTTGCGGCCGGTGCTCATCGGGTAGACGAACACGAGCTTGATCTTCTTGTCCGGGCCGATCACGAACACGTTGCGGACGGTCTGGTTGTCGGCCGGCGTGCGGCTCGCGACGTCGCCGGAGACGTCCTCCGACAGCATGCCGTACAGCTTGGAGACGTTGTAGTCCACGTCGCCGATCATCGGGTAGTTGACCGCGTAGCCCTGCGTCTCCTCGATGTCCTTGGCCCAGTCGCCGTGCTTGTCGACGGGATCGACCGAGAGGCCGATGATCTTCGTGTTGCGCTTGTCGAACTCGGGCTTGATCTTGGCCATGTAGCCCAGCTCGGTGGTGCAGATCGGGGTGAAGTCCTTGGGGTGCGAGAAGAGCACGACCCAGGAGTCCCCCGCCCAGTCGTAAAAGCTGAGCGGGCCGTCGGTCGTCTGGGCCTGGAAGTCCGGGGCGGTGTCGCCCAGGTTCAGCGTCATGTCGAGTCCTCCCTCGTCACAGAACGTTTGGATCCAAAATGATAACGCTCGGCAGGCGCCCGGTATTCCGGCACCCGTCACCGCCGCCGACCGACGCGCTCGCGGGCGTCGCGCAGGAACGCGATCGCCGCCGCCCGCGGATCGGCCGACGCGGCCAGCTGCGAGTGGGTGCGGGCGGCGCCGCGGAACCCCGGGTCGTCGAAGAACGGGTCGATCCGCCCCGCCCACGGCGAGGCGTACAGGTAGGGCTCGGGGTGGTGGCCGTCGCCCGGCGACGCGCCGTACGTCCCCCGTCTGCCCGCCGCCTCCTCGCCGGCGTCGACGGCGGCGTCGAAGTGCTCGGGCCAGATGCGGACGATGGTGGCGTCCTCCGCGGGCCCGGCGTCGGCCCGGACGGCGTCGAGGACGTCGGTGGCGAAGGCGTACCACTCGCCGAGCGCGCGGGCGGCCGGCGCGTCGACCGGGAGCGGCGCGTCGAGATCGCCGTGCGGCGGCACGTCGAACTGCTCCGCCTGGCCGACGTCAGGCTCGATCCCGGCCAGCCGGGCGGCGTCGCGCAGGGAGCCGATGGGGTGCCGCGCGCCGTCGACCACGAGCTCGGCGCCGTCCACGCCGATCGTGCGGCCGCCGAACGGGAAGGTCGAGAACCCGCCGGGCGTCGCGCGCATGACGATCTCGCCGTTCACGAGCCGCTGGGCCGGGGAGATCACGTACACCGCCAGCCGGTGCAGGGCATCGCGCGTCTCGGCGAACGTCGCCGGCAGCGGCGCGAGCGTCATCGCCCCTCCGCCCAGCCCTGGAACGCCTCCACCAGCCGGTCACGGAAGGCCGGGTCGATCGCCTCGGGCTCGAGCCGCCCGGCGAGGCGCAGCGTGAGCCGCATCTGCTCGAGATAGGCCGTGCAGCCCTCGCAGCCGCGGAGGTGGCGCTCGAACCGCTCCCGGTCGCGCGCGTCCAGCGCACCCTCGAGGTAGTCCGTCACGAGCTCCACCATCTCGCGGCAGGCCAGATCGCGTCCGCGGCGCAGGAACCTCATGCGGCCGCCTCGTTCACGTAGTCCTCGAGCCGCGCGCGCACCTTCGACCGGGCCCGGTGGAGCAGCACCCGCTGGTTTCCCTCCGACAGGTCGAGCGCCTCGCGCACCTCGGCCGACGACCAGCCCTCCACGTCGCGCAACGTGATCACCTGCCGTTGCTGGGCCGGCAGCTCGGCGATGGCCTCGAGCACGCGCGCCCGCGCCTCGGCCGAGAGCAGCACCTCCTCGGGGACGGCCTCGAGCGGCCGCGGCGGCGTCGCCCACGCGCCCCCGGGCAGGAACCGCTCGGGGTCGACCGCGGCCTCGTCGTCGCCGAGCGAGGAGAACGGCACCGACCGGCTCTCGCGCACCCCGCGGGTGATGGCCTGGTTCACGAGGATGCGGAAGATCCAGGTGCGCAGCGACGAGCGCCCCTCGAACGACGGCAGGCCGCGGAGCACACCGATCCACGTGTCCTGCACCGCCTCCTCCGCGGCGGTGCGGTTGCTGACGTAGCCCCGCGCGACCCGCAGGAGCGACGGGTTGTAGCGGTCGACGAGCTCCTCGAACGCCCGCTCGTCGCCGGCGAGGATCGCCGCGACCGCGCGCCGGTCGTCGGGCGAGGCGGTGCCGGGAGCGGAGTCGGCGTCGGACGGGGTCACGAGCGTAAGCATCTCGCACTGCTCCGTCTCGTGGGCGGCCGGGGCGTTACGCATGAATAGCCGGTGCCTGGCACCGGCTATTCACCGCGCGGCCAGCGCCTCGCGCCAGTGCTCGGCCGACTCGGCCAGCTCGGCCAGGACGAGGTCGTCGTCCTGCTCGAAGCTGGGGATGACCTCGAGCACGAGGGCGACCTCGGCCGCCCCGGAGGCGTCGAGCGCGTCCAGCACCCGCCCCGCGTCGATCCGGCCCTGGGCGTTGCGCTCCACGGTGAACGGCCAGTGGTGGTCGGCCTCGGCGTCGGACTGCTGCAGATGGACGACCGGGGAGCGCGCGCCCAGCCGCCGCAGCCACGCGTACGGATCGCGGTCGTCGCCGCTCGTCCCGACGACGCACTGGTGGCCGACGTCGAGGCAGAGCGCCACCGCCGCCCGGCCATCCTCGGCGGGTGCGAGCAGCGCCTCGGCCTCGGCGATCGTGGACGGCTCCCGCCGCGCCGCCATGTTCTCGAACAGGAACGCGTCGAGGCCCTGCTCGCCCGCGTAGGCCGCCAGCCGGCGCAGGTCGGCCCGCAGCCCGTCCCGGAGCGCATCGCGACGGCCCGCGTCCCGCCAGTCGGCGACGCTGAACGCGCCGACGTGCCCGCCCGTGGCGCGCCCGCCCGCCGCCGCCGTGAAGTCGACCGCCCGCCGGAACCAGGCCGCCGCCCGCCGCCGCTGCACCGGGTCGGGGTCGAGCAGGAGGTTGCGCCCGTACGCGCCCAGGCCGGTGAAGGTGGAGTGCACCGCGATCCCGTGCGCGGCGCATGCGGCCGCGACCGCCTCGGCCTGCTCGCGCACCGGCGCGTCCGCCTCGAGGTCGACCAGGTCGAGGCTGTGCTGCACGGTCTCCAGGCCGAGAGTCCCGGCCACGATCTCCGCCCAGCGCTCGGGCTCCGGCCAGCGCTTGACCGCAAAGCAGGTGTTGATCCCGAGCGTGTAGCGCGGCGAGCTCATGCCGACCCCCAGGCCCCCCGCACCGCCGCCGCAGCGCGGGTCGTCTCGTACCACTCCCGGCGCAGCTCGAGCCCGCCGGCGGCGGCCGACGGCTCGAACCGGCCCGCCGACGCCAGCACCGCGGCGACGGCGCCCGGCACCTCGTCCCCCATCCCGGCGGCATTCCCGGCCAGGAGCGCGGTGCCGATCGCCGCGGCATCCGCCCGCAGCGCGAGCACCGGCCGGCCGAGCGCGTCGGCCTTGATCTGCGAGAGCGCCGCCAGGCGACCGCCGCCGCCGGCGACCCGCAGCTCGGCGACCGGCGCGCCGGCCGCCTCGAGGTCGGCCAGGGCGCCGTGCACGCCGAACGCGATGCCCTCCAGCACGGCGTAGGCCAGCGCCGGCCGGTCGTGGCGCAGCGAGAGGCCGACGAATGCGCCGCGCAGGTCGGGGTCGTCGCGCTCGCCGTCGCCCAGGTAGGGCAGGAAGATGGGCGCCAGGTCACGCGGGTCTGCCCCCGAGCGGCGCATCCGCCGGCGCAGCCGCTCGGCGTCGGCGGCCAGGGCGGCGTGGCCGCGGTACCCCAGGCGGCGCACGGCCCAGTCGATCGCCGCACCGCTCGTGTTGATGCCGAGCTCCGTCGTGAACCGGCCGGGGACGACGTGGCTGTAGTGGGTGATGCGCAGGTCGGCGAGCGGCTCGGCGACGGCGGAGTTCAGACACGACGAGGCGCCCGCCATCTCGCTCACCGGGCCCGGGTCGACCACCCCGGCGCCGAACGCCACGCACTGGCTGTCGGCGGCACCGATCACCACCGGGATCCCGGGCCGGAGGCCGGTCTCGGCCGCGACGGCCCGCGGCAGCTCCGCCGCCGTCTCCCAGCTGGGGAGCGCCTCGGGGAAGAGCCGCGGCTCGACACCGAACCGGGCCAGGAGGTCGTCCGCCCACCGGCGGCCGCGCAGGTCGAAGAACAGGGTGGCGTCGGCGTGCGTCTCGTCCGTCGCCACGCGCCCGGTGAGCCGCCGCAGCACGACGTCGCGCGGCTGCAGGAACCACCGGGTCGCGGCGTACACGTCCGGCCGGTGGCGGCGCAGCCACAGCACCTTGGGCCCGATGTGGAAGGCCTCGGCGACGTGGCCCGTGCGCGCGTGCATGGCCTCGGGGCCGATCGCGTCGCGCATCTTGCGGGCCTCGGCCACGGCGCGGTTGTCGCGGTAGAGCATCCCGGGGCCGACGGGGCGCCCGTCGGCGCCGATCGGCGCGACCGTCGGGCACTGGCCCGTGAGGCCGATCCCCGCCACCCGCTCGGGGTGCGGCAGGCGCGCGCTGAGGGCGGCCAGCGCCGCGACCGCGTGCTCCCCCCAGTCCGCCGCGTCCTGCTCGGCCCACCCCGCCTGGGGCGCGCGCGTGCGGTAGGGACGGCGGGCCTCCGCCACCAGCGTCCCGGACAGGTCGATGGCCGCGGCCCGCGCGCCGGTCGTGCCGACGTCGACGGCGGCCAGGAGCGGCCCGCCGGCGCTCATCCGCGCACGAGCTGGTGCGCGCGCACCTTGTCGCCGTCGAGGACGATCAGGGCGCCGTTCAGCGCGCCGGTGCCGTAGTCGCTGCCCGGATTCACGGCCAGTGTCTTGCCGATGCGGCGGAAGCCGGCCGACTCGTGCACGTGGCCGTGCAGGCTGGCCATGGGCCGGTGGCGCTCGATCGCGTCGCGGACGGCGGTGCTCCCCACGGCCCCCATCTTGACCTGTCCGGCGGCGGTCTGCACGCGCAGGCCCTCGTCCAGCACCGGGGCCTCGTCCAGGCCGCTCGCGTAGGGCGGGACGTGCGCGTTCAGCACCGCCCGGCGCGGCTCGTCGACCTGCGCGAACAGGGCGTCGAGGCGCGCGCCCAGCTCCTCCTCCGGCAGCTCCCGCTCGGTGTTCCAGGGGGTCGGGTTGGCGAAGCCGAGGGAGACGAGCGCGTGGCCGTCGCCCAGGTCGACCACCCGGTCGTCGACGTGGGTGCCCCACGGGGCCGCCTCGAGCAGCGGCTCGAGCTCGGGCGGGTCGTCGTTCCCGAGCATCCAGAACGCGGGCAGGTCCTGCGGGCGCAGCCGCTCGTCGGCGAGCGCCATCCAGCCGGACAGGCGCTCCCGCATCAGGTCGAGCAGCAGCGCGTCGACGGTCCCGTCGGCCATGCGCGCGTCCAGCTCGCCCGGCGCCGAGCGCCACGGGTAGTAGCCGTTGTCGGAGATCAGCCGCTCGACCCGGCGCAGCTCGTCGCCGTCCGGCAGGTCGTACTCGGCCCCCCGGAAGGTGAACCGGTACCGGTCGTCGTCCCCGCGGACGACCGCCTGCACCGCCTTGCCGGCGACGTCGCCGCCGAGCACCATCACGTCAGGCCCGTAGGCGGCGCCCGCGTTCAGGAACTTGCGGAAGCACTGCTCGGAGCCGTGGACGTCGGTCGCGAAGAAGAGCTTGATCCTGCGGGCCATGCGCTACGCCGCTCGCGAGCCCTCGCGGGCGGCCGCCACCAGCTCCACCATCCGTTTGGCGCGATCGGCATCGACCGGATTCCAGGTGTCGCCGTCGACCTTGAGGCTCGTCCCGACGATCGCCCCGTCGACGAGCGCGAGCACCTGGCTCACCGTCTCGTGGTTCACGCCCGTGTTCGCGAGGACGGGGATGCCGGTGACGGCCCCCTTGGCCTCGCGCAGGTCCGCCATCTCGGCACCGACGCCGGCCGCCTGGCCACTGATCAGGAGCGCGTCGATGCCCAGGTACTCGGCGCCGCGGGCCCGTTCCGCCACGCTGCGACCCGCGACCGAGCGGCTGAACTCCGGCGTGATGTTCCCGAACAGCGCGACGTCGCCGGCGCCGATCGCGTACCGGTAGCCGGCCAGCTCGCCGAGGTCCGGCGCCAGCAGGCCCATGTCGCTGTCGAACACGCCCGTGAACACCTCGCGCACGAACGCCGCGCCGGTCGCCCGGGCGACGGCGATCGAGGCGAAGGGGTCCCACAGCAGATCGACCCCGAACGGCAGCCGGATCTCGGGCCGAAGCGCCGTGACGACCGCCGTCATGGCCGTCGCCACCTCGGTGCCGACGCGGGTCAGGTAGGGCAGGTCGTTCTCGTTGCAGAACAGGAGCCCGTCGACGCCCGCGTCCTGGAGCGCCGCCACGTCTGCCCGCAGCGCCTCCACGATGGCGTCGATCCCGCCCGCCGCGTCGTGGCGCGGCCGGCCGGGCAGGCCTCCGAGGTGGCACATCGCGATCAGCGGTTTCTCGATCCCGAAGATGCGGGTCAGCGCGTCCATCAGCTCCCTCCCTGCGGTCTGGCGACAATGACGTTCACGCCGCGATCACGCAGCGCATCGGCCTCCGCGTCCGGCGCGGACGCATCCGTGACGAGCGTCGTCACCGCCTCGGCCGGGAGGACGGCGGCGGGCGCGGTCTCGCCCAGCTTCGACCCGTCGACGACGGCGATCACGGCGTCGGCGTGCTCGGCCATGAGCCGGTGCACCTCGGCCGTCTCGTCGTCGAGCTCCATCACGCCGGTGCGGGCCGAGAGCCCGGCGGCCCCGAGGACGGCGACGTCGGCGTGATAGCGCCGCACCGTCGCCCCGGCCACCGGTCCGACGCAGCAGAGCTCGTGCCGGCGCACACCTCCGCCCAGGATGACCACCCGGCCGGGCCGGGTGCCGAGCAGGCTGGCGACGGGAAGCGAGTTGGTGACGACGGTGACGTCGTCGCGGGCGGGCAGGTAGAGCGCCAGCTGCTCGGCGGTCGTCCCCGTGCCGACGAACAGCGTCGAGGCACCGTCGACGAGCGGCACGGCCGCCATCCCGATCAGGCGCTTGGCCGACGCGCTCTGGAGCGCGCGGGCGTTGAACGCCAGCTCGAGCGACCGGGTCACGTGGGCGGTGGCGCCGCCGTACGTCCGGCGCAGGAAGCCGTCCCGCTCGAGGCGGGTGATGTCGCGCCGGATCGTCATCTCGGAGACGTCGAGGTCGGTTGCGAGCTCGCGGATGTGGATCGTCTGCTCCTCGGCGACCCGCTCCAGGATGCGGTGCCGGCGGTCGACGGCGGGCATGCTCACGGCCGCGACCCCGGATCGATCACACGAGATGACACGAGAACATGTCCTGTTGCGTGCACGACACCCTCAGATGGCTCCTTGACCACAGCAGTCACTTGCCTTCGATGTTCGATCTTGTTATATACACGGTCCGGACAACGTGCCAGTAGGGAGGGGATCTATGAGCGAGACGAGCGACGGGACGCCGAGCCAGCAGCTGTTCGTGCGGCGGAGCACGGGGCTCGTGCGCGAGGCGTCGGCCATCGACGCCGCCATCTTCAACGCCGTCTTCTCCGCCCCGGTCGGCGCCACGCTGGCGTGGGGCGTGTTCTTCGCGCTGGCCGCGTTCCCGGGCAGCGACCTGGTCACGGCGACCCTGATCGCGTTCGTCCTGAACATCCCCGTGCTGATCATGATGTCGCTGCTCGCCTCCAGCATGCCGCGCACGGGCGGCGACTACGTCTGGGTCAGCCGCATCCTGTCACCGCCCCTGGCCGTCGTTTCGAACTTCGGGGCGGCGTTCTCGGCGCTGATCGGCGCGACGTTCTGGGCCCGGTACTTCCCGGTGTTCGGGCTGGGGCCGATCCTCTCCACCCTCGGCGTCATCTTCAACAAGCCCGACCTGATCCGGTGGGGGAACAACTTCCAGACCCACAAGTGGTGGATCTTCCTCGGCGCGCTGGCGATGATCGTGCTGATGACGGCGATCCTGATCGCCGGCACGAAAGCCGTCTTCCGGTGGCAGAACACGTTCTGGACGATCGCGTCAATCGGGACGTTCATCGCCTTCATCGTGTTCCTGTTCGGGAGCTCCTCGTCGCTGCAGACGCACTTCAACGACCTGGCGCACCAGTTCGGCGGCCACGGCGACGTCTTCCACAAGATCGTCGCGGCGGCGCCCGCGACCTCCGGGCACCCGGGCGAGTGGAGCGCGACGCTCCCGGCCGTCTTCGTGATCATGACCTTCATGATGTGGAACTGGTGGAGCGTCTACCTCGCCGGCGAGCTGAAGAGCGCGGCGAACCGCAACC
>JAICJC010000171.1 GCA_025928655.1 Thermoleophilia bacterium | reverse complement strand
GAACCAGCACTTCGGCAACATCGTCCAGAAGGGCCAGGCCGGCGCGTCGGGCGGCTACTTCAAGATCGAGAACCCGAACGGCCGCATCAACTGCGTGTTCCGCGGCCGCAACTCGTCGGGGACGCTCGTGCGCAAGGCGGTCCAGGCGTCGCAGGTCACGAGCGACAATCAGTGGCACGTCGCCACCTGCACCCGCACGTCGACCGGCGTCACGCTGACGATCGACGGGAAAGCCGCCGGCACGGCGAAGGGCAACACGGGCAGCATCTCGAACACGCGGCCGATCACGATCGGCGGCAAGCTGAACTGCGACCAGATCAAGACGACCTGTGACTACTTCACGGGCGCCCTCGACTGGGTGAAGATCACCAACTAGCGGCGACCTGATGGGGACTGTCCCCGGCAATCGGGGACAGTCCCCGTTCGCGACCATACGATTCCGGGATGGAGACGGACGTCCTCATCCCGCTGAAGCGGCTGGATGCGGCCAAGACACGGCTCGCACCGGCGCTGACGAACGGGGAGCGCGGGCGGCTGATGGCGGGGATGCTCGCCTGGGTCGCCCGCGCTGCCGTTCGCGCCGGCGCCGGCCGGGTGGCGCTCGCGAGCTCGGACCCGGCGGCCCCCGAACTCGCGCGTGAGCTGGGGGTGGAGTGCGTCTCCGACGGGGGCCTGCCCTGGAACGAAGGGCTCCTCCACGCCCGCTCGCTCCTCGACCGGCCCACCGCCGCCGTGCTCTATCTGGCGGGCGACCTGCCGCTGGTGGATGCCTCCGACGTGACCGCGCTCGTCGAGGCGGGCGGCGTGGGGTCGGCGGTCATCGGCCGCGCCCACGACGGCGGGACGAACGCGCTCTGGGTCTGCCCCGCGACCGCCCTCGTGCCCGCCTTCGGCGCCGCCGGCAGCGCCGCGGTGCACGCCGCCCGCGCGCAGGAGCACGGCCTGGCGGCGATCACGGTCGACCGGCCGGGGATCGCGCACGACGTCGACACGCCGGCCGACCTGGCCGCGGTCCGCCGGCTCGCGGCGGCGGGCGCGTGCGTCATCTGAACAGGTCTTCGGCGGGGTCCCGGATCAGGTCGCGGCCGCGGCCGTCGCCGCGGGCCTCGAAGCCGCGGACGAGCGCGGCCGGCACCCGCTCCAGCTTGCCGAGGACGAGGTCGGCCGCCGAGGCCAGCTCGTCTGCGACCGCGACGGCGGTCGTGCGCAGCTCGTACCCTGTCGGGTCGACCGCGCCCGCGTAGCTGCGCAGCGCGTCGAGGCCGCTTGCGCCGATGGCGGTGCCCACGATCCCCCGCCGCAGCGCCCGCCCCATCGTGTCGGCTACCACGACGGCGAGGCGCGCGCCCGCCCGCCGCTCGAGCTCCGCCCGCAGGCGGGCGGCGGAGGCGTCCGGATCGACGGGCAGCAGCACCGCCCAGCCGGCCCGCGGGCCGTTGGAGCGGTCGATGCCGGCGCTCGCGCACACGAGCCCGTGGTGGGTCTCGGCGATCAGGAGGCCCGCGCGCCGGCGGACGATCCGGCGGCTCTCGCGCAGGACGAGCTCGGCCATGCGCGGGTCGCCGCCCTCGGCGGAGAGCTCGAGCGCGCGTGCCGACGGGGTGACGGCCGCGAGTTCGACGACGCGGCCCTCGCTCTTCGAGACCGCCTTGTGGGCGACCACGACGACGTCGCCGTCGCGCAGGGGCGGTGCGGCGGCGAGCACGAGGCCGGCGAGGTCGTCGCCGGCCTCGATCTCGCCGGCCGCCTGCAGCGCGATCACCTCGATGCGGCCGGTCACGGAGCCGGCCCGCCGGCGGCGAGCGTCTGCGCGGCGAGCGCCCGGCTTGCGTCCAGGTTCGCCATCACGGTCGCCGCCACGCGGGCGCGCAGGCCGAGCCGCTCGACCCGCGCGGCGGCCGGGGCGTCCTCCTCGTCGATCACGAGCGTGCCCGCGAGCGACCGGTAGAGCTCGGCCACGCCCACCACGGACGTCTCGTGGCCGAGCGTCTCCAGCATCCCCGCCGCCGGGCCGCGCAGCGCCCTGCCGGCCACGATCGGGCTCACGGCCACGACGCGCTCGCGGCGGGCGGCCACGGCGTCGCGGATCCCGGGCACCGCCAGGATCGGATCGATCGAGATGAAGGGGTTGGAGGGGGCGATCACGACCACGTCCGCGGCGGCGATCGCCTCGAGCACGCCCGGCGCGGGGCGGGCCGACTCGGCGCCGTCGAACCGGATCCGCGAGACCGGGTCGGCGTGGCCTCGGCGGACGTAGTAGGTCTGGAAGTCGACCTCCCCGCCGGGGATCGTGACCATCGTGCGCAGCCGGTCGTCGGTCGCGGGCAGCAGCGTCGCCTCGAGCCCCATCGCCGCCGCCAGCCGCGCGGTGACGGCGTGCAGGGGCCGGCCCGACCGCAGCATCTCCGTGCGGGCCAGGTGCAGCCCGAGGTCGAGGTCGCCGAGCCAGAACCACGCTTCCGCGCCGAGCGCGCGCGCCTGCTCCAGCGCCCGCGGGGTGTCGCCGCGCACGCCCCAGCCCTTGTCCGCGTCGATGCGGCCGGTGAGCGTGTAGAGGACCGTGTCGAGGTCGGGCGAGACGTGCAGCCCGTAGGGCTCGAGGTCGTCGCCGACGTTCCCGACGATCGTGACCGCCGTAGGGTCGACGACCTCGACGAGGCCCTGCAGGAACCGCGCCCCGCCGACGCCGCCGGCGAGCACCGTTACGCGACGTTCGGGCATGCGCACATATCATGGCCGCTCCGAGGGGCCGAATGCGACGGATGGGGGACACCGGGCTCGTGATCAGGAGGCGAGCGATCTTCACCGCGCCGCTGGCGAGCGTCGCGCTGGTCGCGCTCGGCGCCGCGCTCTGGGGCACGGACGGCGCCTTCCGCCAGCCGCTCGTGTCGCCCGTCGCGCGCTGGTCGCCGTACACGATCGTCCTCTACGAGCACGTGCTCCTGACCGCCGTCGTCGCGCCCCTCCTGATCCGGCATTGGCGCGGCCTGCGCCGGCTCGACCGGGGCGGCTGGCTGGCGGCCCTCGGTGTCGCGTGGGGCGGGTCGGCGCTGGCCACGCTCGCGTTCACGACGGCCTTCGAGTACGGCAACCCCGACGTCGTCGTGCTGCTCCAGAAGACCCAGCCGCTGTGGGCGATCGCCGCGGCCGCGGTCGTGATGCGCGAGCGGCCGCTGCGCCGGTTGGGCTGGTTCCTGGCACCGGCCCTCCTCGGCACCTACCTGCTCTCGTTCGGCGACATGGCCCCGGCCGACGCGTTCACCGGCGCCCAGGGCCGGGCCGCCCTGCTCGCCCTCGTCGCCGCGGCGCTGTGGGGGGCGGCGACGGCGTTCGGGCGGCGGACGCTCGTCTCGCTCGAGCCGCAGCTCGTGACGGCGGTGCGTTTCACGCTCGCGCTGCCCCTCCTCGCGGTGATCGCGCTGTACGAAGGGGTCGCCGCGCCGCCCTCGGCCGCGCATGCCTCCGACTGGCCGCGCCTGGTCGGGCTCGCGCTCGTCCCCGGCCTGGCGGCGCTCCTGCTCTACTACCGCGGCCTCGTGCACACGCCGGCGTCGGTGGCGACGTTCGCCGAGCTGGCCTTCCCGGCCACCGCGCTGGTCGTGAACTACTTCGCGCTCGACGCCTCGGTGAGCGCCACCCAGCTGGCCGGCTTCGCCGTGCTCTGGGCCACCATCGCGCTCCTCCACCGCCTGCCGGTCGAGCTGCCGGCTAGCCCTGGCGAGAATCTCGCCATTCGACCAGCTTCGGCAGCAGGCTGAGGTCCCACTCCGGGCCGCCGGTGTCCATGATCAGGTGGGTCACGCCGGCGTCGAGGTAGCGGTCGAGGTCGGGCAGCGCGCGCTCGTCGATCCCGCCGATGGAGCGCTCGATTGCGGCCGGGTCGCGGCCGACCCGGCGGCACCAGTCGTCCAGGACGGCGCACTTGTGGGCCGCCTGCTCGGGGTCGGCGTAGCCGTTCCAGATGTCGGCGTGCTGGGCGGTGATGCGCAGCGTGACGCGCTCGCCGCCGCCGCCGACCATGATCGGCATCGGGTTTCGCACGGGCGGCGGCCGCAGCTTCGCCATGCGGGAGTGGATGCGCGGCATGGCGGCATCGAGGTCGCGCAGCCGCGACGGGAACGTTCCGAACTCGTAGCCGTACTCCTCGTAGTCGCGCCGGAACCAGCCCGCCCCGATGCCGAGGATCAGCCGGCCGCCGGAGATGTGGTCGACCGTCCGGGCCATGTCGGTCAGGAGCTCCGGATTGCGGTAGCTGTTACAGGTCACGAGCGCGCCGAGCTCGACCCTTTCGGTCGCCTCGGCCATCGCTCCGAGCCACGTCCAGCACTCGAAGTGGTTTCCGTCCGGGTCGCCGTGGAGGGGATGGAAGTGGTCCCAGGTGAACACGGTGTCGGCCCCGAGCTCCTCCGCCCGGAGCCACGCGTCGCGCATCCTCGAGACGGTGCCGTGCTGGGGCTGCACCTGCACACCGATCCGGATCGCGCGTCGCCCCGCCACGGCGGCGAACGCTAGCCGAACCGCCGCGTACCCCGGACGGGGGGCGAGGCAGCGCCCGTTTCTGGCGATGCAGACCCTACGCGCTTCGGCGCGTCGCCCGGCTCCCCCTCCCTCAAGAACTCCCGAACGCGGCCGATACCTCGCCTGTGACTCCTGATCGACGCAACACGCCGGACCGCAGGCGGACCAGCGACGAGGTCAAGTGGATTGACCGGTGGCTGGCGGCCTGTGCCGACCTCGACGAGCTGAAGCGCTCGAACCCGATGACCGATGCCGTGATCGACGAGATCGACGGCCGCCGGATCCGTGTCGGTGACCAGTGGCTGGCCGACTTCGCGTCCTGCAACTACCTCGGGTTCGACCTCGACCGCGAGATCATGGACTCGATCCCGGGCCACGTCGAGCGCTGGGGGACGCACCCGAGCTGGTCGCGCCTCCTGGGCAGCCCGACGCTGTTCGGCGACATCGAGGAGCGCCTGACGGAGCTGCTCGGCTGCGAGGACGCCCTCGTCCTGCCCACGATCACCCACATCCACATGGCCGTGATCCCCGTGCTGGCCGCCGGCGGGTCGGTGTTCATGGACAGCCGCGCCCACAAGACCATCTACGACGGCTGCCAGTTCGCCGTCGCCCGCGGCGCCACCCTGAAGCGGTTCCGGTTCGAGGACCCCGACGATCTCGAGCGGCTGCTGATCGAGGATCGCTCCGACCACCGCCTCGTGTGCATGGACGGCGTGAACAGCATCACCGGTAACGCCCCCGACCTGGCCGCCTTCGCCCGCGTCACCCGCCGCCACGGCGCGCTGCTCTACGTCGACGACGCCCACGGCTTCGGCGTCATCGGCGAGCGCTCGGCCTCCGAGCTGTCCCCGTACGGCTCCCGCGGCAACAGCATCGTCCGCCACCTGGACGAGACCTACGAGGGCATCATCCTCGTCGGCGGCTTCTCGAAGGCCTACT
>JAICJC010000169.1 GCA_025928655.1 Thermoleophilia bacterium | reverse complement strand
GATCAGGCCCCGTGGGTCGACATGTACAACCCGAAGCAGATCGACTTCCTGTCGAAGCGGGTCGGGAACTACCAGTGGAACCCGCAGTGGTACATCCTGATCGACCAGCTCTGGGTGAAGTAGGACGATCGAATCCGAACTCGGGGGCGGGCGGTTCCTGGGAGCCGCCCGCCCCCGGTTGGTAAGGTGATTGGTGCATGGCTGAGGTCGCGGCCCTGGAGCATGTCGAGCCGGCTTCCCCCGGCGGGCCTGAGGTTGCCGGGCGCAGCCCGTGGGCGCTCGCCGGCAGGCGGTTGCTGCGCAATCGCTTCGCCATCGGCGGGCTCATCCTGCTCCTGGTGATCATCGCCATCAGCTTCGCGGCGCCGCTCTACGCGGACCATGTGGCCCACACGAACCCGTTCGAGAACAACCTGAACGGCCATACGATCGTGAACGGCAAGCGGGTGGCGCTGATGCAGCAGGGCGGCGGCATCCTGCACCTGGGCGAGACGCCGCTCGGGCCGACCTGGGACGTGCACCACTACTTCCTCGGCGCCGACCAGAACGGGCGCGACGTCGCCTCGCGCGTGCTCTACGGCGGGCGCAGCTCGCTCGAGGTCGGCATCGGCTCGGCCCTGATCTGCTGCATCATCGCGACGGTGCTCGCGCTCCTGGCCGGCTTCAACGGGGGCCTGATCGACGTCGTGCTGTCGCGGCTCATGGACGTGATCTGGGCGTTCCCGGTGATCCTGCTCGCGATCTGCGTCGCGACGGTGCTCCTGAACGCGCCGGACGGCGTCGGGGTCGGGCCGGTGCGGATCACCGCGACCAGCCTGTGGCTGCCGACGCTGATCATCGCGTTCATCTACCTGCCGTACGTCTACCGGCCCGTCCGGGGGCAGGTGCTGTCGGTCTCGGAGAAGGAGTTCGTCGAGGCGGCCATCGCCCAGGGCGCGTCCGGCAGCCGGCTGCTCTTCTCCGAGGTGCTCCCGAACGTCATCACCGTCGTGATCGTGCTCTTCCCGCTGATGATCGCCACGACGATCCTGACCGAGGCGACGCTCTCGTTCCTCTCGATCGGAGTGCAGCCGCCGAACGCGAGCTGGGGGACGGTCATCAGCGACGGCCAGCAGCTGCTCTACACGCGACCGTGGGTCGCCATCGCGCCGGGCATCCTGATCGTCCTGACGGTGCTCGCGCTGAACCTGCTCGGCGACGGCGTGCGCGACGCGCTCGACCCGCGCGCGAGGCTCCGGATCGAGGGATAGGACGAGGCATGGCTGCATTTCTGATCAGGCGGTTGCTCCAGCTGATCCTGGTGATGTTCGTGATCTCCGCCGTGGTCTTCCTGATCTTTTTCCATACGCCTGGCATCGACCCGACCCGCCAGATCGCGGGGCGCAACCCGTCCGCGGCGGCCGTGAAGGAGATCCGGCACCAGTTCGGGCTCGACCGGCCGCTGCCGGTGCAGTACGTGCTGATGATGAAGAAGATCTTCATCACCCGCGACCTGGTCTCGTACTCGAACCAGGGTCAGAAGATCGTGCCCGAGATCGCCCAGGCCGCGCCGGCGACGCTGTCGCTCGTAATCGGGGGGGCGGTCATCTGGGTGGTGATGTCGATCGCGATGGGGATGCTGGCCGCGGTCTACAAGGGCACGTTGATCGACCCCCTGCTCATGATCCTCGCGCTGATCGGGATCTCGATGCCCGTGTTCTGGGTGGGGGAGGTCGCCAACCTCGTCACCCAGAGCCGCTGGCACGACACGTTCCTGTTCCACTGGGTGCCGCCGCTCGGGTACACCCCGTTCACCCAGTCTCCGCTCACCTGGTTCGAGGGGCTCGTCATCCCCTGGATCACGCTCTCGATCCTCTACACCGGGTTCTACGCCCGCGTCCTGCGCGCGAACCTGATCGAGATCCAGAGCGAGGACTACATCCGCACCGCCCGGGCCAAGGGCCTCTCGGAGCGGCGGGTGCTCCTGCGGCATACGCTTCGCACCTCGATGATCACCTTCATCAGCCTCTTCGGCCTCGACTTCGGCGCGCTCGTCGCCGGGTCGGCGCTCGTGACCGAGGTCGTGTTCGGCATCCACGGCGTCGGCTACCTGGCCTGGCAGTCCTTCGGCAATCTCGACCTTCCGACCATCATGGCCACGGTCGTCTACGGCTCGTTCTTCATCGTCGCCGCGAACGCGATCGTGGACGTCGCGTACGCCTGGCTCGATCCCCGGATCAGGCCGGCCTGATGGCGGACCACCTGCTCGAGGTCAGGAACCTCAAGGTCTCGTTCCGCACGGAGGACGGCGTGGTGCGCGCCGTGGACGGGATCTCGTTCACGCTCGACCCGGGCGAGGTGCTCGGGATCGTGGGCGAGTCCGGCTCCGGCAAGAGCGTCAGCATGATGTCGGTGATGCGGCTGATCGTCGACCCGAACGCCGTGTTCGAGGGCGAGGTGATCTACAAGGGCCGCGACATCATGAAGCTCGGCCACGACGAGATGCGGTCGGTGCGCGGGTCGGAGATCGCGATGATCTTCCAGGACCCGATGACGTCGCTGAACCCGGTGTACCGGGTCGGCTGGCAGATCGCGGAGCAGATCCGGGCGCACGAGTCGGTCTCGAAGGGGGCCGCCCACAACCGGGCGGTCGAGCTCCTCGCCGCCGTCGGGATCCCCAACCCGCGCGTGCGTGTGAACGACTACCCGCACCAGTTCTCGGGCGGCATGCGCCAGCGGGTGATGATCGCCATGGCGCTCTCGTGCAACCCCGACCTGCTCATCGCCGACGAGCCGACCACCGCGCTCGACGTGACCATCCAGGCGCAGATCCTGGACCTGATCGCCAAGCTCAAGGACGACTTCGGCTCGGCCGTCATCATGATCACGCACGACATGGGCGTCGTCGCCGAGGTGGCCGATCGCGTCTTCGTCATGTATGCCGGCCGGGTGGTGGAGCAGGGCACGAAGCAGGACCTCTTCTACGACTCCCAGCACCCCTACACATGGGGGCTGCTCGGCTCGATCGCCCGGCTCGACCGGCCCAAGCCGCGGCGGCTGACGGCCATCCCCGGCACGCCGCCCTCGCTGATCCATCTGCCCCAGGGCTGCGCGTTCGGGCCCCGCTGCGCGCACCGGTTCGACAAGTGCATCGAGGTGCCGGAGCTGCGCGACCGGATCGGCTCGTCGGGCCACCTCGACGCCTGCCACCTCGATCCGGCCGCCAAGGCGGCCCGGCGTGAGACCGCGATCCATCCCGAGCTGATCGAGGGGTCGGCGTGAGTTCGCAGAACGGCGGCGAGACGCTGCTCCGGGTGGAGGGCGTCCGCAAGTACTTCCCGATCAAGAAGGGCATCCTGATCCAGCGGGAGGTGGCCCGCGTCCACGCCGTCGACGGCGTCAGCCTCGAGGTGAAGGCGGGCGAGACGATCGGGCTCGTGGGCGAGTCGGGCTGCGGCAAGTCCACGCTCGGCCGCTGCATCGTGCGCCTGCACGAGCTGACCGACGGCTCGATCAGCTTCGAGGGCCGCGACATCTCCCGGCTCTCCCGGCGCGAGCTCCAGCCGATGCGGCGGCAGATGCAGATGGTGTTCCAGGATCCCTATGCCTCGCTCAACCCGCGCAAGCGCGTCGGCACGATCATCGCCGACCCCCTGCGGATCCACGGGATGGGCGACCGGTCCGAGGTGCGGCGGCGGGTGTCCGAGCTGCTCGAGCTCGTGGGCCTCTCCCCGGAGCACATCAACCGCTACCCGCACGAGTTCTCCGGCGGCCAGCGCCAGCGCATCGGCGTCGCCCGCGCGCTTGCGCTGCACCCCAAGCTGATCATCGCCGACGAGCCGGTGTCGGCCCTCGACGTGTCGATCCAGGCCCAGGTCATCAACCTGCTGGACGACCTCCAGGACGACCTGCACCTGACCTACGTGTTCATCGCCCACGACCTCGGGGTCGTGCGGCACGTGTCCGACCGGATCGCGGTCATGTACCTCGGCAAGATCGTGGAGATCTCGCCGGCCGAGGAGCTCTACCAGCGGCCGATCCATCCGTATACCGAGGCGTTGCTCTCGGCTGTCCCGATCCCCGATCCCGAGCTCTCGGCCCGACGCGAGCGGATCGTGCTCGAGGGCGATGTCCCGAGCCCGATCACCCCGCCGTCGGGGTGCCGGTTCCACCCGCGCTGCCGGTACGCGACCGAGATCTGCGCGCAGGAGGAGCCGCCGCTCGTCCCGCACGGGGGGAAGGGGCACATGGCGGCATGCCACCACCCGCTCGACGCGAACCCGACCCCCACGGCGGATGCGTCGCCGGGGCCTGCAGATGGCTGATCGGTAAGTGCGTGATGTCCAAGGTGCAAGCCGGGACGGCTTGCATCGGTCAGTGGTGGCCTGCTATCCAAGCAGGCCACCACCGGGCTGCGAAGCGAGCAGCGCAAGGACGCAGGGAGCGTTCATGCCGAGGCGCGCGACGACTTCCCGATCAGCCATCCAAGCGTGAGCCGGTCCGGGCGGCCGCCCTCGTTGCGCTCGCGCTGAGCGCCTGCGCGTGTGCCGGCTCGGGCGGCGGCACCATGCCCGCGCCGGGCGCGCAGACCGTGCGGGTCGAGAGCCCCTTCGCCGGCGCCCACTCCGCCGCCCTGCGGTACATGCGCCGGCGGGAGGCGCGCTTCCATCCGTCGCGGGTGCGCGTCGAGCTCTCCGTCATGAGCCGGAAGGGGCGGACGGAGACGGTGCTCGCGTCGACCTCCGTCAGCCTCGGCGGCGGCCACGGAACGGTCTTCGTCGACGTCGGCCGGCGGGCGCTCGTCCTGGCCCGGCGGGGTGGGCGGCTGCGGGTCGTCGCCGACCTCACGAGGAGCGGCCGCTACTCGCTCGCGACGGAGGGGCTGACGGCGATGCCGGGCCGCTCCCGGATCGTGGTCGGACGGCGAGCGGTCGTGGTGGCCGAGCCGGACGTGCCCGCCGGGAGCCGGGCCGAGGTCGCGCGCGTCGCCGGCGCCGTCATGCCGGGGCTGAACGCGCGCTACCTGCTGCCGGGGCAGCGATCGCACCTGCCGCTGATCTTCATGACCGACTCCTGGAGCACCGCCGAGCGCGTCGCCGGCGTGGAGATGCCGCAGGAGGCGATCGGCGCGGAGTACGACGGCATCGTCTACCTGCGGGCGGGGGAGTGGGCCGGGGAGGACGAGGTCGAGCGCGACGCGCTGCTCGTCCACGAGCTCACGCACGTCGCCAGCGCCGCCCTCGTCGCTGGCGGCCCGCTCAGCCTGGTCGAGGGCGTGGCCCGCTACGAGGAGCAGCGCTACGTCGCCTCCCGCGGCGTGCGCTGGCCGTACCGCTACATCGCCGCGGCGTACCGGGCGGGCTACCCGTCGCTCGAGCGGTGGCGGTGGTCGCACGGGTGGGGCGTGCACGGCACGCTGCCGACCTGGCTCGCCTACGAGGACGGCGCGGCGATCGTCGCCGCCGTGATCCGGGACGGCGGCGACGCCGGGCTGCGCCGGCTGGGCGCGGCCTTCCGCCGCGAGGGCGTCGCAGGGCTCTTCACGCCGAACCAGGTCGGGCGCGCGTTCCGGACCGCCGTCGGGCGCCCGTTCGCGGCCGTGGCGGCGCAGGGGCGGGCGGCGATGATCGCCGCGGGCGGCTGAACATCGGGGTCAGACCCCGAACCGCGGCCGGTGGACTTTCGTGGCGCTTCCGGTCGGGGTCTGACCCCGGTCCTGACCCGGGCGCGGTCTCGTGACGATCATTACGAAGTCAGCTTGACCTCACGGCCCGACGCGGTATAGTTGATCCCGAGAGGCACGCCTCTGCAGGTGGTAGTTCCCCACGAGAACTCCCTGCGGGAGGTGGCGACCGCGTCCGCGTTTGCGGGGAACCTGTCGTGCTGATACCCTTCGTGGTTGCGCCGTTGGTCCGGTTCCACGCCTTTGATTTCCCCCACTAGCCCCTCGGGAGGCGACGCTTTGCCTGCAAGCACTCATGCGCCCAG
>JAICJC010000092.1 GCA_025928655.1 Thermoleophilia bacterium | reverse complement strand
CGCGGCAGCGGCCGCCGGTCGGCCCAGCGGTCCGGCCGCTCCGGGCAGCGCCGGGGCGGGCGCAAGCGGTGACCGAGCCCGCGGTCCGGGTCGAGGCCAGCGGCGAGACGGTCGGGGAGGCGCGCTGGGCGGCGCTGCACGAGCTCGAGCGGCGCTACCCGACCCTCGACCGCGACCTGGTCGAGTTCGCCGTCCTCTCCGAGGGCCAGCGCGGCCTGCTCGGAGTCGGCTACGAACCGGCACGCGTCGTTGCGGTGCTCGCCGAGGAGCCTGCCGCGGCGGCCGGTGCGCCGGCGCCGCCCGCGTGGGAGCCGGCCGGCCCCGAGCCCGGCGACTCCGAGGCCGCCGGGCTCGTGCGGGAGCTGCTGGGCCAGGTCGTGTACGGCCTCGGGATCGATGCGGACGTCGACATCGACGAGAGCCCGGAGCGCGTCACCGGCACGGTCTCGGGCGGTGACCTCGGCCTCCTGATCGGCCGCCACGGCCAGACCATCGACGCGATCCAGTACCTCGCGAACGCCGTGGTGCACCGCCGGCAGGCCGGGTCCGTCGAGGTCGTCATCGACGCCGAGGGCTACCGCGACCGGCGCGAGCGGGCCCTGTACGGCGTCGCCGACCGGGCCGCCGCCGAGGCGATCCGCACGGGCCGGCCGGTCGCGCTCGAGCCCATGACCTCCGTCGAGCGCAAGATCGTGCATCTGCATCTTCAGGAGATGGACGGAGTCGGCACCACCAGCGAGGGCGCCGAGCCCAACCGGCACGTCATCGTCCTCCCCGAGGGCGATTCCGCCGAGCTGTAAAACGTGAAACACCCCGACCCGCGGCTGCTGGCGTACCGCGACCTCCTGCTGGCGGCGCCGGTGTCCGTGACGTCGGTCCGCGACCCCGAACGGGCCTGGGCCGTCCACGTCGAGGACGCGCTCGTCGCCGTCCCGGTGGTGGAGCGACTCCGCCCCGGCCGGATCGCCGAGGTCGGCTCGGGCGGCGGCAGCCCCGGCATCCCGGTGTCCGTCGCGACCGGGATCGGCGTCGACCTGGTGGAGGCGACGGCCGCGAAGTGCGCCTTCCTGCGCCGGTGCGTGGCGGAGCTCGGCCTCCGCTGTGAGGTGATCAACGACCGCTCCGAGCATCTGGCCCGGGCCGGCGGGCGCGACGCCTACGACCTCGTCCTCGCCCGCGCCCTGGCCCCGCCCCCCGTGGCCGCCGAGCTGTGCCTGCCCCTCGCCCGCCCGGGCGGCCACGTGCTGCTCTGGACGGCCGAGATCGAGCCCGGGCCGCTCGCGGCCGCGGCGGTGGAGCTCGGCGGAGAGCCCGCGGAGACCGTCACGACCGGCCCGAACCGCCGCCTGATCCTGCTCAGGAAGGTCGCCGAGACGCCCGAGCGGTTCCCGCGCCGCCCCGGAATGGCCGCCAAGCATCCGCTTGTGCGGGTACCATCTCGGCCATGAGCGCGCGCGTCTACGCCCTCGCGAACCAGAAGGGCGGTGTGGGAAAGACGACGACGGCCATCAACATGGCGGCATGTGTCGCGCAGGCGGGCACGCCGGTGCTCCTGATCGACCTCGACCCCCAGGCGAACGCGACGACGGGGCTCGGATACCGGCCGGAGCAGCTCAACGCCAACACTTACGACCTCCTGCACGGCCGGCCGCTGGACGAGGTCGTGTTGGAGACGGCCGTCCCCAACCTGTTCCTCGTGCCGTCCCACCCGGATCTGGCGGCGGCGCAGGTGGAGCTGCCGAGCGGCTCCGAGCAGGGGACGCTGCTGCGCGACCTGCTGGTGGGCACGGAGGAGCGATTCCCGTACGTGTTCGTCGACTGCCCGCCGTCGCTCGGCCTCCTGACGGTGAACGCGCTCGCGGCCGCAAACAGGCTCATCGTGCCCGTTCAGTGCGAGTACTACGCACTGGAGGGTCTCGCGCAGCTGCTCCAGAGCGTCGAGCTCGTCCGCACGCGGATCAACCCGCGCCTGGGCGTGACGGGCGTGCTGCTCACGATGTACGACGCCCGCACGCGGCTTGCGAGCGATGTCGCGAGCGAGGTGCGCAGCCACTTCGGGCCGCTCGTCTTCGACACGGTCGTCCCCCGCAGCATCCGGCTGGCCGAGGCCCCCAGCCACGGATTGCCGATCACGTCCTACGACTCGTCGTCGGCGGGCGCCGATGCCTACTACCGGGCCGCGCTGGAGGTGGTCGAGCGTGGCTGAGTCGAGCCGTCCCCGCGGCCTGGGCCGCGGCCTGGCCGCCCTCGTCGCCGAGTTCCCGACCGGCGGTGTGTCGATGGTGGAGCTCGAGGTCGCGCAGGTGCGGCCGAACCCGCGCCAGCCGCGGCACGTCTTCGACGACGACGCCATCGGGCGGCTGGCGGAGTCGGTCAAGGCCGACGGCGTCGTGCAGCCGATCGTCGTGCGGGACGTCGGCGACGGCTACGAGATTGTCGCCGGCGAGCGGCGCTGGCGGGCGGCGCGGCTGGCCGGCCTGCGCACCATCCCCTCGATCGTGCGCACGGCCGACGACCGCGAGCTCCTGATCCTCGCGCTGGCCGAGAACGTCGCCCGGGAGGACCTGAATGCGGTCGACCAGGCCCGCGCCTACGCCGTCCTCGCCGACGAGCTCGGCCTGTCCCAGACCGAGATCGCCCGGCGCGTGGGCAAGAGCCGCCCGGCCGTCGCGAACACGATGCGCCTGCTCGAGCTGCCGGACGAGGCCCTCGACCTGATCGCCGATGGCACGCTGTCCGAGGGCCACGGCCGCGCCCTGCTGCTCGCCGCGGGCCAGGACGAGCGCGCGGGCCTCGCCCGCACCGCCGTGGCCCGGGGCTGGTCGGTGCGCGACTGCGAGGCCGCCGCCAGGCGGGCCGCGAAGGGGGCGAAGAAGGCTCCTGCGCGCACGCCGGGCGCGATGGACGACGAGCTCGCCCACCTGGTCGTCGACGCGGCCTGGCAGTCGCTCGGCCTGCGCGCCTCGGTGCGGCGCGGGCCGCGGGGCGGCCGCGTGGAGCTGCACTTCTCGTCGGCCGCCGAGCTCGGGCGCATCGTCGACCAGCTGCGGGCGGACCGTGTGAGCTGGGCGGACTGAGCCGCGGTAGTATGCGGGCTCCCTTCGGGGGCGATTAGCTCAGTCGGTTAGAGCGCCGCTCTGATAAGGCGGAGGTCCCTGGTTCGAATCCAGGATCGCCCATTGGCCGCCGTGGACGACACCCGACCCCGCTGTAGCTGGGTCCCGGCCGGCGACCCGCTCTACGCGTCCTACCACGACGAGGAGTGGGGCACGCCGTCCCACGACGATCGCCACCTGTTCGAGATGCTCGTCCTCGAGGGCGCGCAGGCGGGGCTCTCCTGGTCGACGATCCTGCGCAAGCGCGAGGGCTATCGGCGCGCGTTCGCCGGCTTCGACGCCGAGGCGGTGGCGCGCTTCGGCCCGGCCGACGCGGAGCGGCTGATGGGCGATCCCGGCATTGTCCGCAACCGGCTCAAGATCGAGTCGGCCATCGCGAACGCGCGCGCCGTCCTCTCCGCGCGCGAGGAGCACGGGAGCCTGGACGCGTTCCTGTGGGGGCTCGTGCCGGGGGCGCCGCTTCGCGGCGGCGACGGCCAGGTCCCGGCCGAGACGGCGGAGTCGCGGAGCATGAGCAGGGCGCTCAAGCGGGCCGGCTTCCGCTTCGTCGGCCCCACCGTCTGCTACGCCTTCATGCAGGCCGTCGGGATGGCCGGCGACCACTCGCCGGAGTGCTTCCGCCACGCCGGATAAGGGCCAGGGGAGCGTGGCTATACTGGACCTCGGATGCAGGAGATGAGCATCTACGGGGTGTCCTTCGACATGGTCGGCAAGCAGCCGATCGTGCTCCTCCGGACGCTTGACGGAAGCAAGTTCCTGCCCATCTGGATCGGCCACCCCGAGGCGGCCGCGATCCTCATGAAGCTCCAGGGAACGCCCACCCCGCGGCCGATGACGCACGACCTCGTGACGTCGATGCTGGGCGAGCTGAACGCGAAGGTGGAGAAGATCGCGGTAACCGAGCTGCGCGACAACACCTTCTACGCCTGCATCACGCTGCGCATCGACGGCTCCGAGGTCGACATCGACTCGCGCCCGTCCGACGCCCTGGCGCTGGCCGTGCGCGCCGACGCCAAGATCTTCGTGGCCGACCAGGTGATCGACGACTCCGCGATCGAGTTCGGCCAGGAGCCCGAGGAGGCCGGCGAGGTGGTCGAGGAGTTCAAGAAGTTCCTCGAGAACGTCAGCCCCGAGGACTTCGCCAACTAAGACGATTGATCCCACACCCCCGCGAGCCTGGACGTCAGGCTGTAACGGAGGTGCGGTGTCGTGGTGGGACTGCGACCGTGAGCCGTCGCATCGCGGCGTCCTCGCTCGCTCGCGTGCGAGGCACGCATCGCTCACTGCGTCCTGGCGCTACTCGGCCCACAGCCGCCCAGGACGTCACGGTCGCGTGGGATCGGTCGTCTCCGCCATCCGCTCCAGCTCACGGCCGATCACGAGCCGCTGGACCTCGGCGGTGCCGTCGACCACCTGGAGCATCTTCGCCAGGCTGATGAAGCGCGGCAGCGGCGTGTCGTCGAGCCAGCCGTACGCGCCCAGGGCCTCGCTGCACGCGATGGCCGCCCGCAGCGCCGCGTCCGGGCAGAAGCGCTTGGCGTGCGCGACGGCCGTCGGGCCCGCCGGCGTCCCCAGCCGCTCCGCGGCGCGGGCGTAGAGCAGCCGCCCCGCCTCGAGGTCGGTCAGCACGTCGGCGAGCGCGAAGCGCATCGTGTCGAGCGCGAGCAGCGGCGCGCCGAACGCCTCCCGCCCGCGGGCGTAGCGCAGGGCGATGTCGAGCGCCTCGGCGTGCAGGCCGCAGGCGATCGCGGCGATGTCGCAGCGGGCGACGTCGATCGCCCCCAGCGCCGCCCGCATCCCCGCGCCGGGCGGCACGAGCATCGTCGCCGGCGCGCCGGCCAGCTCCATCTCGCCGATGGGCAGGAAGGCCGCCGCCGCGGTGCGGTAGCGGCGGGGGAAGCTGACGCCGTCGGCCCGCCGCTCGATCGCCACCACGGCGATGTCGCCGTGGCCCGGCCCGTCCGCCGTCTTGCACACCACCAGGAAGAGATCGGCCTCGCCGGCGAGCGAGACCCACGCCTTGCGCCCGCTCACCCGCCAGCGGCCGCCGTCCTTCTGGGCCCGCGTCGTGATGGCGGTCGCGTCCGACCCGGCGTGCGGCTCGGTCAGCGAGAACCCGCCCAGCGCACGGCCCGCGGCCAGCTCGCCCGCCCAGCGCTCCCGCAGGGCCGCGTCGTCGCAGCCCGCGACGACGGCCGCGACCGCGTTGTGCATCGAGAGCGAGAACGCGAGCGCGGCGTCGCCCCGGCCGAGCTCCTCGAACACCTCCATCCCGGCCGGGTAGCCGAGCGCCGCGCCGCCGTACCCGGTCGGGCAGAACAGGCCGGTGAGGCCCGACGCGGCGACCGCCTCGCGGGGGTAGGCGCCGGCCTCGTCCCAGCCCGCGGCGGCCGGCCGGACGACGTCGCGGACGAATGCGGCTGCCGTCTCTCGCATCGAGCCGCGATCATATCCGGGCGGTTTGCCCACCCCACCGCACCCGGCCTAGACTGTGAGTCCGCGACGACTTGGAGGCCCGCGATGCAGGGAAACGGCAGTGGCGCCCAGTGGTTTGCCGAGCGAACGATCCGGGGTGTGGGCGACGACGGAGCGGCGGAGGTCGTCACGATCTGGATCGAGCGCAAGCCGGGAGCGCTGTGGGCGGTGGGCAGGGCGGTCGGCCTGGCCGAGCGGCACGACGGGCTCGTGCGCCGGGACGACTACGTGTTCGAAGGCTACGAGATGGGCGACGCGCTCGAGGCCGCCAACGCGGCGCTCGAGGACGACCTGGACGTGTCGGCCGGGGACGGCCGCTCGCAGGAGGTCGAGCCGTTCAGCGAGAGCGAGCTGCTGATCCCGCTGGAGCGGTGGTTCTTCGGCCATTCGCCGCGCCTGGAACGACCGGCCCGGTAGGGCTGCCGAGCACGCGCAAGGGCGCCGTCTCGTCCGGCAGGGCGCCGGCGGCTGCGGCCGTGCGCTCGAGCGTCGCGAGCGCGCGGATGCCGTCGTCGCCGAGGTCGACGGTGTGCTCGGTGACGTAGAGCTCGACGTAGGGCCAGATCACGTCCTCGCTCAGCTCCTGCGCGTAGCGGCGGATCGTCCCGAGCACCTCGGGCTTGTTCGCCCAGGCGTAGGCGATCGAGTCGCGCAGCACGGCCGTGAAGCGCTCCACGACCTCGTCCGGGAGCTCGAGGCCGGCCAGGATCCCGCCGAGCGGGATCGGCGCCCGGGCGAGCCGTTCGAACGAGGCCCCGAGGTCTTCGATCAGGACGAGCCCGTCACGCTCGTAGGTGAGCCGGCCCTCGTGGATGAGCACGCCCAGGTCGGCGTCGCCGCGGCGGAGGACGGCACCGATATCGGAGAAGACCGTGTGGTCGATCGCCCCGCCGTCGGGGTGCAGGCAGCGGTAGAGCAGGGTCGCCGTCGTCGTCGGGCCGGGGCAGAGCACGCGTGCGCCCGGCTGCGGCCGAACCCCCGGCCGCGCGGCGACGAGCAGCGGCCCGACCCCGAAGCCGAGCGCCGAGCCGGCGCGTACGACCCCGTAGTCGCGTGCGAGCAGGAGGGCGGCGTGGAAGCTCGCCTTGGACACGTCGTAGCGGCCGGCGAAGAGGCCGTCGTTCAGCTGCTGCACGTCGAGCAGCTCCGGCTCGAACTCGAGCCCGCGCAGGTCGATCCGCCGCTCCAGGATGGCGTGGAACGCGAAGGTGTCGTTCGGGCAGGTCGAGAGCCCGAGCCGCAGCTTCATCGCGCGAGCCCCCGGACGAGCGCCGCCGCCCGCCCCAGCGCCCCGTCCATCTGCCAGCCGGCCCGGTCGCGGTCGCCGGCGGCGTTCGAGAAGCCGCGCACGATGGTCAGGTCGACGCCGAAGAGCCAGGTGGCCACGGCGACAGCGTAGCCCTCCATCTCCTCGCCGGCGGCGGCCGGATAGCGGGCGCTCCGCGCCGCCGCCTCCGCCACCGAGCCGGCCGCGGCCGCCACCGAGAGCAGCTCCGGCCCCGGCCCGATCGCGATCGAGTCGGCGGCGGCGAAGCCCAGGTCGGCGGCCGTCCGGTGCCCCTCGCCCGAGCCGGCGCCGATGCCGTCGCAGCGCACCGATCCGGCCCGGATCGCGGTGCCGACCGGATGCCGGGAGGGGTCATACGTGCCGGCGGCGCCCACGAGGATCACCCCGTCCTCCGCCGCGGAGCGGTGCTCGGCGATCGCGTGCGCCGCCCCAGCGCCGGCCGCCGCCAGCCCGAACCCGCACACGGCCAGCGGCGCCGGCGGGCCGTCGGGGAAGAGCAGCCCCGACTCGAGCTCGGTCGGAACGAGGATCAGCATGCGGCCCTAGCCCGTCAGGTCCACGGCGTCAGACGATCTCGACCATGCGCGTGATCGCGCCCCGGGCGCGCGCCGCCACGTCATCGTCGACGGTGACCACGTGGCGCATGTCGCGCAGGCCGTCGCGCAGCTTCTCGAGCGTGATCATCTTCATGTAGCGGCACACGGCCCGCTCCGACATCGCGTAGAAGCGCTTGTCGGGCGACTCGCGCGTCAGCCGGTGCAGGATGCCGGTCTCCGTGGCGACGACGAAGTCGCGCCGGGACGAGCGGGCGACGTGGTTGACCATGCCCTCGGTCGAGAACACGTGCGTCCGCCGGGCGAGCGCGGCATCCTGGGCGGCGGCGTACATGCACTGGCTGGCGCAGCCGCACTCGGGATGGATCAGCAGGTCGGCGTCCGGGCGCTCGTCCAGCACCCGGGCGACGTCGTCGGTGCGGATGCCGGCGTGCACGTGGCACTCGCCCGGCCAGATCTTCATCTTGCGGCCGGTGACCCGCTCCAGGTAGGCGCCCAGGAACATGTCGGGCAGGAACAGGATGTCGCGGTCGGCGGGCACGGCCTCGATCACCGCGCGGGCGTTGCCGGACGTGCAGCAGTAGTCCGAGAGCGCCTTCACCTCGGCGGTGGTGTTGACGTAGCTGACGACGACCGCGCCGGGGTTCTCGGCCTTCCACGCCGCGAGGGCGGCCGCGTCGATGCTCGCGGCGAGCGAGCAGCCGGCGTCGAGGTCGGGAATCAGCACCGTCTTCTCCGGCGAGAGGATGGCGGCCGTCTCGGCCATGAAGTGGACCCCGCAGAACGCGATCACGTCCGCCTCCGTGTGGGCGGCGGCCTGGGACAGGCCGAGCGAGTCGCCCACCAGGTCGGCGACGTCCTGCACCTCCGGGAGCTGGTAGTTGTGGGCCAGGATGACGGCGTTTCGCTCGGCGGCGAGGGCACGCACCTGCTCCTGCAGGGCGTCGACGGCGGCGGGGGTCAGCGTGGGCACGGATGCACCTCCAGCGAGATGTCGAGCGCCCGCACCGAGTGTGTGAGCGCTCCGATCGAGATCGCGTCGACGCCGGTCTCGGCGACCGCGCGGACGGTGTCAAGGGTGATGCCGCCGGAGGCCTCCAGCCTGACGCGGCCCGCGGCGACGGCCACGGCCTCCCGCAGCTGCTCCGGCGGCATGTTGTCCAGAAGGACGCTGTCCGCGCCGGCCGCGACCGCCTCCCGCACCTGGTCGAGCGTGTCGGCCTCGGCCTGGACGTGCAGGTCGGGCCGGGCCGCCCGCGCGGCGCGCACGGCCGCGGCGACGCCGCCCCCGAGGGCGACGTGGTTGTCCTTGATCAGGATGGCCGCACCCAGGTCGGGGCGGTGGTTCGTGCCGCCGCCGCAGGCGACGGCGTGCTTGTCGAGCTCCCGCAGCCCCGGGGCGGTCTTGCGCGTGTCCAGGATCTCGGCGCCTGTGCCGTCCACCGCCGCGACGTAGCGGCCGGTCATGGTCGCGATCCCGGAGAGGCGCTGGAGCAGGTTGAGCGCGGTGCGCTCGGCCGTGAGCGTCGCCCGCGCCGAAGCCCGGATCCGGGCGACCGTGGCCGGCGCGTCGGCCACGCGCCTGCCGTCCCGGACGAGCACCTCCATCTTGGCATCCGGGTCGAGCCGGCGCACGACCGCGAGCGCGACGTCAAGTCCGCAAACGATTCCAGGCTCCCGGAGCACCACGTCCGCAACCGTTTCCAGGCCGTCCGGGATCGTCGCCGCGGTGGTCGGGTCGCCGCGGCCGGCGTCCTCCGCCAGGGCGCGGTCGATCACACCGTCGAGTGCAGCGGTGGGCACGTCGTGCTCCGGGCCTGGTCGGGGTCGGTGTCGGGGAGGTCGCTGCGCAGGTGGCCGCCGCGGCTCTCGGTGCGGCGCAGCGCGGCGCCGGCGATCAGGCCGGCCACGAGGGCGGGGTTCGAGTCGGCCCGCTCGCCGAGCCAGGCGAGGAGCGCGGTCAGGCCCTCCTCGCTGCGGACGGGCCCGGCGCCCTCCCACATCCGCCGGCGCAGGTCGGCCAGCGGCGCGCGCGCGAGCGGGCGCAGGGGCGAGCGCCCGGGCTCGGCCGCGGCAACCCCGGCCGCCATGCCGTGGGCGACCGCGCGATGCGAGAACACGAAGCACTCGAGCAGCGAGTTCGACGCCAGCCGGTTGGCGCCGTGGACGCCGGTCGCGGCGCACTCGCCCACGGCGTAGAGGCCGGCGATCGACGTGGCGCCGTCCAGATCGGTGGCGATCCCGCCCATCAGGTAGTGGGCGGCGGGCGCGACGGGGATGAGGTCCGCGGCGAGGTCGAGCCCGGCCCGGCGGCAGCCTGCGGCCAGGTTGGCGAACCGGCCGAGCACGTGCCCGCGGTCGAGATGGCGCAGGTCGAGGTAGGCCTCGCCGCCGCGCGCCAGGAGCGCCTCGATCGTGCGGGTGACGACGTCGCGGGGCGCGAGCTCCGCGTCGGGGTGGACGCCGAGCATGAACCGCCGCCCGCCGGCGTCGACGAGGTGGGCGCCCTCGCCCCGCACGGCCTCGGAGATCAGAAACGCGCGCCCGCCGCCGGCGAGCGCGGTCGGGTGGAACTGCACGAACTCCATGTCACGCACCGCCGCCCCGGCGCGGTATGCGATCGCGATGCCGTCTCCGACGGCCCCGGGCGGGTTGGTCGTGCGCTGGAAGAGGGCGCCCGCGCCGCCCGTGGCGAGCAGCGTCATCCGCGCCCGCGCCGGGCGCAGCTCGTCGTGCCCGAGCAGCCAGGCGCCGGTACAGGCCCCGCCGTCGCCCGCCAGGGCGAGCGCGGCCGTGTGCTCCAGGACGCGGATGCGCGGCTCGGACGCGACCCGGGCGATGAGCGCGCCGGCGACGGCGGCGCCCGTCGCCGCCCCGTCCGCGTGCAGGATGCGGCGGCGGCCGTGGCCGCCCTCGCGGCCGAGCCGGTAGCCGCCGGCCGCGTCGCGGTCGAAGCGCACGCCGAGATCCTCGAGGTCGGCGATGCGGCCCGGCCCCTCCGCGACCAGCAGGCCGACGGCGGCCGGGTCGCACAGCCCCCGCCCGGCGGCGATCGTGTCGGCGGCGTGGTCGGCGGGCGAGTCGTCGGCGGCGACAGCCGCGGCCACGCCGCCCTGGGCCATGTACGAGTTGGAGGCCTGCAGCGAGCCCTTGGTCGCGAGCAGGACACCCGCGCCCCGGCGGGCGGCTGCGAGGGCCGCATAGAGCCCGGCAAGGCCCGCACCCAGGACGAGCACGTCGGTGCGGACGGGGGCGGCGGGAGCCATCGCCGAGCATATTAGCCTAAGTGACTAAAACTCGCGCGGGAATGCCGGACGGGCGCCCGTCGTTCTCCTAGAGGCGATGCTCCTCCTGACTGATACGCTCGCAGGGATGGCTTCCTCCGACCCGTCTCCCGCGCTCACCGCCGGCGCCGACCGCACCCCGTTCGAGGAGGAGGCGCTGACCCACGCGGAGCAGCTCTACCGGATCGCGCTTCGCCTCACCGGCAGCCAGCAGAGCGCCGAGGACCTCGTCCAGGACACCTACCTGCGCGCGTTCCGGGCCTGGCAGAGCTACAGGCCGGGCACGAACCTGGCCGCCTGGCTCGCGACCATCATGCGCAACGCCAACCTGGACGAGCTGCGGCGCCAGAGCCGCCGGCCGGTGCAGGAGCCGCTGGACGACGACGGCGACTACTACCTGTACAACCGCCTGGCCGAGTCGACCCCCCAGCCCCAGGACGAGGTGCTGGCGCGGCTCTCGGGAACGGCCATCCTCGCCGCGTTGGCGGAGGTGCCCGAGAACTTCCGCGAGGTCGTGGTGCTGGTGGACGTCGGCGACTTCTCCTACGCGGAGGCCGCGGGCATCCTCGACATCCCCATCGGGACCGTCATGTCGCGCCTCTACCGCGGCCGCCGGCTGCTGAAGCGGGCGCTCGCCGACCGGGCCGGGGAGTGGGAAGCGGCATGAGCGCCGACCCCTGCCGCGGCGCAGAGAGCCTGCTCCAGCCCTACCTCGACCGCGTGCTGACCGAGGCCGAGGTGGCCCGCATCGACGGCCATCTGCAGGAGTGCAGCTACTGCAGCGACCGCTACGTCTTCGAGCGCAGCCTGCGCACGGCGGTCAAGAGCTGCTGCAGCGAGGAGCCCGTGCCGGACGGGTTCGTCGAGCGGCTGCGCCGGCGCTGCTCGGATCAGGCGTAGTCGACGTCGCCCGGCGGCTGGAGGCCGCGGCAGTCGACGGCCTCGGCCGGCAGGCCGCGGACGGGCCGCTCCCCGCGGGCCGGGATCTCGCCGAAGCGCGACCGGGGGATCAGCACCGGGTGCGAACGGCCCTGGCCGTAGTCGGCCGCGCGGATCGCATCCGCGCCCGGGTCGGCGGCGGCCAGCATCCGCTCGACCGCGCGCGGGTCGAGGCCCGGTCCGTCGCCGAGCACGACGAGCGCCCATTCGGCCTCGTCGGGCAGCGCGTCGAGGCCGGCGTGCAGCGACGCCGCCTGGCCCGCGTCCCAGCGGTCGCACACCACCGGGCGGGCGCCGTGGAGGTCGACCCGCTCGAGGATCGTCCCGGCCCGCGCGCCGAGCACGACGACGCGGTGCTCCGGCCCGGCCGCGGCCACCGTTCCCAGCACCCGCTCGAGCATCGGCCGCCCGTCGACGTCGTGCAGCTGCTTCAGGCCGCCGTAGCGGCGGCCCTCGCCGCCCGCCAGGACGACCGCGGCGATCACACGTCCTGGACGAGGGCGTCCGCGATCTGCAGCAGGCGCATCGCGGCGCGCGTGTAGGTGCGGCCCGTCGTCTCGTCCTCCGCGGCGAGCCCTTCCGTCCACAGCTCCTGCACCGCCTCGAGCAGCTCGGCGACGTCGGCCAGCTCGCCGGCCCCGTTGCTGTCGCAGGCGCGCAGCGCGAGCCCGAGCGCCCCCGGCCCGTCCGGCAGCCGCGACCACATGAGCGTCTGCGTCATCACCAGGTAGTCGTGGATGCGGAGCCGCTGCAGCGGCACCATCCGCTCCCGCGCCATGAGCGGCGGGGTCAGCGCCGGCGCCGGCTCGCCCCGGCAGGCCCGGTCGGCGTTGTCCCAGAACATCGCCCGGATCTGCTCCTCGGTCGCCCCCGCCCGCCGCAGCACCAGCAGGAGCGCGAAGCGGGCGGTGGCGGGCATCCCGTACGGGGCGTCGCTCGCGAACAGGATCTGCTCGGGCGAGGCCGACGCGAACAGCGTGCGAAGATCGGTGGTGCTCCAGACCGACGTGTCGTAGAGCACGTTCGGGTGGTCGACCAGCTCGCGGGCGATCTGCTCGAGGTCGGCGATCGCGGCGTGGGCCAGGATCAGCTGGGCGCCCGAGTGGCGCTCGACCAGCACGCGCAGGTCGTCGGCGATGGCCGGCAGCCCCCGGCCGGCATGGATCAGGATCGGCACCCGCCGCTCGGACGCGACCTCGAACACCGGGTTCAGGCCGTCCGCGCCGAAGTCGAAGAACTGCGCCCGCGGGTGCAGCTTGATGCCACATGCCCCCGCGTCGAGGCAGCGCTCGGCCTCCGCGACCGGGTTCTCCGTCAGGTCGAGGCGGCAGAACGGAACGAGCATCCCCTCCGACGCCTCCGCCCATCCCAGCACGCGGTCGTTCGGGACGCGGTAGGCCGGGTGCCGCTCGGGGTCGTTCAGCGGGAAGGTGAACGCGCGCTCGACGTGCTGCGCGCGCATCATCGTGACCAGCTCCTCCGGCGTCTGCGTGAACCCGTCCTCGTCGACGCCGAGGTGAGTGTGCGCATCCCAGACGCGGAGCGCGGACGGGGCGAGGTTGCCGTTGAGGTCGAGGTGCCGGTGAAGCAGCTCGTCGAAACGCGCGGTGGGCACGGCCGAACGCTACCAGCGCGGATCGGTCGAAGTGCTACGTTCTGCCGATGCCTGACTCCCGCCTGATCTACGCAGATTCCATCCGCGATCCCGACCTGTTCGTCGCCACCGGAGTCTCGATCGTGGACCCGTTCACGTACGTCGAGACCGACGGCAAGCGCGTCATCGTCACCTCGGAGCTCGAGGCCGACGCCGCCCGTCGCAACTCGAGCGCCACGGACGTCTGGACCGGCTCCGAGTTCGGCGCCCGCGAGCTCGTCAAGGGCGGCATGAGCCATGAGCAGGCCTCGCTCGAGGTCGTCCGCCGCGCGCTCGAGAAGCTGGGCGTGCGCGACGTGGCGGTGCCGCCGTCGTTCCCGCTCGAGCTCGCCGACTACCTGCGCGGCCACGGCCTGACCGTCGCGCCCGACCGCGCGGCCTTCGAGATGCGCCGGCGGGTCAAGGACGAGCGCCAGCTGGACGGGATCAGGGCGGCCCAGAAGGCGACCGAGGCCGCCTTCGCGCGGGCCGTCGAGGTCATCGGGGGATCCTCGCCCGGCGGCGACGGGCTCGTGTTCGAGGGCGAAACGCTGACCGCCGAGCGGCTGACCGCCGAGCTCGAGGATGTGCTGCGCGCGCACGGGTGCGAGGGCGAGGCGCCGCTCGTCGGCAACGGACCGACGGGCGCGAACGTGCACGAGCACGGCAAGGGCCCGATCCGGCCGCACGAGTCGGTGATCATCGACATCTTCCCCCGCCACATCGCCAGCCGCTACCACGCCGACATGACCCGGACGTTCTGCTTCGGGGACGCGCCGGAGCAGTTGCGGCACATGCACGCGACGGTGTACGAGGCGCTGCGGGTGAGCGAGGAGCGGATCGCTGCGGGCGTCAACGGCGCGGCGGTCTGGGAGGCGGCCTGCGACGCGATCGAGGCCGGCGGCTACCGCACGACCCGTGGCCTGGGCCAGGGCGAGACGCTCGACGAGGACTTCTTCCACGGCCTCGGCCACGGCGTCGGCGTCGAGGTGCACGAGGCCCCGAACCTCGGCCTGGCCGGCGACGACCTGCTGGCCGGCGACGTCGTCACGATCGAGCCGGGCGTCTACCGCAAGGGCTTCGGCGGAATCCGGCTCGAGGATCTGGGCGTCGTCCGCGAGGGCGGCTGCGACATCCTCACCGACTTCCCGTACGACCTCGAGATCCGGCCGTAGCTCAGGAGAGCTCGGGGACAGTCCCCAGATGGGGACAGTCCCCACTCACGGCCCGTCGTAGACGACGATCCCGTCCACCCGCGGGTGCGTCGCCATGCGCCGCAGCCACTCCTCGATCCGGGGGTGGCCGCCGTCGAGCGCCAGGTTGTCGGCCAGGATGCGGTGGAAGCGCTCGTTGTCGTCCGCCTCGATCCACAGGCCGTACTTCAGGAACGGGAACGCCGCGCAGTCGGCGGCGCCGATCGCGTCGGACATCAGGAACTCCCGGCCGGTGAGCAGCGACTCGAACACGTCCAGGGTCGAGCGCAGCTCCTGCTCGAGCGCCGCGACGCGCACGTGGTCGGGGGCGCCGCTCGCGAGCTCGGCCTCGATCGCGTTCGGCGGCACCTTCCACACGCGGTTGAACCAGTCGACGAACACCTCGACCTCGGCCCGGCGGGCCGGGTCGGAGGGGTAGAGCGGCGGGTCGGGGAAGCGGCGCTCGAGGTGCTCCATGATGCGGGTCGAGTCCGCGACGCAGAAGCCGTCGTCGTCGAGCACCGGCACCAGGTCCTGGCCGCTCGCCTCGCGGATCGCCGAGCGGTCGGCCGGGTCGCACATGACTACCTCGGCCGCGAGTCCCTTGTGGCCCAGGACGAGGCCGACCCGATCGACGTTCGTCGAGTAGGGGATCGCGTAGAGGCGCATGGCCTTCAGCTCACACCGTCATGAGCTCGAGGAAGTGGGCGTCGTCGTCGAACGGGCCGACGACGCCGAAGTTCAGGCCCTCGTCCCGGATCACCTCGCCCGCGAGCCGCTGGATGTCCGCGGCGGTCACGGCCTCCACGCCCTCGAGCACCTCCTCCGGCTCGGCCAGCCGGTTCTCGAGCACCTCGCGGCGCAGGCCGAACGTGATCAGGCCGCGCGGGTCCTCGAGCTGGAGCACCATGCGCCCCTTGAGGTAGTTCTTCGTGCGCCGCAGCTCGACCTCGTCGACCGGCTCGCGCACGAGCTTGCCGAACTCGCGGAGGATGGTCTGCACCGCCAGATCGATGCGCTTGATGTCGACGCCCGACTGGGAGAACAGCGTCCCCGTGTCGTCGTAGGACTGGTGGTGGCAGAAGACGTAGTAGGCCAGCCCGAGCCGCTCCCGCACCTCGGTGAAGAGCCGCGAGGACATGCCGCCGCCCAGGATCGCCCCCAGCACCTGCATCGTGTAGCGGTCACGGTGCGTCGTCGGCAGGCCGCGCACCCCGAGGCGCAGGTGGGCCTGGTCGGAGTCGCGCGTCTCGAGCTTCACCCGCGGCGCGTCCTGCTCCACCGTCGTCGGCGGCGGCTCGCCGGTCTCGCGCGCGCCCAGGTGCCCGAACTGGCGCTCGACCTCGGCAGCGAACTCGCCGTCGACCGCCCCGGCCGCGCCGACCACCATCCGCCGCGGCGCGTACCACGCGCCCAGGTAGTCGAGGAAGGTCTGCCTGCCGGCGGCGCGGATCGTGTCCTTGGTGCCGATGATGTCCCACCCGAGCGGTTGATCGCCGAAGAGCAGGTGGTCGTACACGCTGTCGACGTGGTCGCGGGGCGTGTCGACGTACATGTTCAGCTCCTCGATGATGACGCCCTTCTCGCG
>JAICJC010000057.1 GCA_025928655.1 Thermoleophilia bacterium | reverse complement strand
GTGCTCGACCCCCATCGCCGCCCCTGCGCCGTCTGGCACTGCCGGCGGGGCCAGACCCCGACCGGCGGCCGTCACACTTCGGTCGCACTCCCGTTGGGGGTCTCACCCCGGTTGCGCGGTAGAGTCGCCCGCGTGGGAGGCACGGCGATCGCGCGCGTCGAGGTCTACGGGTACGAGCTGACGTACGTCGGCGAGGAGTACGTGATGTCGGGCGGGCGCTCGATCGCGTCGCTCCCCTCGACGGTCGTGCGCGTGGTGACGGAGGACGGCGTCGAGGGGTACGGCGAGACGTGCCCGCTCGGGAGCACCTACCTGGCCGCCCACGCCGAGGGCGCCCGGGCCGCCCTGCGCGAGCTGGCGCCGGCCGTCGTCGGCGCCGACCCGGCCGAGTTCCTCGTCCTCCACGACCGCATGGATGCCGTCCTGACCGGCCACGCCTACGCCAAGAGCGCGATCGACGTCGCCTGCTGGGACGCGGCCGCGCGCGCCCAGGGCGTCTCGGTGACGACGCTGCTCGGCGGCCGCCGCAACGAGTCGTTCCCCCTCTACGTCGCCATCCCGCTGGGCGAGCCGGCCGCCATGGCCGACCACGTGGCGGCGCTCGCCGCGCAGGGCATCACCCGCTTCCAGCTGAAGGTGGGCGACGGCCCGCGTGTCGACGCCGGGCGGGTCCGGGCGGTGCTGGCCCGGTGCGGCCCCGACGACGTCGTGATCGCCGACGCGAACGGGCGCTACACGACCCAGGAGGCGGTGGCGGCGGTCAGCCTCCTGGCGGGCCTCGACCGCGTGTACGTCGAGCAGCCGTGTCCGACGCTCGAGGCGTGCCGGTACGTGCGCGAGCGCTCGGCGCTCCCGTTCGTGCTCGACGAGTGCATCGCCGACGTGCCGTCGCTGATGCGCGCGCACGACGCCCGCGCGCTGGAGGCGTTCAACCTCAAGATCTCGAAGGTGGGTGGGCTCACGAAGGCCCGCCAGATGCGCGACCTCGCCGACGCGATCGGCCTGGCGGTCACGATCGAGGACACCTGGGGCGGCGATCTGGTAACAGCCGCGGTCTCGCATCTTGCGGCCAGCACGCGGACACGTACCCTCTTCACAGTGTCGTTCATGAACGACTGGACGCAGGAGCACGTCGCGGGGTACGAGCCCCGCTCGTCGGGTGGGCGCGGGTCGGCGCCCACCGGCCCCGGGCTGGGGGTCGAGGTGGATCTGGGCAGGTTGGGGGCGCCACTCTGGAGCACCGCGGAATGACGTGAACGAGCCGCCGAGCCTGAGCCTGCGCGAGGTGGCCGACCGCGCCGGAGTCGCGATGTCGTCGGTCTCGCGCGTCCTGTCGGGGCATCCGGACGTGAGCGCGGCGATGCGCGCCCGGGTGATGGCCGTGGTGGACGAGCTGGGCTACGAGCCGAACCTGCTGGCCGCCAGCCTGCGGCGGGGCTCGACGATGACGGTGGCCGCGGTGGTGCGCGACGTCTCCTCGCCGTTCTACGCCGCGATGGCCCTCGCAGCCGAGAGCGAGCTGCGCGGCGCCGGGTACGCGATGCTCGTGACGAGCTCGCAGGGCTCCCCGGCGATGGACGCCACCCAGGTGAGCCAGTTCCGGCGCCGGCGGGTGGACGGGCTGTTGCTCTCGGTCGCCGACGAGTCCGACGAGGCCACGCTCGAGGAGGTGCGGCGGCTGCGCTCGCCGGTCGTGCTCGTCGACTGCGAGCTCGCCGGGGTGAGCGGGACGAGCGCGGTGCTGTGCGATCACGCGGGCGGCATCGAGCGCGTCGTGGAGCAGCTGCGCGGCCTCGGCCACCGGAACGCCGCGCTCGTTGCCGGCCGGGTGGCGTCGCGGCCCGCCCGGGAGCTCGTCCGCGCGTTCGAGGCCGCCTGCGAGTGGCTCTCGATCGGCGCGGCCGTCGAGCGCGAGGTGGTCGACCCGGCCGGGGCGGCGGCGGCGACGGCGCGGCTGCTCGGCCGCCGCGACCGGCCGACCGCGGTCGTCTCCGGCTCGGCCGCGATCCTGCCGGGCGTCCTGCACGCCGTCCGCACCGCCGGCCTGCGCGTCCCGGCCGACATCTCGGTGGTGACGTTCGACGACGCGCCGCTGCTCGAGGCGGTGCAGCCGCCGATCGCGGCCTTCGACCGCGACCCGGTCGCCGTCGGCCACGAGGCGGCCCGCCTCCTGCTCGCCCGCATCCGCGGCGGGCCGCCGGAGACGTCGTCGGTGGCGATCCGCTTCACCCCGCGGGCGAGCTGCGCGCCCGCGCCGGGCATGTAGGCGTCACGCAGTGTGCGACCGGTCCCCGGCGGCCGGGGCCGAGAACCCGTACACTCGGGGACATGCTGAGCGTGCAGGCCACGCCGCCCGCGCAGGTGAACGCGCGGCCGGCGATCATCCGGTCGGCCTGTCCCCGGTCGCGGCCCGCGGCCCGGTGCGGGTTCGTGCGCGTCCCGCTCGACCGCCGCCACCCCGACGGCCGCAAGATCCGGATCTACTTCGAGCACTACTTCCGGACGCAGAGGGCGGTGCTGCGCACGGCGACCGTGCTGTCGATCGAGGGCGGCCCCGGGTTCTCGACCACCGCCGACAGGGCCGCGCGCCTGCAGCTGTGGCGGCCGATCTCCGCGCACCGCGACCTGCTCCTCGTCGACCTGCGCGGCACCGGCCGGTCGGGGGCGCTCAACTGCCGGGCGTTCCGCCGTCACATCCTGCCGTACGTCGTCCGCGCCGGGCGCTGCGCCGCCCAGATCGGGCCGAAGCGCGACGACTACGACACGTCGCAGTCCGTGCAGGACCTGAAGGCGGTGGTGGACGCCCTCGGCCTGCATCGCCTCGACGTGTACGGCGACTCGTACGGCTCGTACGCCGCCCAGGCGTTCGCGATCCGCTACCCGGGCCTGCTGCGGTCGCTCGTCCTGGACGGCACCTACCAGCTCCCGGGGTCCGACCCGGCCTTCGCCGACCTGGCCCGGAGCAGCCAGAGCGCCCTGCGGCTGGCCTGCGAGCGCCGGCCCGGCTGTCCCGCCGGCCGCGATCCGCTGGCGCTGCTCGGGCGGCTCCTGCGACACGTCCGCCGCCATCCCATCGTCGGCACGGCGCCGGACGCGGACGGCACGATGACCCGCGTGCAGGCGGACCCCGACACGCTGGGCCAGCTCGTCCAGTCGGGCTTCTACTACCAGGGCGTGTGGCGGGACATCTTCGCCGCGACCCGCTCCGCGTTCGCCGGCGACACCCGGCCGCTGCTGCGGCTCGTGGCCGAGACCGAGACCACCGACGGCCCGAACGGCGACCCGCGCGAGTTCACCGAATCGCTCTACCTGTCCGTGATCTGCCACGACTACCCCGAGATGTGGCCGATGGGGACGCCCGTCTCGCAGCGCGGGCCCTTCATCGCCTCGGCGCTCGCGTCCTACCCGCCCGGGACGTTCGCGCCGTTCACGGCGAAGGAGTGGACCGGCCTCGACTACGAGGGCGCGCTCGCCTGCCTGAACTGGCCGCCGGCCGCGTTCCCCGACCCGCCCGTGTCGCCGTCGGCGCCGTACCCGCACGTGCCGACGCTGATCCTGAACGGCGATCTCGACAACATCACGCCGCTCGCCGACGCCCGCGTCGTCGCGTCGCGCTTCCCGGACAGCACGCTCGTCGTGATGCAGAACAGCGGGCACGTCACCGCGCTCCTGGACCAGAACGACTGCGCCGCCCCGATCTACGAGCGGTTCGTGCGCGACCTGACGCCGGGCGACACGTCGTGCGCCCACCGGACGCCCGAGGTGCGGGTCGTGCCGAGGTTCCCGCTCACGCTCGCCGGCATGGCGCCGGCCCATCCCTCGCCCGGCGATCGATCCACCGTGACCGATCGCCGCATCGCCGCGGCCGGCGCCGCCGCGGTCGCCGACGTGCTCCAGCGCTGGTGGGCCAACCTGAGCGGCAGCGGTGTCGGCCTGCGCGGCGGCCGCTGGTCGTACGGGGGCGGAGACCTGACCACGTTCACGCTCCACGACGTCGCCTTCGTGCCGGGCGTGAAGGTGAGCGGCACGGTCACCTGGCGCTACTCCACGGGGCGGGTGCGGGCCGACGTGGTCACCCGTGCCGGCGGCGAGGTCGAGCGGCTCCACATGGCGTGGTCGCTCCAGGTGCGCGCGGCCCGCGGCCGGCTCAGCGGCACGGCCGGCGGCCGGACGCTGCGCCTGCACATGCTCGCCCCGTAGCACCAAAAGGGGTCTGACCCCTTCTGGTGCACCGACCCCGGGTGGCGTTGGCCGAGAACGCCTCGAGGGCGGTGCGACAATGATCCGGTGACCGCTCGCGTCCCCTCCGGCGGTGAAGGGCCCGGCCTGCGCGAGGCGTTGTGGTCGTGGGCGATCTGGGGAGCCGTGGCGGTCACGGTGATCGTGACCTACGCCCGTCTGCCCGCGGCGGCATTCTACAACGTGACGGGCACCGGGCTCTGGTCGGGCCTGGCGCGGGCGCTCGTGCTCCTCGGATGGCCGGTCTCGCCGGCCGCGCTGGCGCTCATGGCCGTCGCGGTCGACCGGCTGCTGGCGGCGCCACTCGAGCGGGGCCCGCGACGGGCGGTGATCGCGGCCGCGATCGCGGCCGCCGTCCTGTGCGCGACGATCGCGGTGCCGGGCGTCGTCAAGCAGTCCGACCTCGACGCGAAGCCGGCGAACCTGGCGGCCGGAATCGGCGTCCTGACGGCCCTCGGCCTCACCCTGTTCGCGCTCCGGCGGACCGGCGCCGGGCCCCCGGGCGCACGCGGGCGCGGCGATCGGATCGCGCTTCGGATCGCGGCGCTCTACACGCTCGCCGCCCTGCCGTGGATCTTCGCGAACCTGGGCTTCTACGTCGGCGACGTCCCCGTTCTGCATCACATCTTCATGTCCCGCAAGGTGCTGCCCGAGGCGGGGCACCCGCACCTGCGCGCCGTGCATCTGGGGAACCACGAGGGCCTGGACGGCTGGCTGCTGGCCGTGACCGCCCTCCTGCTGCGCCCGGCGCTCGCGCGGATGCGGCCGACCCGCCTGCGCCCGGCCCTGGGCGGCTACCTCGCGCTTCTGGTCGCCTACGGCGTGATGGTCTCGGCCAACGACGGCTGGAACGAGCAGATCGTGAAGCGGGGGTGGACCTCGCACGGCCCTCCCAGCGTCCTCACCCCGGCCCTGAACCTGGGCTGGGCGATCCTGATCGCCGTCGCCGTCGTGCTGTACCTGGCCGCCTTCCGCGTGCGGGCGGACGAGCGCGAGCCCGTCGTGGCCTGATCGGGCTCAGGCCTCGGCTGCGCCCGGCTGCGGCACCCGCCACAGGATCCAGGCGACGGGGGAGATGACGATGATCGTCGCGCCCACGGCGAGCGCCCCGACGCCCGCCGACTCGAGGCCGTAGCCGCCGACCAGCGCGAGGCTCGCGCCCAGCAGAGCGGCGACGAGGTCGTTGAAGCCGAGCAGCTTGCCCCGCTCGCCGGGCGCGGTGCAGTCGGCCATCTGCGCGGTCGCGGCGACGAAGGAGATATTCCAGCCGATCCCGAGCCCGAACAGGAGGACGGCGGTCATCGGCACGCCGCTGAACCACTGCAGGCAGATGGTGGACGCGCCCATCACCAGGAGGCCGGTCCCGAGCGCGGGGGTGCGCCCGATGCGGTCGATCACCGCGCCGACCACGAGCACGAGGGCGTACATCCCCAGGACGTGCGCCCCGATGATCGGGAACACCGAGTCCTGCGAGTGGTGGTGCTGCTCGACGACGACGTAGCCCGCCAGGTTCATCACCGAGACCATCACCCCGAAGCTGGCGAGGCTGGCGAGCATCGCCGGCACGACGCCGGGGCGGCGCAGGATCTCGGCCAGCGGCGCGGCCGCCGGCGGCTCCGGCTCGCCGGCGTTGGCGCTCAGGAGCTGGCCGATCACGCGCGTGTCCGGGCGCACGAGCAGCACGATCGCGAGCGCGAGGACGGCGATGCCGGCCGCCGACAGCCACGGCACGGTGAGCTCGGCCGCGTCGAGCTTGCGGTCGGCGAACATCGGGCTGAAGACGGCCGGCCCCAGCACCGCGCCGACCACGGCGCCGGAGAGCACGTAGGAGATCCCCCGGGCCCGCCGGGCGGCCACGTACATGTCGCCCGCCGCCGCCCGGATCAGGAGCGACGTGGCCTGGCCCATGCCGATCAGGACGAACCCGACCAGCAGCACCGGCACGGACGAGAGGTGGGTTGCGAGCGACGTCAGCGCGCACCCGCTCGCCGCGGCGGCGAAGCCGGCTGCGAGCACGGGCCGGCGGCCGTAGCGGTCCATCGTCCGGCCGGCGACGACCGCGGTCAGCCCCGACGACGTGAGGAAGATCGCCGGCCCCAGGCCGAGCAGCCCGCGCGCGCCCGTGACCAGCACGAACGTGATCGACGAGACGGCCGACGCGAGCTGGAGCACCACCGAGTTCACGGCCGTCACGGACGCCAGCACGAGCGTGTTCCGGCGGATCGTCCGGTCGAGGTCGGCCATCCGCATAGCCTCGCAGATCGGGCGCAGATCGTGGATTTCGGATGCCCGTGATGTTCTGGGCGGCTGCGAACCGAGCAGCGCAAGGACGCAGGGAGCGCTCATAGTCGACCTATGGGCGCGACCGAGGACGCCGCGATGCGACGGCTCGCAGCCGCAGCGCCACCAACGTCACACCCAACCGGCAACCGTCGCGCGTCCAGGCGCGCGGTGCATTCGGAATCCACGGTCTAGGCTCTATGATCGGCCCCGACGCACGATGCCCGATTCCACGCCGATCGAGATCGACGCTGCGGGCCGCACCGTTGCGGTGTCCAGCCCGGACAAGGTCTTCTTCTCCGAGCGGGGGGAGACGAAGCTCGACCTGATCCGCTACTACCTCGCCGTCGAGGACGAGGTGATGCGGGCGCTGGGCGGCCGCCCCGTGCTCATGGAGCGCTACCCCGACGGGGCCGGCGGGACGTCGTTCTTCCAGAAGCGCGTCCCGGCGAACGCGCCCGAGTGGCTGCAGACGACGACGGTGCAGACGCCGAACGGCACGCCGTCGCGGGCGCTGGTCGTGGCCGACGTCGCCCACCTGGCCTGGGCGGTGAACCTGGGCTGCCTGGGCTTCCACGTCTGGCCCTGCCACGCCGACGACCCCGATCATGCGGACGAGCTGCGGATCGATCTCGACCCCTCTCCCGGGGTCACGTTCGCGATGGTGCGCGAGGCGGCGGCCGAGACGAAGCGGCTGCTGGACGAGCTCGGCATGGCGTGCGGCCCGAAGACCACGGGCCGCAACGGGATCCACGTCTACGTGCGGCTCGCGCCGCGCCACGACTCGTTCGCCGTGCGGGCGGCCGCCGTCGCGCTGGCGCGGGAGCTGGAGCGGCGCCGGCCCGACCTCGTCACGGCGGCGTGGTGGAAGGAGGAGCGGGGGACGCGGGTCTTCTGCGACTTCAACCAGAACGCGCCCCACAAGACGGTGCTCGGGGCGTGGAGCGTGCGCCCGCGGGTGGGCGGCCAGGTCTCGACGCCGTTCCGCTGGGAGGAGCTCGAGGCCATCGAGCCGGAACAGCTGACGCTCGCCAACGTGCCCGCGCGGGTGGAGGAGTCGGGCGATCCGTGGGAGCCGATGTCGGCCGCGCCGCAGCCGCTCGAACCGCTGCTCGAGTGGCACGAGCGCGACATGGCCTCGGGCCTGCAGGACGCGCCCTGGCCGCCGGTCTACCCGAAGATGCCGAACGAGCCGGCGCGGGTCGCGCCCAGCCGGGCCCGCAAGGCGTGAGCGCGCCACCGGCGGGCGACCCGCTCCCGTGGCGGGCCGCCCGGGTGACGCTGCGGCGCCTGCGCGCGGACGACCTGGCCCGGTTCCAGGCCTACCGCGGCGACCCCGACGTCGGCCGCTATCAGGGCTGGGAGCCGACGACCGACGCCGATGCGCCATGATCGCCGGGATGGCAACCGCGCCGCTGCCCACGCTCGGCGACTGGGTGCAGATCGCGATCGCCGACGCCGAGACCGACGCGCTGATCGGCGACATCGGCCTGCACGTGTCGGCCTCGGGCGAGGAGGCCGAGGTCGGGATCACCCTGGCCCCGCACGCCCAGGGCCGCGGCCTGGCCGAGGAGGCGGCCCGGGCGCTCATCGCGGGCCTCCGGTCGGCGACCGCCGTGCGCCGGCTCGTCGGGATCACGGACGCCCGCAACGCCGCGAGCGTGCGGCTGCTGGAGCGGCTCGGGATGGCGTTCGAGGCCGAGGAGGAGACGATGTTCCGGGGCCAGCCCTGCCTCGAACGGCGCTACGCCCTCGCGCTCTGAGCGGCCCTGCCGTCGCTACCCTGCCCGGCGACATGCAGTCGCGCGCCGACATCCGCAACATCGCGATCATCGCCCACGTCGACCACGGCAAGACGACGCTGGTCGACGCGCTGCTGCGCCAGTCGGGCACCTTCGCCGCCCACGAGCAGACCGTCGACCGGGTGATGGACGCCGGTCTCGAGCGCGAGCGCGGCATCACGATCCTGGCCAAGAACACGGCGGTGCGCTTCGGCGGCGCGAGGATCAACATCATCGACACCCCCGGCCATGCGGACTTCGGCGGCGAGGTCGAGCGCGGCCTGTCCATGGTCGACGGCGTGCTGCTCCTCGTCGACGCGAGCGAGGGGCCGCTGCCCCAGACGCGGTTCGTGCTGCGCAAGGCCCTCGCCGCACGGCTGCCGGTGATCCTCGTCGTGAACAAGATCGACCGCCCCGACGCCCGCATCGCCGAGGTCGTCGACGACGTGTACGCGCTCTTCTTCGACGTGGACGCCGACGAATCGCAGATCGACTTCCCCATCGTCTACACGGACGCCCGGGCCGGCACGGCGACCCTCGACCCGGACGCCGCGGGCGAGACGATCCAGCCGCTGCTCGACCTGATCCTCTCGCACATCCCCGCGCCGACCTTCGACCCCGACCACCCGTTCCAGGCCCAGGTCGCCAACCTCGACTCGTCGCCGTACCTCGGCCGCCTGGCCCTCTGCCGGGTCCGCCACGGCGAGGTCGGCCGCGGATCGACGGTCGGCTGGTGCCGCCGAGAGGGTACGGTCACCCCCATCCGCCTGACCGAGCTGCTCGTGGCCGAGGGCCTCGAGCGCGTCGCGGCCGAGCGGGCGGGCCCCGGCGACATCATCGCCGTCGCGGGGCTGGACGACGTGATGATCGGCGAGACGATCGCCGATCCCGAGGATCCCCGGCCGCTGCCGCTGATCGTCGTCGACGAGCCCAGCCTGTCGGTCACGATCGCCATCAACACGAGCCCGCTCGCCGGCCGCAGCGGGTCGCGGCTCACCGCGCGGATGATCAAGGACCGGCTCGACCGCGAGCTGCTCGGGAACGTCGGCCTGCGCGTGCTCGACACCGAGCGGCCCGACACGTGGGAGGTGCAGGGACGGGGCGAGATGCAGTTCGCGGTGCTCGCCGAGATGATGCGGCGCGAGGGCTACGAGATCACCATCGGGAAGCCGCGGGTGGTGACGCGCACCGTCGGCGGGAAGGTCGAGGAGCCTGTCGAGCGGGTGTCGATCGACGTCCCGGAGGAGTACTCCGGGGTCGTCATCCAGGCGCTCGCCCTGCGCCGGGGCCGGATGGAGAGCATGACCAACCACGGCACCGGCTGGGTGCGGCTGGAGCACCTCGTCCCGGCCCGCGGGCTGCTCGGGTTCCGCTCCGAGTTCCAGACCGAGACGCGCGGCACGGGCCAGCTGCACCACGTGTTCGAGGAGTACGGGCCGTGGGCCGGCGAGCTTCGGGGCCGGCCCAACGGCTCGCTCGTCGCCGACCGCAGCGGCCAGGCGACGGGGTATTCGATCCAGAACCTGCAGGCGCGGGGCGTGCTCTTCGTCGCCCCCGGCGAGGACGTCTACGAGGGGATGATCGTCGGCGAGAACAGCCGCAGCGCCGACCTCGACGTCAACATCACGAAGGCGAAGCAGATGACGAACGTGCGCTCGAACGCTGACGTGCTGGTGCGCCTGAACCCTCCCCACCGGATGAGCCTCGACCAGGCGATCGAGTACATCCAGGAGGGCGAGTGCGTCGAGGTGACGCCCGCCGAGGTGCGCCTGCGCAAGGACGTGCTGTCGGCGTCCGAGCGGGCGAGCCGGCGGTCGAAGGCCCTGCGCGCGGAATCGGAGTCGACCGTCTAGATGCGCCGGTAGCGCGCCTCGGCGATCGAGAAGAGGCCGAATGCGATCAGCCCCGCCGCCACGACCGCGAGCAGGAACGTGCCGTAGGACTCGCGGGCGAGCTTCTCGAGCGCCCCGTCGAGGCCCACGGCCTTGTTCGGCGCGTAGTCGACGGCCGCCTTGATCAGGAACACGCCGATCAGCCCGAACGCGACCATCCGCGCCAGGTGGCCGATCACGCCGCTGATCGTGATCCAGCGCTTGACGAGCGGGCCCATCTCGGCCGTCTTGTCCTCCTCGAGGAACTTCCGCGACACGCCCTTGTAGCCCTGGTAGAGCGCGACGCCGACGAAGATCGCGCCGGCGATGCCGACGATCCACTGGCCTCCGGGCCAGCCCAGCACGCCCGCCGTGGACTTGTGCGGGCTGCTCGAGCTCTGACTCGAGGAGCCGGCCAGGATCGAGATCGCGAGGGCGCACATCGCCAGGTAGGCGACGCCGCTCGCCGCCGCGGAGATGCGGCCGAACGCGGAATCGTCGCCGCCGCCCTCCGGGCCGTGGCCGACGTAGGCCTGGACGAACCGCCAGAGGGCGTAGGCGCCCAGCCCGGCCGCCACGACGATCAGCAGCCAGTGGCCGAGCGGCTGCTTGTCGATCGTCTCGAGCGCCCCCTTCTGGTTCGTCGGCGTCTTGGGGGTGGCGTGGGTCGCGACCTGGATCGCGAGCCCGCCGATGATCGCGTAGATGACCCCGCGGGCGACGAAGCCGATGCGTGTCAGCACCTCGAAGGCCGTGCTGTGCGTCGTCGTCGTGCCCGCCGAGCGGGCCTGGAACTCGAGCCTGCTGCTCATGCCGTTGCGTCTCCGTTTCTGCTCCCGGCGGGCACGCACACGGTGATCGCGGCCGGCTCGACCGCGAGCCGGTAGGTCTTCACCTTCGCGCGCGTGCCGCCGTCGAGCTCGTAGAGGACCTTGCGGTCGAGCTTGACCTTCACCTTCCGCCCTCTGGTGAGGCGGAAGTTGGGCGACCGTTCCGGGTGGCCGGCGATCGTCCGGCCGACCGTGCCGGCCCACTGGGCGACGCCGTCGGCGGTGATCACGGCCAGGTCGAGCAGGCCGTCGTCCGGCTTCGCGTCGGCGAACACCTCGACGCCGCCGAAGAGCGATCCCACGTTGCCGGCCAGGATGCAGCTCGCCGGGCCCCTGTACCAGGGGCTGCCGTCGACCCGGATCCGGGCCTCGAACGGGCGCGTGCGCAGGCTCTTCGCGCCCGTCACGACGTACGCCGCCCGGCCGCGGCGGCGCTTCATGCGCCCGTCCGCGCCGTCGATCATCTCGGCGTCGAATCCCGTCCCGGCCATGACGGCGAACCGCTCGCCGTTCAGCGATGCGACGTCGATCCGCCGCCGCCGGCCGTGCAGCCCGACCTCGACCGCCTCCGGGATGGTCTTGGGGATGCCGAGGTTCGACGCGAGCAGGTTCGACGTCCCGGCCGGGACGATCGCGATGGTTGCATCCGTCCCGGCGAGGGTGTCGATGCAGCGCTGCGCCATCCCGTCGCCGCCCCACACGAAGACATGGTCGGCGCCCTTCGCGAGCAGCTTGCGCAGCTGCTTTGGCGCGCGCTTGCTCTTCGGCACCTCGACCCACATCGGGTCGTCGACGCCCGCGCGGGAGAGCGCCCGGCGCAGCTCCGGCAGGTCGGCCGGGCGCTTGCGGCCGTGCGCGATGACGGCGATCGTGCTCACGCCGGCCTCCGCTCCTCCTGCGCGGCGGCCGCCGCCCGCGCGGCCATGATCGCAACGAGCAGCGAGCCCACGCCCCACAGCGCCCCGGCGGTCACGTCGGTGGGATGGTGCATCCCCCGGTACATGCGCGAGAGGGCGACGAGGAGCGGGATCGCGATCGCGGCCAGCCAGACGGCGACCCTGGCGGCGCGGTTGCGGACCGCGCTCGTGATCAGCAGCGCGACGGCGCAGTACACGGCCACCGACGCCGCGGTATGGCCCGAGTAGTAGCTCGCGTCGACCGGGAGGTGGTCGAGGCGGGGCACGCGCGGGCGCTCGCGGTGGATGGCGAGGGTGGCGGCGCGATAGGTCGCCGCCTCGACGGTGATCGCGGTGACGATGAAGGCCGCCGCCCCCCAGCGCCGCCGGATCGCCGCCACCAGTGTGGTCAGCGCCACGACGGCCGGGATCGCGGGGATGTCGCCGATTGAGGACATCCAGAACGACGCGTCGTTGCGGGTGGGCGTGCGGTGGTGCGAGAGCCACACGTTCACGTGCTCGTCGGCGTGGCCGATCCCGTGGTCGGGGAGGACGTACGTTTTGAGAGCCCAGCCGGCCACGATCGCGATTGCCGCGAGGATCACGAACCCCACCAGCGCGGCGACGATGAAGGCGACGACCGGCCGTCCCGCGAACCGCCCGCCGACGAGCGCGGCGGGCCCGCGGCGGGGCTCGAGGAATTGAGGGCCTGCGCTGCTGGAGGCCTGGCCCGGCCGCCGGGGCGACGTGGGCCCTGCGGGCCGGCGCTGTTCGCCGATCTGCATGACCCGACGTTTTCCCGCATTGCCGCGTGGGCAAACTCGCGGGCATGGGCGGTCATCGATGTTGATCGCAATTCTGGTCGCGATCTCGCTGCTCGCGGGGGGCCTCGCGTTCATCGCTGCGGGGGCGGCCATGCGCACCTGGTGGGGCCGCGCGCCGGCCGCCGCCGCCGCCGAGGCCATCGAGGCGCACACCCGCATGCGCCGCTTCGTGCGCGACCGGCTCGAGGCGGACGTCCTCACGGGCCTCGCGCTCACGGTCGCGCTCGCGGCGATCGTCGCCGCCGGGCTCATCGTCGCCGCGCTGGCGGTGGCGGTGCGGCACGTCGAGGGGCTGTCGGACGTCGACTCCGCGGCGGCGCTCTGGGCCAACCGCCACACGAGCCCCCTCCAGCATCGCCTGCTCGAGGGCGTCTCGGGGCTCGCCACCACCACCGGCGTGATCGTGATCGCGGTCGCCGTCGGGGCGTGGGAATGGGTGCGCGTCCCCCGCCGCACGATCCCCGTCTTCCTGGCCGTCGTCACGATCGGCGACTCGCTCGCGACGAACGCGGTGAAGGCCGCGATCGACCGGGCCCGGCCGGCCATCGACCCCGTGGCGGCCACCCTGGGCCCATCCTTCCCGAGCGGCCACTCGTCCACAGCGGCGTCGCTGTTCGCCGCGCTGGCGCTGCTCGCGGGCCGGCGGCGCGGGGTCGGCGCGCGGGCCGCCCTGGCGGGAACCGCCGTGGGGCTCGCCGTGGCGGTCGCGTGCAGCCGGGTGATGCTCGACCTGCACTGGTCGTCCGACGTCGTGGCGGGCCTGGCCCTCGGCTGGGGCTGGTTCGCCGTCTGCGCGATCGCCTTCGGCGGCTGGCTGGTGGAGTTCGGCGCGCCGGTCGAGCGGGCCGCCGCCCGCCCCGGCCCGGCGCCGGTCAGTCCGCCCGGGGGCCGTCCGCGAGCAGGTGCGAGTGCAGCGGTTGGAGCGCGTCGGCGGGGTCGCCCCGCTCCGCCCGGTAGATCGTGACCTCGGCCCGGCGGCCGTCCAGCTCGACGATCCCCACGGAGTTCTCGAACGTCGGCCCGGTGCAGAAGCGCCATCGCACCCGTGGCATGCGCACGCCGGCCGCCCGTGCCAGCGCGCCCATGGCGGCCCCCGCCGCCCGCGTGCCGGTGAGCTTGATCATGCGCCGCTGCATGGGGGAGAGCGGGTTGCGGAAGGGCGAGCACACGATCTGGTGCACGCGGCTGCGGGCGGGATCGCGCCGCCCCAGCGAGACCTCGGCGACGTAGGCGTTGTGGATGTCCCCGCCGATGACGCTCACCGAGGCGGGCGGGCGGCGGGCGCCGTCCCCACCCGTGGCGACGTCGCGCAGCAGGTCGACCATGCGCACGAACGACTCGTGGAAGGCGGGCCAGTGCTCCAGGTCGAGCGCGCGCCGGAGATGCTCGCCGACCGCGGCCGCCGGCCGTCCCCAGACGCCGTTGCAGACGGCCTCGTTCCAGCTCTCGAGGTGGTGGACGCCCGGCGACAGGAAGACCGGGAGGGTGCTCACGATCAGGAGGTGGTCGACGTCGTGGCGGCTCTGCTCGACGATCCAGTCCCACTCGTCGTCGTCGACCATCTCCCGGTGGTAGTCGTCCAGAACGCGGGCCGCGCGTGAGTCGACGACGAGCACGCGCGAGCGGCCGAAGTCGCGCATCGAGGCCCAGCGACTGGCTGCCGACTCCCGGTCTGCCCGGCGGGCGAAGGCCTCGAGCTCCGGCCCGACGTCGCCGTCCTTCGTGACGGCGGTGCGGTACATCGGCTCCTCGGCCAGCTCGGGCGGCGTCAGGTTCCCGATGTGCTGGTAGAGCCAGTACGACATGAACGCCCCCGTGATGCGGGCGTCCCACCACGAGCAGGAGCGCGCGTCGCGGAGCCACTCCCACGAGATGTTCCAGTCGTCGATGACGTCGTGGTCGTCGAAGATCATCACGCTCGGCACGGTGGCGAGCAGCCAGCGGATGTCCGGCTCCGTCCAGGATTCGCGGTAGAGCTGGGTGTACTCCTCGAAGTCCGCGATCTCCTCGCCCGGCGGCTGCGAGGTGTCGCGGCGGGCGCGGATGAAGTCGAGCGTCGCGGGCGACACCTCGTCCGCGTACACCTGGTCGCCGATCAGGAGCAGGCCGTCCGGCCACTCCTCGAGCCCCTCCTGCAGCCGGCGTGAGTAGGCCCACAGCGCGTCGATGCCGAAGCCGTGCTCAGCGCCCGGGGGGTCGGTGTAGGGCTCGCGCTCGGGCGCGCCGACGCGACAGGAGCCGAACACGAGCCGGGCGCGGCGCTCGCCCTGGCGGGTGTGGATCGCCGGGCGGGGACGGGGCTCGTCGGTGTGGGGCCAGACCTCCGCGCCGTCGAGCTTCACCGTGTACTCGATGACCGATCCGCGTTCGAGGCCGGCGAGGCCGACGACGGCGTAGTGGTGCCCGCGCACCTCGAAGGTGCGGGCGGTGTGGCCGAGGACGTCGACCTCGCACGCCGCGTCGGCCTCGATCCAGACGGAAGCCTCCGTGTCGCCGACGTACCGCAGCAGGGGGCCGAGCACTAGGAGCGCCATGGGAGCCGATTGTAGGTCTCGCGCCGGGCCGCGGCCTCTGGTACGCTCGCGGTCCTGACTGACTCGTCAGTCAGCCCACCCGCTCCGCTCCTGGAGGCCGCATGCCCACCGTTCCTGCCACGACGAAGCTCTACTTCGGCCCCTGGTACCGGCGCTCGCCCTATTTCGAGGCCACGATCGCCGCCGGCTGCAAGGCCTACGACATCTACAACAAGATGTACCTCCCGGCCGAGTACGACGACCCCGAGGTCGAGTACTGGGCGCTCAACGACGGCGTCACGCTGTGGGACGTCGGCGTCGAGCGCACCGTGCAGGTGAGCGGGCCGGATGCCGACCGCCTGATCGACATGCTCACGTGCCGCGACCTCACGAGGTGCGCGGTCAAGCAGGGCAAGTACATGCTGGTCATGTCGCCGGAGGGCGGCATCGTGAACGACCCGGTGCTCCTCCACGTCGACGAGAACGTCTGGTGGATGCAGCTCGCCGACAGCGACGCCGGCCTGTACGCGATGGGCGTCCTCTCGGGCTCCGGCCTCGATGCCGAGGTGAGCTACCCCGACGTCCACCCCGTGCAGGTGCAGGGGCCGCACGCGGCGGCGACGCTGCAGAAGCTCGCGGGCGATGCGATCTACGACATCCGCTACTACTGGTGCGAGCGGCTCGTGATCGGCGACATCCCGGTCGTCATCAGCCGCACGGGCTGGTCGGCGGTGCCGGGGTTCGAGGTGAACCTGCTCGACGGCGCCCGCGGGACGGAGCTGTGGGACGCGATCATGGGCGCGGGCGAGGAGTTCGGCATCCGGCCGATCGCGCCCAGCGAGGCCCGGCGGGTGGAGGCCGGCATCTTCAACCTGGGCTCGGACATGACGCTCGCGGACACGCCCTACCACGTGATGGGCCTCGAGCGCCTGGTCGAGGATCAGCCCCAGGACTACATCGGCAAGGCCGCGCTCGAGCGGGTGCGGCGGGAGGGCGTCGACCGCAAGCTGGTCGGGATCGAGTTCGACCGCGACGAGCCGTTCCCGGGCATCACCGCCGCCTGGCCCGCGAGCCACTCGGGCGTCGCGGTCGGCCGGGTCACGGACGCCGTGTGGTCGCCGGGCCTGTCGAAGAACATCGGCTACGTGTGGGTGCCGATCGACCTGGCCGGGCCGGGGACGCCGATCGACGTCGAGTCCGAGCACGGCTGGGTCACCGGGCGCACGGCCGCGATCCCGTTCGTCGACCCGCGCAAGGAGCGGCCGGCCGCGTCGCTGCGACCGGCATCGGCATAGGTGCGCGACCCCCGCTACGACGTCCTGTTCGAGCCCGTGCCGCTCGGCCCGGTGTCGGCCCGCAACCGCTTCTTCCAGGTGCCGCACTGCAACGGGATGGGCTACGCCTACCCGAGCGCCCATGCCGAGATGCGGGGCGTCAAGGCCGAGGGCGGCTGGGCGGTGGTCTGCACCGAGGAGGTCGAGATGCATCACTCGACCGACGTCGCCGGGTACATCGAGGGGCGGCTGTGGGACGACGCCGACATCCCCATGCACGCCCTGCTCGTCGACAAGGTGCACGAGCACGGCTCGCTGGCGGGCATCGAGCTCGTCCACAGCGGCATGACGGCCGCCAACCTGTTCGTGCGCCAGCCGCCGATGGGGCCGAGCCACCTGCCGGTGCAGACGAACGACCCGGTGCAGGCGCGGCGGATGAGCAAGGGCGACATCGCCGACCTGCGCCGCTGGCACCGGGCCGCGGTCGAGCGGTCGCTGCGGGCGGGGTACGACCTCGTCTACGTGTACGCGGCCCACGGGCTGACGACGCTCCAGCACTTCCTGTCCCGCCGCTACAACGACCGCACGGACGAGTACGGCGGCAGCGTCGCGAACCGGGCCCGCCTGCTGCGGGAGATCCTCGAGGACACGGTCGAGACCGTCGCCGGCCGGGCGGCCGTGGCCTGCCGCATCTGCGTCGACGAGCAACTCGGCGACCGCGGCATCGACCGGCCCGAGATCGAGGAGGTGCTCGGCCTCCTCGGCGAGCTGCCGGACGTGTGGGACTTCATGGTGGGCGAGTGGGAGAACGACTCGCTCAGCTCCCGCTTCGCCGAGGAGGGGGCGCAGGAGGAGTACGTCCGCGGCCTCAAGGCCCTGACGACCAAGCCGGTCGTCGGCGTGGGCCGCTTCACCTCCGCCGACACGATGGTGCGGATGGTGCGCGACGGCGTGCTCGACATGATCGGCTCGGCCCGGCCGTCGATCGCCGACCCGTTCCTCCCGAAGAAGATCGAGGAGGGCCGCTGGGACGACATCCGCGAGTGCATCGGCTGCAACATCTGCGTCACCGGCGACGCGACGTCGACGCCGATCCGCTGCACCCAGAACCCGAGCATGGGCGAGGAGTGGCGGCGCGGCTGGCACCCCGAGCGGATCCGGGCGAAGGGGTCGGAGGCGGGCGTGCTCGTCGTCGGCGGAGGCCCCGCCGGGCTGGAGGCGGCGATGATGCTGGGCCGGCGCGGGTACGACGTGGTGCTGGCGGAGGCGGGCGCTGACATCGGCGGACGGGTGGCGCTCGAGGCGCGGCTGCCGGGCCTGGCCGCGTGGATCCGGGTCGCCGACTATCGCCGGGGCCAGCTCGCTCGACTGCCCAACGTCGAGGTGGGGGTGGGCAGCCGGCTCGACGCGGCGGAGGCGGCCTCGTACGGCTTCGACCACATCGCGCTCGCGACCGGCGCCCGCTGGCGGGACGACGGCGTCGGCCGCTGGCACACCCGGCCGATCGCCGTGGGGCCCGGAGTCGAGGTGCTGACGCCGGACGATCTGCTGCGCGGCGCCCTCCCCGACGGCGAGCGGGTGCTCGTCTACGACGATGACCACTACTTCATGGGCGGCGCGCTGGCCGAGGTGCTGCGCGCCGCCGGCCGTGCGGTCACGCTGGTGACGCCGGAGTCGCTCGTCTCCGCATGGACGGTGAACACGATGGAGCAGGGCCGCATCCAGGGCCGGCTGCTGGGGCTGGGCGTGGAGGTGGCCGTGTCGCGGACGCTCGCCCGCGCCGGAGACGGCCGGGCCGTCACCTCCTGCGTCTTCACCGACGCCGAGCGGGAGCACGAGTGCGACGCGGTCGTGCTGGTCACGGGCCGCCTGCCGAACGACGAGCTGGCGGGCGACCTCGAGGCCGCCGGAGCCGGCACGACGGTGCGGCTGGTCGGCGATGCGCTCAGCCCGGGGACGATCGCCGCGGCCGTCTGGGACGGCCGCCGCTACGCGGAGGAGCTGGACGCCCCGCCGGGCGACGACACCCTGCCGCCGTTCCGCCGCGAGGTCGTTGCTCTGGGGACTGTCCCCGCGGGGCGGGGACAGTCCCCGATTTCAACCCGCTAGAGCTTCGGGATGACGTCGGAGGCGACGAGCGCGATCGTGCGCTCCTCGAGCTCCGGATCCGGGTTGAAGATGCAGATCGAGTCGAGGCCCGCCTCGAGCCACCAGCGGATCTTGGCCACGACCTCGTCCGGCGACCCGGTCAGCGTGAGGTCCTCCAGCCACTCGTCCGGCATCCCGGCGGTGACGGCCCCCTCGCCGCCGCGCTCGATCATGGCCGCCAGCTCGTCCGAGATCCCGTAGGCGTCGGTCATCGTGTTCACGCCGAACTCGGCCAGGAACCCGCCCAGCATCGGCCGCAGCGCCTCGCGGGCGCGGGCGCCGTCGCGGTCGACGCAGGTGAGCGCGATCGTCGAGTACGCCATCGCGTCGGGCGGCCGCCCGGCCCGGGCGAGGCCGCGCTCCACCCGCTCGCGGCCGAAGCGGAAGTAGTCCACCCCGGCCGACGCGGCGAAGAGGGTCGTGTCGGCCAGCTCCCCCGCCAGCCGCAGCAGCATCGGGCCGCTCACGCCCATCGCGATCGGCACGTCCTCGGTCGGCGGGTGCGTGATCGCGATCTCGTCGAGCGAGAAGTGTGTGCCCTCGAGGCTCACCGTCTCGCCCGCCAGCAGGCGGCGGATCGCGCCGACGCTCTCGCGCAGCGCCGCCACCGGCTTCTCCGGCATGAAGCCCATCTGCCGCAGCCACTCGGGCAGGCCCAGGCCGATCCCGGGCCGGAAGCGCCCGGGAAACGCCCGGCTGATCCCGGCGATCTCCATGGCCAGCACCGCCGGGTGGCGCACCATGCCGGACACGATGCTCGTCCCGATCGGGACGGACTCCGTCGCCCCCAGCGCGAGGGTCGTGCACACGAGGGCGGGCTCGTAGAAGTAGTCCTCCGGGATCATGAGGTGCGAGAAGCCCAGGCGCTCGAGCTCCCGGGCGCGGGCGCCGATCCGTTCGGGCGGCACCATGTCGCCGAGCGAGACGCCGATCGGGTGGGCGTAGCGGGGCGGGGCGGGCATGGCCGCGCAGCCTACCGCGCGCTAGAGTGAGACCGATGACCTCAGCGCATCGCACCCGCTGGTCGTGGCCGCACTAAGGCGGCCGTAGCTCTTGCATGCGCGACGGGCCGCCCTCGAGCGGCCCGAGGTGTCTCTGGGACGGTCCTGCTCGAGGGCGACCCTTCGCCCGATCGAAGGAGATGACTCCCATGACATCCACACTCGTCGCGGCCGAGCGCCGCAGCGCCCGGCTCGAAGGGGCCGTCCTGGCCGATCCGGCGTCGTTCCGGATCCTCACCGGCGACCGGCCGACCGGGCCGCTCCACATCGGCCACTACTTCGGCACGCTCGAGAACCGCGTCCGCCTGCAGCGCCTCGGCGTCGAGCTGCTCGTCCTGATCGCCGACTACCAGGCGATCACCGACCGCGACTCGCCGGCGCACCTGCCCGTCGACGTCGAGGGCCTCGTGCTCGACTATCTGGCCGCCGGAATCGATCCCGACCGCGCGATCATCTTCACCCACAGCCAAATCGCGGAGCTGAACCAGCTCGTCCTGCCGTTCCTGAGCCTCGTCAGCGTCTCGGAGCTGCGCCGTAACCCGACCGTGAAGGACGAGATCGCCGCCGGCGGCGGCACGACCTCGGCGCTCATGTTCACCTACCCGGTGCACCAGGCGGCGGACATCCTCTTCTGCCACGCGAACCTTGTGCCGGTCGGGCGCGATCAGCTTCCCCACGTCGAGCTGGCCCGGACGATCGCGCGCCGGTTCAACGACCGCTACAGCCCCGGACGGCCCTACTTTCCCGAGCCGGAGGCGCTGATGGGCACCGCGCCGTTGCTCCTGGGCCTGGACGGCCGCAAGATGGGCAAGAGCAGGGGGAACGCGATCACCCTGGGCGCCTCCGAGGATGAGACCGCCCGCCGTATCCGGGCGGCGAAGACGGACGGCGAGCGCCGCATCACCTACGAGCCCGACCGGCGTCCGGAGGTGGCGAACCTGGTGCGGCTGGCCGCCATCTGCTCCGGCGTTGCGGCCGAGACGGTCGCCGAGCAGGTCGGCGACGGGGGCGCTTCGGTCCTGAAGCGGCTGGCCGCCGACGCTCTCAACGAGCGCCTGCGGCCGATCCGGGCCCGGAGGTCGGAGCTCGCGGGCGAGCGGGACCACCTGCGCGCGGTGCTCGCCCGGGGCAACGCCCGCGCCGGCGAGATCGCGGCCGAGACGCTGCGCGCGGTGAAGGAGCTGATGCATACCCGTTACTGAGGGCTACAGCTCGACGCTGCCGCTTATGCAGGTGACCGTGCCGCCCGCAACCCAGATCGCGCCGCCGTCGTCGGCCGAGATGTGGACGCGGCCGGCGCGGCCCAGCGCCGTGCCCTGGGCGGCGACGTACGGCGCGGTCGCCCGGCCCGTGCGCAGCAGCCACTGGGCCACCGACGCGTTCAGGCTGCCGGTGACGGGATCCTCGATGGTGGCGCCGTCCTTGGGGAAGAACGCGCGCAGCTCGAACGCCGCGTCCGCGCCGGCCGGGTGGGGCCCGACGAGCCCCACGTCGTGGTCGACGAGCCCGGGCTTGACCGCCAGGACGGCCTCGGCCGACTCCAGCAGGAGCGCGACCCAGCCCGGCCCGTTGTCGGCCCATTCGGCGGCGACGACGGCGCCGCGGTCGAGGTCGAGGGTCGCGGCCACGTGGGCGAGCTCGTCCTCGTCGACCGGCCCGGAGCGGATGAGCGGCGGGGCGGCGAAGCCGAGGCCGTCGGGCGTGCGCCGGATCGACACGAGGCCGGCCGCGCACTCCTGCACGATCGCGTCCCCGGCCGCCGGCGTGCCGCCCGCCTCGAGCCAGGCGTGGCAGGTGCCGAGGGTCGGATGGCCGGCGAACGGCAGCTCGGCCACGGGCGTGAAGATCCGCACGCGGTAGTCCGCGCCGGCGTCGGTGGGCGAGAGCACGAAGGTCGTCTCCGACAGGTTTGTCCAGTGCGCGAACCGCTGCATCCCTTCGTCGGAGAGGCCCTCCGCGGACAGGACGACCGCGACGGGGTTCCCCCGGTACGGCTCGGTCGTGAAGACGTCCACCTGACGGAAGTCGTGCTGCACGCGGCCAGTCTCTCACGCGGCACGGATCGTGGCGACGGTGTCCGCCGCGCGCTGGGCGCCCTACTCGCCGGGCTTTTGGTGGCGCGCGATCGTGGCGTCGAGCCGCAGCAGGTCGGCGTCGCCGACCTCGCCGAAGGCGACGCCGAGGTGGCCGCCGGCGCGCCGCACGAGCACCGCCAGGCACCGCACCGGATCGGTCTCGCCGGGGAGGGAGAGCTCGATCTGCCACGGGCCCTCGCCGAGCGCCGGACGGTGCTCGAGCAGGGCGCCGCCCAGGCTGAGGTCGATCGTGGCCGTCTCGACCGGGCGCGCCGCTCCGTCGGCCGCGAGCAGCAGGGCCCGCACCGGCGCCCGCACGGCCACGCGGGTGTTGGCGCGCCGCTCGGAGATCTCGACGAGGCGGTCGCCCGCGGCGGTGAGCGTGTCCTCGCTGTGCTCGGTGGCGGTGCGCTGGGCGGCGAGCGTCTCCTCGATCCGGCGGGTGGCCTCACCCACGTCGGCCAGGGCGCTGTTGGTCGCCTCGATGGAGGCGGCGACGCCGACGCTCTGGTCGGTCACGGCGCGGATGTGCTCGAGGACGCGCCCGGCCGCCGCGCCGGCGGTGTTCGCGAGCTGGCCCACCTCGTGGGCGACGACCGCGAACCCGCGCCCGTGCTCACCCGCGCGGGCGGCCTCGATGGCGGCGTTCAGCGCCAGCAGGCGGGTCTGGTCGGCGACGGCGGAGATCTCGCGCGTGATCACGGCGGCGGCGTCGGTGGTGCTGCGTAGGGCGAGGCTGCCGTCGACCGCCTCCTCGACCCGGATGCGGGCCGCCTCCGCGGCGGCGAGCGTCTCGCGAGCGCCGGCCCCGATCGAGTCGTTGGCGCCGGAGAGCACCTCGAGGGTGGCGTTGATCCCGTCGAGCGCCTCGCGGGCGGCGGCGGCGCTCGTGCGGCGGGCGTGGGCGGCAGCCTCGGCGCTCGCGTGCTGGGCCTCGGCCGCATACCGCGCGCGGGCGCGCTCGGACCGTCCGGCCGCCTCGGCCAGCGCCTGCGCGATCTCGGCCTCGCGCTCGGCGGCCGCGGCGCGGGTCGC
>JAICJC010000021.1 GCA_025928655.1 Thermoleophilia bacterium | reverse complement strand
CCGGGTTCCGGCGGCTGCAACCCGTCGCATCGCGGTGTCCTCGGTCGGCCCGATATTCCCGATATCGGGCCTCCCTGCGTCCTTGCGCTGCTCGGGTTTCGCTCGCCGTCGACACCACCAACGTCACCTGACGACCCACTAACTCCCCCGCCGTGCGCTGCTCCGCGACCGCAGCGCCGCCAGGGCGGCCGCCAGGTTCCCGGCCCGCCCCTCGACGTCGGCCAGCGCCTCCCAGACACGGTCGGCGTAGAGCGGCGTGGCAGTGCCGTCCAGCAGCTCGAGCGCCCGCCGGCACAGGAAGCGCGCCTCCTCCAGGTTCCCGCGGCCGAGCTCGACCTCGGCCAGGAGTCCGTAGGCGACGCCGGCCTGGCCCGGCTCGGTCGACCCGGTGCGATCGAGCGCCCGCCGCAGATGCCGGTCGGCCTCGTCGAGCCCGCCCCGGGCCAGGGCGACCCGGGCCCGGTCGAGCGAGAGCGCCGCCAACTCCACGTCGGGGGCGGACGCGAGCAGCCGCTCGGCGTCGTCGAGGTCCCGGGCCGCCTCGTCGAGCCGGCCCTGGTCGGTCAGGACGCGGGCGAGCAGCAGCCTCGCCTGGCCCGGCAGCTCGCCGTACTCGGCGACGTCGACGCGTGCGAGCACGCGCCGGACGTAGGTCTCGGCGATCCCCAGACAGCCCTGCTCGACATAGGTGCGGGCGATGGCCCATTCCAGGCGGACGACGTTCCCCGGGGCCAGGTCGGGCCTGTGACGCACGACCCGGGCGAGCGTCGCCTCCGCCTCGCCGAAGAGGCCGGCGTCCGTGTAGGCGTTGGCCAGGAACGTCCCGAACAGGGTCATGAGGGCCGGGTCGGCCGGATCGGCGGCGGCGTCGTCGAAGGCCGCGGAGAGCACGGCGATCGACCGGGTCAGCTCGCCCATGCCGGCATACGCCCGGCCGAGCGCGCGGTGCAGGGCCGGTCGCGCCCGCGGGCCGGCCGGCACGTCGAGGTCGACGGCGGCCTGCAGCAGCGCCGCGGCACGGCTGTCGCGCCGGTGCCCGAGCTCGATCAGCCCCAGCGCCTCCAGGATGCGGCTGCGGCTCCGTGCGTCGCCCCGCGCCGTGGCCTGGACGAGCAGCGCCTCGAGCTCGAGCGCCGCGCCGGGGTCGCCCATGCGCGCAGCGATCTCGGCCGCGGCCAGCCGCCCGGCGTCGACGCCGGGGCCGGGGGTTCGCCCCACCTGCCGTCCCATGACGGGCGATCGTACAGCCACGTTGCCAGCTGACAAAGGCCGTCGGAGCGGAGTCGTGACGGCCCTCACCCTCGGTGTGCGGCCGGACTGTTGACCGGGGTGTTGACGGATGACCGGGGATGCGCTTTGGTGAGTGCATCACCACCAACGTCCCTATCCCTGGTGGCGGTGAGCGATGAACGGTCCGCACCGTGAGCGATTCACGCGGTCGGCGGGCACGGCCCTCGGCACGGCGATCGCCAAGCGATCGGCGCCCAGCGCCTGGCCCACCTACGTCGCACGCCAGCCCGTCTATGACCGCGACCGCAACGTCGTCGCCTACGAGCTCCTGTTCCGGGACGGCGCCGACGCGACCACCGCGTCGGTGGTCGACGCGCAGGCCGCGACCGGCGAGGCCGCCCTCACCGCCATGGCCGACATCGGCCTCGACATGCTCGTCGGCGGGCGCCGGGCGCTCGTGAACGTCTCGCGCAGCTTCCTGCTCGGCGAGCAGGTGCTCGCGCTCCCGCCCGACCGGGTGGGCCTCGAGGTGCTCGAGTCCGTCGAGCCCGACGCCGAGGTGATGGCCCGCCTGCGCGAGCTTGCAGGCCGCGGCTACCAGATCCTGCTCGACGACTTCGTGCTCACCCGGGCCACCCTGCCGCTGCTCGACGTCGCCCGCTTCGTCAAGCTCGACGTGCGCGTGGGCGCCGACGCGGCGCTCCTGCACGTCCAGTCGCACCTGGCGGGGGCGGACGTCCGCATCATCGCGGAGAAGATCGAGCGCCCCGAGGGGGTCGCGACGTGCCGCGATCTCGGATACCACTACTTCCAGGGCTTCGTCTTCGGCGTGCCCCAGCTCATGACCGGGCGCCGCATCAGGGCCGGCCGCCTGACGGTGCTGAACCTGATGAACGCGCTCGCACGCAAGGACGCCACGATCGCCCAGCTCGAGTCGATCATCGTGCAGGACGTGGGCCTGAGCGTGACGCTGCTGCGGTACATGAACTCGGCGGCAGTCGGGCTGAGCCGGCGGGTGAGCTCGATCCGCGAGGCGATCGTCTACCTGGGCACCGACACGATCCGCTCGTTCGCCTACCTGGTGAGCCTGACGGCCCACTCGCAGGAGCCGGCCGAGCTGGCCCGGATCGGCATGATCCGCGGCCGGATGATGGAGATGCTCGCGACCGCCCTCGGCCACGACGATCCGCCGGCCCACTTCACCGTCGGCCTGCTCTCGGTCGCCGACGCGCTGCTGTCGGTCCCGATGGACGTGCTCCTCGACGAGCTGGACGAGCTGGACGATTCCGTGAAGCGCGCGCTCGTCGCCCGCGAGGGCCCGCTCGGCGACCGCCTGCGGCTGGTCGAGAGCTACGAGCTCGGGCGGCTCGACCAGCTCGAAGTCGCGGGCGTGAGTCCCTACCTCCTCCGCGACGCCTATCTGCGGGCGGTCGAGTGGGCGGACGAGACCGCGGCCTGCCTCGTACCGCTCGACGCCCGCGCCGGCGGCCGCGACCCGCTCCGGCGCGCCTCCTAGAGGGGCCCGCTTTCAGGCCGGCAGGAGCGGGCGCAGGCGGCGGCTCTCGGCCTGCTCCCGCAGCTCGGGCGCGGGACGCAGCCGGCCGTCCACGGCGAACCGGCCCGGCGAGAGCACCTCGGCGAGCGGCGCCGGACGGCCCAGCAGCCCGTCGGCGAGCAGGCCGCCGCACACGAACCCCTGCACGTTCCCGACCCCGCTGTAGCCGCAGGCGACGTGCAGACCCGGTCGCCCCGGCAGCTCTCCGGCCACGGGAAGCAGGTCGGCGGAGAAGCCCATGGTGCCCGCCCAGCGGTGATCGATCCGGGCCCCGGCGAGTCCGATCCGGTCGCGCACGAAGCGCTCGAGAGCCGCCTGAACCCGAGCCGTCGGCCGCTGGTCGTCGGTGTACTCGGCCTCGAGGTCGGCCGAGCGGCAGCCGCCGATCGCGAGCCGGCCGTCCGGGGTCGGGCGCGCGTAGACGAAGCCGTGGTCGGAGTGGGTCGGGAGATCGATGACCGTGTCGGCCAGCGGCTCGGTGGCGAGCATCTGGCCGCGCACCGGGTAGACGATGCCCTCGAGCTCGGGGACGAGGCGGGGCGTGCGGCCGTCGCAGGCGACCACGACCGCCCGCGCCGTGACGTCTCCCGCGGGCGTCCGGACGCGCCAGCCGCCGGGCCCCGGCTCGAGGGCCTCGGCCGGCGAGCGTTCGTGAACGCGGGCGCCGGCATCGGCCGCCGCCCCGGCGACGGCGCGGACGAACCGGGCCGGGTCGAGCCGGCAGTCGCCCGGGAAGACGGCGGCGTGCGTATAGCGGGGGCGCATCGGCCCGGGCACGAGCTCCGGCGCCTCGCGGCAGGTGAACCCGGCGGCGCGCAGGCGGGCGACCGCCGCGCGCAGGTCGTCGGCCTCGTCGGCGGCGGCGATCCACAGGCTGCCCGTCCGCTGGACCGCGCCCGGATCGCCCCGCGCCGCCGCCAGCGCGAGCATCTCACCGAGCGCGGCGACGGTCGCGCGGATCAGGGCGAGCGCGGCGGGCATGCCGATCAGCGCCGCGGCATCGGCCAGCCCGAGACCCGTGCCCGCCGACGCGAACCCGCCGTTGCGGCCGCTCGCGCCCGCCGCCACCTCGGCGCCGTCGAGCAGCACCACGCCGGCCCCGCCGGCGGCCAGCCGCCGGGCGCAGGCGCAGCCGGTGACGCCCGCTCCCACGACCACCACGTCAGCCGTATGCCGGCCCTCGAGGGGCGGGAAGCCCGCCCACCGGTGCTCGGCCTGCCACAGGGACGGCGGAGCCGGGGCGTCCCGGGCGGTCGGCCTCGTTCCATCTTGGGGGCATCGGCCCTGCACGCGTCGTCGTCCTCCCGTCCGCACCGCCGCGCTCGTTGCGGGCGGCGGAGGCGGTCAGGCTACTGCGCCGGCCGATCCCGGCACGCTGCTCTCCCGCCGTCTAGGACAGCACCGCGGCGAGCTCCCCCGCCTGGTCGCGCAGCTCAGGGATCGCAATCGACTCCCACAGCTCGCCCCGCCGCAGCCATCCGAGCGTGTACAGGAGGCCGGACGGTCGCCCGTCCGCGGCGAGCACCGCACCGCCCGGGCCGGTGTCCATGCCGAGCCCGAGCGGATGCGGCCGCGCGAGCCCGGCGGCGCGCAGGCTGCGGTAGAGCGGCGAGTCGCCCGCGAACGGCGAGTCGGCAGGCCCGGCGCAGTTCACGATCGCGTCGACGCGCAGCGTCTCGACGGCGCCGCCGCCGCGCGGTCGCAGGCGCACCGCCGGCCCGTCTCCGTCGTCCGCGACGGACGTGATCGCCGCCGCCATGATCCGCAGCCGGGCCGCGTCGCGCAGCTCCTGCAGCCAACCCGAGGCGGCCGGCGCCATCCGGCTGCGGTGGATCAGCCAGTACCGGGCGTAGCGGCGCAGGAACCGGCGCCGGTCGGCGTCCGGCGGGCCCCCCAGATCGCTGCGTATGCGGGCGCATGGCGTCGACCGCGTCGGCATGTCCGCGCCCCGCGCGCGGGCCGCGGCGACGGCCGCGCGGAAGGCGCGCGCCTGCTCGCGCAGCGTCGTCCCCGGCGGCGGCGGCCGGTAGCCGATCTCGATCGCCCCTTCGGGCCAGCGGTGGGTCACGGGCAGAAGGCCTGGTCGGGAGATGGCGACGATCCGGGCCGAGGGGCGCTGCTCGGAGAGCCGCAGGGCGACGTCGACCGTCGTCAGGCCGGTGCCGAGGAGCAGGATGTCGTCGCCGGCCAGCGCCTCGAGCGCGCCCGGCGCCCAGGGGTCGGTCAGATAGCGGGCCGGGTCGCGCGGCCACGCGCCGGCGGGAAGCGGAAGGTCCGCCGCCGGGGGCGTCCCGGTGGCGAGCACGACCCGGGTGGCGTCGATCTCGCCCCCGCCCGCGAGCGCCACCCGGAGCCGGCCGCCGGACCGGCTGACGGCGACGGCGTCGTCGCGCACGGCGAGCGGCGCGACGGCGGCGCCGGCGATCGCATCCCGCAGCAGGGCGACGAGGTAGCGGCCGAACAGCGGACGGCTCACGAACGCCGCGCCCTCGACGGGCTCGCCCTGCGCCGCGCACCACTCCACCAGGTGCCCGGGCCGGCCGGCCAGCCCGCCCATCCCCGACGCCGGCACGTTCATGAGGTGGCGCGGGTTCGTGGTGCTGTAGGGGATGCCGCGACCCAGCCGGTCGGTCCGCTCGACGATCGCCACCCGCACCGGCCGGCCGGTGCGCAGGAGGTGGACGGCGGTGAGCGTGCCGGCCGCACCGCCACCGATGATCGCGACGTCGACGGTGTCGGGGCTGGTCATGGCTCGGGGATCAGACCAGCGGGGGCCGGCTCCGCCATGAGCCGGGCGTAGATCTCGACCGCGGCGACGACCTCGGCCGCGTCGACATGCTCGTCGGTGGCGTGGGCCTGGGGCGGGTCGCCGGGCCCGAGCAGCACGGTGTCGATGCCGGCCGCGTCGAGCCAAGACGAGTCGTTGGCGGCGCTGTCCATCCCGAACGCGGGCTCACGGCCCGCCGCGCGCACCGCGGCCGCGGCGGCCAGGGCGACGGGACGTCCGGCGTCGATCGCATAGGGCGGCCAGCGGCGCGCGACGGAGGTCTGCGCCGCGAACGGCGGGCGCACGGCCGTGCCGACGGCGCGCTCGATCGCGGCGATCGCCGTCTCGGGATCCTCGCCCGGGAGCAGGCGGCGGTCGAGGCCGACCTCGACCCGGTCGGGGACGACGTTGCGACCGCCCCCGTCGGCCCGGACGCGCGTCACGGTGAGCGTCGGCACGGGCGGCTCGAAGCGGTCGTCGCGCACCGTCAGCGGGATCGCGCCCAGGGCGCCGATCAGCGTCGCGGCCGCGTCGATCGGGTTGGCGAGCGCGTGCGCCATGCCGGCGTGGCCGCCGCGGCCGGTGACGGCGACGTCCATCCAGACGAGCCCGCGGTTGCCGAGGAAGACGCCCAGGCCCGTCGGCTCGCAGCAGACGGCGGCGCGGCCGCTGATCCGGCCGGCCGCGAGCAGCGCCCGCGTCCCCCGCTCGCTGCCCACCTCCTCGTCGCCGGTGAGCGCGAGCTCGACCGACGCTCCCGAGAGCAGTCCCAGCTCGGCGACCACGCGGACGGCCTCGACGGCCGCGGCGACGCCCGCCTTCATGTCGCACGTCCCGCGGCCGTACAGGCGCGCGTCGCGCGCGGTCAGCCGGAACGGCGGCGAGCCCCAGCCGCCCGCGGCGGGGACGACGTCCACGTGGCCGGAGAACGTCAGCCGCCCGGCCGGGTCGCCGTCTCCGGCACGGACGACGAGGGCGGGCACGCCGTCGAGGTCGAGCCGGTCGACGGTCGCGGCAACGCCGTCTAGCCGGTCTGCGACGATGTCGAGGCAGGCGGCGATGGCCGGCGAGCCCTCGACCGAGTCCTCGGCCACGAGCCGGGCGAGGAGGTCGAGCACGGCGGCCTCGTGCGCGGCGGCGCGCTCGCGGATCGGATCGGCGGTCATCGTGACCGAGCATACGAGAGGAGGCCGAGACGTGGCACCTGACGACGACCGGGACGCGCGGCTGCGGCGGCTCGACGTGCTCGTGGGCGAGTGGCGGCTGGACGCTCCGGCCTTCCCGCTCCCGCCGGAGCGGGCCGGCGACGCCCGCTGCACGTTCGAATGGGCCCTCGGCGGCACCTTCCTGCTGCAGCGGTCATCGGTGCCGGTGGCGCAGGCGCCCGACGGCCTCTGCCTGATCGGCCTCGACGCGAACGCGGGATACACCCAGCACTACTTCGACTCGCGCGGGATCGCGCGCATCTACGCGATGAACTTCGACGGCCGCCGGTGGACGCTCGAGCGCAACACGCCCGACTTCGCGCCGCTCGAGTTCCACCAGCGCTGGGGGGCGACGCTGACGGACGACGGCAGCGCGATCGAGGGACGGTGGGAGTCGTCGCCGGACGGCGTAGCGTGGCAGCTCGACTTCGAGCTCACGTATCGCCGGCTGCCGTAGCGGCCCCCCGGACCGGCTCGGGTATCGCCTCTGGAAGCTCGACCAGGCCGCGTGACCCGGTTGCGGTGGTCCAGACCGCCTGCGCGGGTACTCCCGGGGGCGTGGCGGTGCAGAAGATGGCACAGGAGGCCAGGTCGGCGGCGAAGGACGCCGGCCTGCGCTACACGACCGACGACCGCCCCGGCATCCGCCGGCGCCGGCGGGGACGCAGCTTCCAGTACATCGATCCCGACGACCGCACGATCACCGACCCCGACGAGCGTGCCCGCATCAACGCCCTCGCGATCCCACCCGCGTGGACGGACGTCTGGATCTGCCCATCGCCGCGCGGCCACCTCCAGGCCACCGGGCGCGACGCCCGTGGGCGCAAGCAGTACCGCTACCACCCCCGCTGGCGGGAGATGCGGGACGAGGTCAAGTACGGCCGGATGGTCGCGTTCGGCGAGGCGCTGCCCAGGATCCGGCGCCGGGTCGACCGCGACATGGCCCGCCGGGCGCTCAGCAAGCCGCGCGTGGTCGCGACGGTCGTGCGCCTGCTGGACGAGACGAGCATCCGGGTCGGGAACGACGAGTACGCGCGCGAGAACAGGTCGTTCGGACTGACGACGATGCGCAAGCGCCACGTCGACGTCGAGGGCTCGCGGATCATGTTCCGCTTCCGCGGCAAGGGCGGGAAGCTGAGCGACGTCGACGTGCGCGATCCGCGGGTCGCGCGGGTGCTGCGTCGCTGCGAGGAGCTCCCCGGCCAGCATCTCTTCCAGTACGTCGACGACGACGGGAACGTGGAGGACGTCGACTCGGACGACGTCAACGACTACCTGCGCGAGGTCACGGGCGAGAACTTCACGGCCAAGGACTTCCGCACCTGGTCGGGGACGGTGCTCGCCGCCTGGGCGCTCGAGGAGCTGGGCGAGGCCGGCTCGCCCACCCAGGCGAAGCGCAACGTCGTCCGCGCGGTCGAGTCGGTGGCGAAGTCGCTCGGAAACACCCCCGCGGTGTGCCGCAGCAGCTACGTCCACCCGGACGTGATCGAGGCCCACCTCGACGGCAGCCTGGCCCAGGGGCTGGCCAGGGCCGCGGAGCGCCGGCTGGCGCGGAGCCTGCGCGGCCTCACCCCCCAGGAGGCCGCGGTGCTCGCCCTGTTGCGCGTGCGGCTCGAGGCCGAGACGCGGCGCGAGCGCACCGCCAGGGCCTCCTGACGCGCGTTTGTCACGTCCCGGCGCGTGGGTAGGTCCGCGCTCACATCGCACACCGACCGGGGAGGGAACCCATGGAGCTGAAGTCGCTCGACGACGTGCTCGAGGAAGAGCTGAAGGATCTGTACAGCGCCGAGAAGCAGCTGGTCGAGGCGCTGCCCGACATCGTCGAGGCAGCCTCGTCCAAGGAGCTGCAGGACGCGATCAGCGAGCACCTCGAGGAGACCCGGGGCCACGTGAAGCGGCTCGAGGAGGTCTTCCAGGCGATCGGCATCCAGCCCGAGAGCGAGCACTGCGACGGGATGGAGGGCCTGATCAGCGAGGGTAGCGAGGTCGCCGAGGCGGACGGCGACGGCGACGCCCGCGATGCCGCCCTGATCGGCGCGGCCCAGCGGGTCGAGCACTACGAGATCGCTGCCTACGGCACGGCGCGCTCGCTGGCCCAGCAGCTCGGGCATACGGACGCGGCCAAGCTGCTGAACGAGACGCTCGACGAGGAGTCGGCCGCCGACGAGAAGCTGACGAAGATCGCCGAGAAGTCGGTGAACAAGGCAGCCCGCTAGTCGCTCGTATCGGGGACAGTCCCCGCATCGGGACTGTCCCCATACCATGAACGCCCCGCCCTCGAACGAGGACATCTCCTCGGCGCTTGCGGAGTACGCGGCGCTGCTCGAGCTCTCCGGGGCGAGCGGCCACGCGGTGCGGGCCTTCCGGCGCGGCGCCGGGCTCGTGCGCAGCACGCCCCTCCCGATCGCCGGCCTGATCCGGGACGGGCGCGTGCGGGAGCTGCGAGGCGTCGGCCCGGGGCTCGAGCGGCGCATGCGCGAGCTCGTGGAGACGGGCCGGATCGCCGAGCTGGACGAGCTGCGCACGACGATCTCGCCCGAGCTCGCGGCCTTCGGGCGCATGCACGGGCTCAGCGCCAACAGGCTGATGGCCGTCGGCGCCGCACTGGGTGTCCGGACGGTGGCCGAGCTGCGCGCCGCGGCCGAGGAAGGCCGCCTCGCGAGCGTCCCCGGCGTGGGCCCGCATACCGAGGCGCGGATCGCCGCGGCGCTGGCCGCGCCGGCACCGCCACTCCGCACCGGCCTCATGCTCGACCGGGCGCGGGCCCTGTGCGAGCCCATCGCCGGCGCGCTCGGTGGCATGGTCGCCGGCGACGTGCGCCGCTGGGTCGACCGGCCGGTGCGGCTGGCGGTGGTGGCGCCGGCCGAGCGCCCGGACGAGATCAGGGACCGGTTCGCCGCCCTGCCCGAGATCGTGGCCATGCTGGCGCCGGACGTCGGCGTCAGCCTCGACGGCATCCCGGTCGAGCTCGTCGCCGCACCGGCCGGGCAGCTGGGCACGGCGCTCCTCCGCGCAACCGGGTCCGAGGGCTACGTCCTCGGCCTCGGGCCGCTTCCGGAGGCCGCCACCGAGGAGGGCGTCTACGCGCTCCTGCACCTCGATCCGGTCCCGCCCGAGCTGCGCGAGGTCGGGGCGCCGGCGCCCGCCGGGCTCCTCGACATGACGGCCATCCGCGGCGACCTGCACTGCCACACGACCTGGTCGGACGGCCGCGCCGGCGTGCGCGAGATGGCCGAGGCCGCCCGCGACCGCGGCTACGACTACGTCGCCATCTGCGACCACACCCGGGCCGTGCGGGTCGTGCCCGGACTCGACGCCGACGATCTGCGCCGGCAGGCGGCCGAGATCGAGGCGGCGAACGCGGCGCTCGCCCCGTTCCGCGTCCTGCGGGGCGCCGAGTGCGACATCCTGCCCGACGGCGGCCTCGACCTGCCGGACGACGTGCTGGACGAGCTCGACTGGGTGCAGATCTCGCTCCACGCGGGCCAGCGGGCCGGACGTGAGGACCTGACCGCCCGGGTCGTCCACGCCATGCACCACCCGGCGGCGTGCTGCCTCAGCCACCCCACCGGCCGCATCATCGGCCACCGGGCCGAGAACGCGCTCGACCTCGAGCGCACCTTCGAGGCGGCCCTCGAGACGGGCGTCGCGCTCGAGGTGAACGGGCTCGCGAGCCGGCTCGACCTGTCCGCCGACCATGTCCGGGAGGCGCTCGCCGCGGGTGTGCGCATCACGTGCGGGAGCGACGCCCACTCGGCGGCCGGGCTCGGGAGCATGACCTACGCCGTGCACACCGCCCGCAGGGGAGGCGCGCCGGCCGCCGCCGTGGTGAACACCCTGCCGCTCGAGTCGCTGCGCCGGGAGAGGCCGGCGTAGCCCGGCCCGTTCAGGCGCGGCGGCGATCGGCGCGGCTGGTGACGAGACCGACGCCGACGATCACGATCACGAGGCCCAGGCTTGCGGCCGCGCCGGGGAGGCTGCCCTGGAGCGCCTCGATGCCGACGGCGACGGCGGGGACGAGGAACGTCCAGGAGAAGACGCGGGCGCTCGTCCAGTGGCTGAGGGCGACGTAGAAGCCGATGTAGGTGACGACCTGGGCGCCGAGGACGAGGAAGGCGAGGCTGGCCCAGAGGTCGCCCGATGACCAGTCGGTGGGCGTGGGCCGGGTGGTGACCAGGTAGGGGATCAGCAGGACGCCGCCGCAGAGGAACTGGGCCGTGGACGCGCCGTAGACGTCGAAGCCGGCCTCGTGGGTGCTGAGGTAGCGCATCCCGAGACCGGCGGCGGCCCAGCCGAGCGCGCCGCTCAGGCAGATGACGACCCCGAGACGCACGTCGGAGCCGGATGCTCCCGCGGGCGAACCGGCGATCAGCAAGATGCCCGCGAACCCGACGACCAGCCCCGCGGTCTGGCGGCCCGTCAGGTGCTCGTCGAGCCAGATGCGCGCGAACAGGGCGGCGAAGAACGGCGCGCTGTTGAGCAGCACGGACGCGACCGCGGCCCCGGCGAGCCGGGTGCCCTCGGCGATACCGGCCAGTGTCAGGACGACGTTCCCGATCGAGATCGCGAGCACCCACGCCCACGCCCGCAGCCCGCGCGGAAGCCGGGCGCCGACCAGGCGCAGCACCGGGAGCATCACCAGCCCGCCCCCGAGCGCTCGACTCGTGGTGATCACGGAGGCACTGGTGTGGCGCAGCGCAGCGGCGGTCACCGGGTAGGCGACGCCGGCGCAGATCACCGCCACCCCCAGGATCGCCCCGACCCGCGCCGAGCTGACGGAGGAGACCGGAGGCGGCTCGGCACCGGCGCGTTGCATGCGAAGACCGTATCCCGCTCGCCCGCGGCACGTTGCAGGAATCGATGAACTTCGATATATTGATGGTAGTCGATATGAAAGGCGGCGAGATCATGCTGAAGCTCCGCACCGACAGGGAATCCGTGGTCGAGTTCTGCGATCGCTGCGGCAGCGTCTGCGACGCCGCCTGCCGCCGCGACGCGGTGCTTGCCGAGGCGCGCGAGAAGGCGCGGCGCTGGGGGCGGCCGTGAGCACGGTCGAGGCGGTCGCGTGCTGCGGCCCGCTGGCCGCGCCGACGCTTTCGGACGAACAGGCGGAGGCGACGGCAGCCGTGTTCAAGGCTCTGGCCGACCCCGCTCGGGTGCGGATCGTGAACGTGCTCGCCACGAGCGGCGAGCCGGTGTGTGTCTGCCACCTGGTCGAACCGCTGGGCCTGTCGCAGCCGACCGTCTCGCATCACCTGAAGAAGCTGACCGACGCCGGGCTGCTGGAACGGGAGCAGCGGGGCAAGTGGGCCTACTTCTCGCTTCGGCCGGAGGCCGTCGAGACGCTGGCCGCCGTGGCGGACATGAAGGGAGCGTGTTGTCGATGACGACATCTGCGGACGAGCTGCGCGAACAGGTGCGGTCGAAGTACGCCGAGGCGGCGCGAGCCGTCACGGGCGAGGGCGAAGGCCCTGGGTGCGGCTCGGGAGAGTGCTGCGCCGACGACGCCGGCGGCGGCAGGTTCGGCGAGGCGCTGTACGCGGCCGAGCAGCGCGGCGAGCTGCCCGCCGCTGCCGTGCTCGCCTCGCTCGGCTGCGGCAACCCGACCGCGGTGGCCGACCTGCTCGAGGGCGAGACGGTGCTCGACCTGGGATCCGGCGGCGGCATCGACGTGATCCTCTCCGCCAGGCGCGTCGGCCCCGCCGGCACCGCCTACGGGCTCGACATGACGGACGAGATGCTGGCGCTGGCCCGCCACAACGCGCAGGACGCCGGCGTCCGAAACGTGCACTTCCTCAAGGGGCTGATCGAGCAGATCCCGCTGCCGGCGGACTCCGTCGACGTCGTGATCTCCAACTGCGTGATCAACCTCTCGACCGACAAGGCTGCGGTGCTGGCCGAGATCAGCCGGGTGCTGCGCCCCGGCGGCCGGCTCGGGGTCAGCGACATCGTCGCCGAGGACGAGCTCACCGCCGAGCAGCGGGCGCGGCGCGGGAGCTACGTCGGCTGCATCGCCGGCGCCCTCTCCAGGGGCGAGTACGAGGCCGGGCTCGAGGCGGCGGGATTCGAGGACATCTCGGTCGAGTTCACCCACCAGGTGGCCGACGGCATGCACGGCGCCATCCTCAAGGCCGTCAAGACCGCGAGGCCCGCGGCCAGGGGCCTGCCGGTCAGCCGGCCCGCCCCCCGCGCCGGCTGCTGCTGATGGATCGACGCCTTGCCCGGTCGCTGGTGGCCGAGACGGTCGGCACGTTCGCGCTCGTCTTCGCCGGCTGCGGCGCCATCATGGTCGACAGCAGGACTCGCGCGCTCGGCCATGTTGGCGTCGCCATCAGCTTCGGCCTGGTGATCATGGTCATGATCTATGCCGTCGGCCATATATCGGGCGCCCATTTCAACCCCGCCGTCACGCTCGCCTTCGCCGTCTCGCGCCACTTCCCCCCAGCCCGGGTGCCGCTGTACTGGAGCGCCCAGCTCGGCGGCGCGACGATCGCCGCTCTCGTGCTGAGGGGTTCCCTCGACAACGTCGCACACGTCGGTGCAACGCAACCGAGCGGATCGGACGCCCAGGCGTTCCTCTGGGAGGGGGTGCTCACCTTCTTCCTCATGTTCGTGATCATGGCCGTCGCCACCGACACGCGCGCGGTGGGCGAGGCGGCGGCCATCGCGATCGGCGCAACCGTCGGCCTGGATGCCATGTTCGGGGGCCCGATCACCGGCGCGTCGATGAACCCGGCCCGGTCGTTCGGCCCGGCGATCGCCGCCGGCGACTTCACCTCGATCTGGGTGTATCTGACCGCCCCGTTCGTGGGCGCCATGATCGCCGCGGGCACCTACCGGATCCTGCGAGACGAACCGGTCCGGCCGGCTGCCTCGGCAGCCGCCGGTCGAGAGCGGACGGAGGGGCTCGTGTGAGCAACGTCCTCTTCGTCTGCGTCCAGAACGCCGGCCGTAGTCAGATCGCCCAATCCCTGTTCGTGCGCGCCGCTGACGGCCGGCACGAGGCCCGATCGGCGGGCAGCCGGCCCGCGGAGCATGTCCATGCGCCGGTCGTCTGGGTCATGGGCGAGCTCGGCGTCGATGTCGGCGGCAACATCCCCCACAAGCTCGACGAGGACGACATGCAGTGGGCCGATCTCGTCGTCACGATGGGGTGCGGCGACGAGTGCCCGTACATCCCCGGCAGGCGGTACATCGACTGGGAGCTCGACGACCCCGCGGGTCGGACGCTCGCCGACGTCCGACGCGTCCGCGACGACATCGGCGCCCGGGTCGAGGCGCTGCTGACGGAGCTCGACACCTGACGCCCGCAGGCGGGCCTACGACCCCCGTCGCGCGGCCTGCGCAGGAGCACCCCGGCGAGCCAGCCGCCGGTCGACGGCCGCCGCCCACACCAGAAGCCCCACCGGAGCGGCCAGGCACCATGTCCCCGCCGACTCCATCCCGCGTCCCGCGAGGGTGGCGCCGCCGAGGTAGCACAGGCAGAGGGCCGTCCACAGGGTGGGCCGGGCGTTCTCGGAGCGGCGGCCGGCCAGCCGGCGGACGCCGGTCTGCGCGAGCTGCGTGAGGATGCCCGAGATGTAGCTCGTGCGCACCGTGGTCGCGTCGATGTGCGTCAGCGCGGCGGTCTGGACGCCGAGGGCCACCGTCGCGAGCGCGAGCAGGACGTAGAAGCCCTCGAGCGTGTGATCGGCGACCGAGCCGTGGCGCACGGCGGACGCCGCCACCGCCGTGAAGGCCGCCATCAGGATCGCCTGTCCAAGCAGGGCCTGCCAGCGGCGGCCGAGGTCGCACGCGAGCGTCCCCACGCCGACGCCGACCGCGACCAGCGCCACCGCCGCCGCGAGCGGCAGCGCGGCCCAGACGTTCGCGGTCCCGATGGCGATGCCGAGCTTCGACGTGTTCCCGGTCATGTGGGCCGTGAACACCTGGTGCAGCGTCAGGTAGCCGACCACGTCCGTGAACCCGGCGATCGCGGCCAGGAGGAGCGCGAGGGCCGGCGTCCAGTGGGTGTTTCGGGGCGCCATCGGGCGGGAAGACCGTGGGATATATCGCATCACGATATTCCCCGCTGCGGGCTCGGGGAAGCGGACGAAAGGACGAGCATGGCCGACACCGTCTCCGATGCGCTGCTGGCACGGCTGATCGACTGGGGCGTGGACACGATCTTCGGGCTACCCGGCGACGGCATCAACGGGTTCATGGAGGCGCTGCGCAAGCGCCGCGACGAGGTCCGTTTCGTCCACACGCGGCACGAGGAGACGGCGGCGCTCGCGGCGTGCGCGTACGCCAAGTTCACGGGCCGGCTGGGCGTCTGCCTGTCGACCGCGGCGCCCGGGGCGATCCATCTCCTGAACGGCCTCTACGACGCGATGGTCGACCAGGCGCCGGTGCTCGCGATCACGGGCATGACCTACCACGACCTGATTGGCACCCGGTACCTGCAGGACCTGAACCACGACTACCTGTTCGCCGACGTGGCCGCCTTCAACCAGCGGCTGATGGGCCCGGGGCACGTCGAGAACGTCGCCAACCTGGCCTGCCGCAGCGCCCTCGCGAACCGCAGCGTCAGCCACATCTGCATCCCGATCGACTTCCAGGTCATGCCGATGGACGAGAGCGACCGCTTCAGGCGCAACGTCCCCGGCCACACCGCCGGGCCCGAGGCGTTCACGCCGCCCCGGCCGGTGCCGCCGCGGGAGCACCTCGAGCGGGCTGCCGACCTGTTGCGCGGCAAGACGAAGGTGGCGATCCTGGCCGGCGCCGGCGCGCGCGGCGCCGGGGCCGAGCTGGAGGAGCTGGCCGAGAAGGTCGGCGGGGTGATCGTGAAGGCGCTCCTCGGCAAGGAGTGCGTGCCCGACGACAGCCCGTACGTCACCGGCGGCACGGGCGTGGTCGGCACCCGGCCCTCGCAGGAGGCGTTCGCGCAGTGCGACGCGCTCATCATCGTCGGGTCGTCGTTCCCCTACATCGAGTTCCTGCCGAAGCCCGGCCAGCCGGTCTGCGTGCAGATCGACGACCGCCCCGAGCGGATCGGCCTGCGCCATCCCGCCGACGTCGGCCTGGCCGGCGACGCCCGCCTGGCGCTGCAGGCGCTGATCCCGCTGCTCGAGCGCAACGAAGACCGGAGCTTCCTCGAGGGCATGCAGGAGTCCATCCGCGACTGGTGGACGCTGATGGAGGAGCGGGGCACGCGCCCCGACGTCCCCATGAAGCCGCAGGTGCCGATCTGGCACCTGCACGACCTGCTCGACGACGACGCGATCGTGTGCGGCGACTCGGGCACGGTCACGACCTGGATCGCGCGCTGGAAGCTGCGCGGCCATCAGCGCTTCAGCTTCAGCGGCACGATGTGCTCGATGATGGCGGCGCTGCCCTACGCCATCGGCGCCCAGGCCGCCCATCCCGGCCGGCAGGTGGTCGCCTACACCGGCGACGGCTCGCTGACCATGATGATGGGCGACCTCGCCACCCTGGCCCAGGAGCAGCTGCCGGTCAAGGTGATCGTGAACAAGAACTCCACGCTGGGCCTGATCAAGTGGGAGCAGCAGATCTTCCTGGGCAACCCCGAGTACGGGTGCGACTTCTCGGACGTCGACTTCGTGAAGGTCGCCGAGGGCTGTGGCCTGCGGGCCGTCCGGATCGACGATCCGGCCCGCTGCCGCGACCAGCTCGCCGACGCGCTCGGGATGGACGGGCCGGCACTGATCGAGTGCGTCACCGACCCGCACGAGCCGCCGCATCCGCCCCAGATCACCCGCGAGCAGACGAAGCTCTTCGCCGAGGCGCTCCTGCACGGCGAGGAGCACCGGCGCCGGATCGCCCTCACGGTCGGGCGCGACATGCTGGACGAGTCCGACCTCACCGCGAGCCCGTACGGCGTCCCCGCGCGGATCAAGGAGAAGGTCGGCGAGCTGCTCCCCGGCGGCGACGGAGAATGAGCGCGCGGCCGCATCGCGTCGAGACGCTCGACCGGCGCGAGCTCGCGCGCGAGCTCAGCCGGCGGGTGTCCGGCGAGGTGCGCTTCGGCGACGGCAGCCGCGCGCTCTATGCCAACGACGCCTCCTCCTACCGGCAGGTGCCGATCGGGGTCGTCGTGCCGCGGACCGTCGACGACGTGATCGCCGCGGTCGGCGTCTGCCGCGAGCGCGGCGCGCCCGTGTTCGCCCGCGGCGCCGGCACCGGCCTGGCCGGCCAGACGGTGAACGAGGCCGTCGTCCTCGACTTCAGCAAGTACCTCCGCCGCATCGTCGAGCTCGACCACGAGGGCCTGCGGGCCCGGATCGAGCCGGGCCTGGTGCTCGACCGCCTGCGCGAGCGGGCCGAGGAGCACGACCTCACCTTCGGGCCCGACCCGGCCACCCACAGCCGCTGCACGCTGGGGGGGATGCTCGGCAACAACTCCTGCGGCGTGCACTCGATCATCGCCGGCGTCACGGCCGACAACGTCGAATCGCTCGACGTCCTGCTCTACGACGGGGCGCGGCTGCGCGTCTCGCGGGGCGAGGAGGCCATCCAGGGGCCGGGGGCGGCCGAGCTGACGGCGCAGCTGCAGGGTCTGGCCGACCGCTGGGGCGACCGCGTCCGGGCCGGGTTCCCGCAGATCCCCCGCCGCATCTCCGGCTACAACCTCGACCGGCTCCTCCCCGAGGCCGGGTTCGACGTCGCGGCCGCGCTCGTCGGCACCGAGTCGACCTGCTGCTTCGTGCTGGGCGCGGACCTGCGGCTGATCCCGAGCCCGCAGCACCGGTCGCTCGTGCTGCTCGGCTACGACGCCCCGTGGTCGGCGGCCGACCACGTGCCCGAGGTGATGGAGTTCGAGCCGATCGGCCTCGAGACGTTCGACCAGCGGCTCGTGGACAACGAGCTGCGCAAGGGCTTTCGGCGCCATCCCGAGCTCCTGCCGGGCGGCGAGGCGTGGCTGCTGGTCGAGTTCGGCGGGGACTCGAAGGAGGAGGCCGACGCGAAGGCCGAGCGGCTCCAGGCCGCGATGCGCAAGAAGCGGTCGAAGGACTACCTCGACATGAAGCTGTACGAGGATCCCGACGAGGTCGCCCAGGTGTGGGAGATCCGCGAGGGCGGCGTGGGGCACTCGAAGGTTCCGGGCGAGCATCCGGGGTGGCCGTCCTGGGAGGACGCCGCGGTCGCGCCCGAGCGCTGCGGGAAGTACCTGCGCGACTTCGACCGGCTCGTCAAGGATCACGGCCTGCAGGTGTCCTGCTACTTCGGCCACGTCGGCCACGGCTGCCTGCACACGCGCCTCGACTGGGACTTCTCCACCCGCGACGGTATCCGCCGCTACCGGGCGTTCCTCGAGGCGGCCGCCGACCTGGTCGGCTCCTACGGCGGCTCGCTCTCGGGCGAGCACGGCGACGGGCAGGCCCGGGCCGAGCTGCTCGACCGGATGTTCGGGCCCGAGCTCGTGACCGCGTTCTCCGAGTTCAAGGCGGTCTGGGATCCCGAGGGCCGGATGAACCCGGGCAAGGTGTCCGACCCCTATCCGCTCGACACGAACCTGCGCATGGCCCCGCCGTACCGGCCGCGGCAGGTGAAGACGTACTTCTCGTTCGGGGAGGACGGGGGCTCGTTCGCGGATGCGGCGGAGCGCTGCTTCGGCGTCGGCGCCTGCCGCGACCAGGAGGGGGTGATGTGCCCGAGCTACCAGGCGACGTTCGAGGAGCGGTACTCGACCCGCGGCCGGGCTCGGCTCCTGTTCGAGATGATGCGCGGCGACCAGCTCTCCGACGGCTGGCGCAGCAAGGAGGTGCTCCACGCGCTCGACCTGTGCCTCTCGTGCAAGGGCTGCCGCAACGAGTGCCCAGTCCGCGTCGACATGGCGACGTACAAGGCGGAGTTCCTGGCCCATCACTACGAGCACCGGCTGCGGCCGCGGCAGGCCTACGCGCTGGGGCTGATCATGTACTGGGCGCGGCTCGCCTCGCGCGCGCCCCGGATCGCCAACGCCGTCGCGGGCAGCGGGCCGGGCAAGCTGCTGGCCGGGGTCGCGCCGCAGCGGACGCCGCCGCAGTTCGCCGACGAGCCCTTCACGTCCTGGTTCGCCCGCCGCGAGGGCCCGCTCCGGGCCAGCCGGCGCATCATCCTATGGCCCGATACCTTCACGAACTACTTCGAGCCCCGCATCGGCCGGGCCGCGGTCGAGGTGCTCGAGACGGCGGGCTGCGCCGTCGAGCTGCCACGCGGAGCCCTGTGCTGCGGCCGCCCGCTGTACGACTTCGGCATGCTGAAGATCGCCCGGCGGCGGCTCGAGGAGATCGTCGAGCGGCTGCGGCCCGAGATCCGGGCCGGCGTCCACGTCGTCGGGCTCGAGCCGAGCTGCGTCGACGTCTTCCGCGACGAGCTCCTGAACATGCTGCCCCATGACGAGGACGCGAAGCGCCTGTCGAAGCAGACCTTCTCGTTCTGCGAGTACCTGACCGAGCACCTGGAATGGTCGCCGCCGGCGCTCGCGGCCCGCGTCGTCGTGCAGGGCCACTGCCACCACCGCGCGGCCGAGAAGGACATGCGCCACGACCGCGCGCTGCTCGACCGTCTGGGGGTCGACTACGAGGTGCTGGACACCGGCTGCTGCGGGATGGCCGGATCCTTCGGCTACCACGCCGGAGAGCGCTACGACGTCTCCGTGGCCGTCGCCGAGCAGCGGCTGCTGCCGGCGCTCCGGGAGGCCTCCGAGGACACGCTGGTCGTCGCCGACGGCTTCTCCTGCCGGGGTCAGATCTCCCAGCTCGCGGGCCGCGAGCCGCTGCACATCGCCGAGCTCGTCCAGCGGGCGCTGCGCGAGAGCGGCCGCACCGGCCCCGAGACCCTCGCCACGGCGAACGGCGGCGGGTCGCGGGCCGGGATGGCGGCGGCGGTCGCCGGGGCCGGCGCGGCGACCGCGCTCGTCGCGCTCGCGGCCAGACACAGGCGATGAGCGCGTTTCGCGACGCGCGACCGGTGGTACCGGGACGGCGATCGACCGCGAAGGAGGAGGGGGAGCGATGAAGGCGTTGACATGGCACGGCAGGCGGGACGTCCGGGTGGACACCGTCCCCGACCCGACCATCGAGCAGGACACCGACGCGATCGTGCGGATCACCTCCACCGGCATCTGCGGGTCGGATCTGCACCTGTACGAGGTGCTCGGCGCGTTCCTGGACGAGGGCGACATCCTCGGCCACGAGCCGATGGGCATCGTCGAGGCGGTCGGCGCGGGCGTCGAGCACATCAAGCCGGGCGACCGGGTCGTGATCCCGTTCAACATCTCCTGCGGCCACTGCTACATGTGCGACCAGGGCCTGTTCTCCCAGTGCGAGACGACCCAGGTGCGCGACCAGGGCAAGGGCGCGGCGCTGTTTGGGTACACCCGCCTGTACGGGCAGGTGCCCGGTGGCCAGGCCGAGCTGCTGCGCGTTCCCCAGGCCCACTTCGGCCCGATCAAGGTGCCGGAGGGCCCGCCCGACGAGCGGTTCGTCTACCTCTCGGACGTGATCCCCACGGCCTGGCAGGCGGTGGAGTACGCCGCCGTCCCCGCCGGCGGCACGGTCGCCGTGTTCGGCCTCGGGCCGATCGGCCAGATGTGCTGCCGGATCGCGCTGCACCGCGGCGCCGGCCGGGTGGTCGGGATCGACCTCGTTTCCGAGCGGCTGGAGCTCGCCCGCAAGTACGGCGTCGACTGCATCGACATTTCCGGCGACGGGGACGTGATCGAGGCGATCCGCGAGCGCACCGCCGGCCGCGGCGCCGACAGCGTGATCGACGCCGTCGGCATGGAGGCGCACGGCGCCCCGGTCGCCAAGCTGGCCCAGGATCTCGCGGCCCGCCTTCCCGACAAGGTGGCCGCCCCCATGATGGAGAGGGCCGGGATCGATCGGCTCACCGTCGTTCGCAACGCCATCGACGCGGTCCGCCGCGGCGGCACGATCTCGCTGAGCGGCGTCTACGGCGGGATGGCCGACCCGATGCCGATGATGGATCTGTTCGACAAGCAGGTCCAGCTGCGCATGGGGCAGGCGAACGTCCACCGCTGGATCCCGGACGTCCTGCCGCTTGTCGAGGGCGACAACGACCCGCTCGGCGCGGAGGACCTGGCGACCCACTACCTGCCGCTCGAGGACGGGCCGCGCGCCTACGAGATGTTCCAGAAGAAGCAGGACGGCGCCATCAAGGTGCTCCTGCACCCGTAGAGGGGACAGTCCCCGCAAGCGGGGACTGTCCCCAAGCCTCAGCGCGATGACGAAGCCCGTCCGGTCCGGGAACGGTTGGGCGCCCGCGCGACCGGGTATGTGCCGACGAGCAGGCGATTTCCCGGGGGGAGCGGTACCGGTGGCAAGCACTCAGACACGCCCGCTGGCGCTCGTGACGGGCGAGCCGAGCAGGCCAGGCCCGGCTCCGGGAGCGGAGGAGAGAGGAGGCCCCAAAATGGCCGTCAAGAACGAGAAGCAGTACGAGGCCCTGAAGGACAAGGGCATGTCGAAGGAGCGGGCAGCCCGCATCGCTAACTCACCGGGCGCGTCGAAGCGCGGCGGCAAGAGCTCGGGCTCGGGCGGCTCGTCGAAGCAGGGCGGCACCACCGCCCAGAAGAAGGCCGCCGGGCGCAAGGGCGGCAAGGCGACCGCGAAGAAGTCGTCCTGAGCATGGCGGACGAACGCGAGCGCGAGAAGCGCGAGGGCGTCGAGCCGCACGAGGCCGTCCGGGAGGCGGCGAAGCCCGACCCGGGCGGGGTCGGCGACGCCATCGCCGAGGGCATCCGGTCGCCCGACTACCGCACGAAGACCCGCGCGCCGTCGACGAGCGAGCAGCGCCTGAGCAAGGACGAGCTCCCCGACGCGGGCGAGGACACGGAGGGATGACGGGCTACGCGGACAAGCCCATCCCGCTCAAGTCGTACGCCGCCCTGGCGGCGGCGTTCAACCTCGCGCTGGCCTCGGGCATCGCCGCCACCCGCGACGACCTGCCGGAGCGGTTCGGGCCGATTGACCTCGTGCTGCTCGGCGTGGCGACGCACAAGTACAGCCGCCTGGTCGCCAAGGACCGCGTCACCTCCTTCCTACGCGCCCCGTTCGTGCGCTACGAGGGCGAGGCGGGCCCGGCCGAGGTGTCGGAGACCCCCCGGGGCCAGGGCCCGCAGCGGGCAATCGGCGAGCTCATCAACTGCCCGTTCTGCCTGGGGATGTGGATCGCCTCCGGCCTCGGGCTGGGCTTCGTCGCCGCGCCGCGGGTCACGCGGTTCATCGCGGGCATCGGCGCCGCCCTGGCCGTGGCGGACTTCCTGCACCTCGCCCACGCGGCCGCCTCGCAGGAATGAGGATCCGCGGCAGCGTGGCCTGGATCACGGGCGGCTCGAGCGGCATCGGGGCGGCGCTCGCGCACGAGCTCTGCCGTCGCGGCGCCCGGGTCGCGATCACGGCCCGGCGGGCCGAGCGGCTGGCCGACGTGGCCGCCTCGGCCCCGGGCGAGGCGCACGCGCTGCCCGGGGACGTGCGCGAGCCCGCGGCGCTCGAGGAGGTCGTCGCGGCCGTCGAGGCGAACGTCGGCCCGATCGACCTGGCCGTCCTGAACGCGGGCATCTGGACGCAGGTCGACGTGCGCAAGTGGGACTCGGCCATCATCCGCGAGCACATCGAGACGAACTTCATGGGGATGGTGCACGGGCTCGACGCCGTCCTGCCGCGGATGCTCGCCCGCCGCAGCGGCACCATCGTCGGCGTCGCGAGCGTGGCCGGATACCGCGGCTACACGCGCGCCGAGGCCTACGGCCCGTCCAAGGCCGCCGAGATCAACCTGCTCGAGTCGCTGCGGGTCGACCTGGGGCCGCTCGGCGTCGACGTGCAGCTCGTGAACCCCGGCTTCGTCCGCACGCCGCTGACCGAGGCCAACGACTTCCCCATGCCCTTCATGATCGAGGCGCCCGACGCCGCCCGCCGGATCGCCGACGCGATCGAGAAGGGCAAGGCGGAGGCGGTGTTCCCGCTGCCCTACCGGGTTGGGATGAAGCTCGTCCGCGTGGCCCCGGTCCGGCTCTACACGGCCGTGTCGCGACGGTTCGTGAAGGCGGGCTGACGCCGCCCTCGGCGGGGCCTGGCCCCGCGACGGATCAGGCCGCCAGCACCGGCGTCTCGCCGGTCGACCGAAGGGGGATGCCGCTCAGGAGCTCCGCCAGGGCATCGACCGCGCTCACCGTCGGCGTCCAGCCGAGCTCGCTCCTCGCCCGCGACGTGTCCATGACGGGCACGCCCAGCGCCATGTCGAGCCAGCCGGGCGCGGTCGCCTGCAGGCGGGCGCGCCACGACAGCTCGAGCGTCTTTCGCACCGCTCCGGGCGGCACCTCGACGATGCGCGCGTTCACGATCCCGCCGAACTCGGACGGCCCGATCACGGGGTCGGCCGCGATGTTGTAGGCGCCCCGGGCCTGCTCGTTCGTCACGGCCAGCCGGTAGGCCTGCGCGATGTCCGACGTGTGGACGGCCTGGAAGCGCAGTCCCGACGGCCACGGCACCGCCGGCAGCACCCCCGGTCGAATCGCCCACGGCGGGACGAGCGGGCCGACGAAGTAGCGCTTGATCTCCGTCGCGGCCTCGCGCTTGAAGATGAGCGCGGGCCGCAGCCGCACGACGCGCATCCCCGGGTGCTCGGCCTCGAACCGGTCGAGCATGGCCTCGACGCGGGCCTTGTGCCGGGCGTAGTACGCGCTCGGGATCCCCGTCGCGGGCCAGGCCTCGTCGCGCGGCCGGCCGTCCGAGGGGGCGGCGGCGTAGGCGCCGACCGACGAGGCGTACACGAGCGTCCGCACCCCCGCCGCGGCCGCGGCCTCGAACACCCGGGCGCCGCCGTCGACGTTCACCGCACGCATGCGCGGCTCCTGGTGGGACGGCTGCAACAGCCAGGCGAGGTGGATGACGGCGTCTGCGCCCGCGAACGCCGGGGCCAGGTCGGTCAGGCGCACGTCCGCGCGCTCCCAGCGCACCTTCGGGTGCGGCGGGCCGCCCGGTCGGCGGGCGAGCCCGAGCACCGACTCGACGGCGTCGTCGGCCGCGAGCGCCGAGACGACGCTCGTGCCGACGTTCCCCGTGGCTCCGACGACGACGACGCGCATCTAAAGCGCCTTCACGGCCGCGAGCGACGCGCGGGCGGCGGTGTCCCACTCCGACGCGATCGCCGCGGCGGCCGAACGCTCCTCGGCGAGGATCGTCTGCGCGAGCATGGTCGTGTCGTCGTCGCCGACGAGCTCGGCCACCCGCAGCAGCTGCTCGTAGCCCGCGGCCTCGAGGTGCTCGAAGGCATATGCGAACGCGGCCACCTTGCCGGGCGTGTCCGGGTGGGCCTTGAAGAACGTGGCCCAGTTCATCGCGCCGAGCCGCATCGCGGCGTCCTTCACGGCCGAGGGGCCGGCACCGAGGGCCTCGAGGCGCTCCTCGATCGCCTGCAGGTGGGCGTGGCTCTCCTCCAGATGGGCCCGGTAGGCCGCCTCGAGGGCGGAGGCACCGGCGACGTCGACCGCCCGCTGCAGCAGGCCGATCGACTGCTGCTCGAGCGCATGCGCGTCCGCCAGATAGCTGACGAGGCGCTTCTGGAGCTGCTCGGGATCGAGGCCGGAGATGGACGCTCGCACCGTCTCGTCGAAGACGTCCGCGAGCCGCTTCGCCATCCGCTCCTCGTCCTCGCGGATCCGCCCGGCCATGGCCTCGGTCTCGGCGTCTCCCGCCGACCGGGCCACCCGGGCGAGCAGTTCGTAGGCCGCGATCTCGAGGTGCTCGTACGAGTACGCGTGCGCCGCGAGCTTGCCGGGCGTGTCCGGCTGCGAGCGGGCGAAGATCACGAAGCCCTTGCCGCCCACCGCCATGATCATGTCCTTCAGCCGCGACGGCGACTCGCCGAGCGCGCTCATGCGCTCGCGCACGAGCCGCTCGTGCGTCTCGGTCTCGAGCAGGTGGGCGCCCAGGGCCCCTGCCAGGCGTTCCTCGCCGGCGATGTCCGGCGCCGTGCGCAGCTGCGCGAGCGCCTGCTCCTCGATCGAATGTGCGTCGGCCAGATAGCGCACGAGCTGGCCGCTCACGTCCCTCTCCGACATGTCTACCTCCCGGTGGTCTTCCTTCCGATACCCGCCCGTCAACCGCCCAAACGGGAGTCGGGGTCAGACCCCGAACGGATCCGTCACGGCCGTGTCACAGCGGCCGTTCGGGGTCTGACCCCGCCCTCGGGGCTCACAGCGTGAGGGCCCAGATCGCGGCCACCGCGAGCGCGCCCCCGCTCAGCCACAGGAGGTAGTCGCCCACGATTCCCGAGTGGGCGAGGCGGATGACGGTGACCGGCGGCCCGAGCGTGCGGGCGCCGGCGGACAGGATGCGGGGCGGCAGGCGACGGTGCCAGAGCCCGAACGCGGCCGTTGCGGCCGCGATCGCGAGCGCCCCGAGCCCGTACAGCGCCGATGCCGTGTCGACGCCGAGCAGCGAGAACGAGACGTGCGCGGCGGCGTCGCCGTGGGCGGCCCCGTGCAGGACGGCGGCGCGGTAGGCCGAGGTGTCGGCGAAGCGCTCGGCGGCGAGCTCCGTGCGGGCCTCGATGCCCGGCACGACCGACGCCGCCAGGCCGAGGACGATCGCGATCCCCGCGACGATGCCGAGCGGCCGCCCGCTCACGTCCCGCTCGGGCGCATGCTCATCGGGCTCCGGCGAGAGCAGCTCGTCCTCCCGCGCCCCCCAGCCGAGGAAGATGCGCGCCCCGGCCCGCAGCATCGCCCCGGCGCAGACGCCGCTCGCGACCGCGCCCACGACCGCGAGCCAGCCGAAGCCGTGCTCCCTGCCGCCCTCGTACAGAAGCTGCTGGGCGAGGAACACGCCCAACGGCGGCAGGCCCACGAGCCCGAGCGTCCCGAGCAGCCACAGCACACCGGCCCACGGCAGCCGTCGCCCGGCCCCGTACACCCGCAGCTCGTCGATGTGGCGGAGCTCGACGAGGATGACGCCGCAGAGCAGGAACAGGCCACCCTTGAGAAGCCCGTGCGCCAGAACCAGGTTTGCAACGCCGGCCAGCGAGCGCGGATCGAGCAACGCGATGCCGGCGAGCATCGTTCCGGCCTGCGAGATGGTCGAGTACGCGAGCAGACGTTTCAGCTGCCGCTGCAGCAGGCACATGAGCGCGCCGATCAGCGCCGTGGCCACCCCCAGCCCCACGAGCACGTCGCGCACGCCCGAGGCGTGCGCGTGCAACGGTGCGGCGAACGCGGTCCAGTAGACCCGGGCGATGAAGAAGATCCCGAGCTCGACCATCGCCCCGGAGAGCAGCGCGCACACCGGCGCGGGCGAGGCCGCGTGCGCGTCAGCGAGCCAGAAGTGAAAGGGCACGATCGCCGCCCTCACCATCAGCCCGGTCACGATCAGCGCGAAGGCGACGATCACGAGCCGATCGGCCGGCCGGTGTCCGAGCACGCGGCCGATCTGGGCCAGGTTCAACGCATCCGTGCGAGCGTAGAGGAGCGCGATCCCCATGAGCACCATGTACGCGCCGACCGTGTTCGTGACCGCGAAGTTGATCGCCCCCTGGAGCGGTCCCAGCTCCTCGACCATGAAGCCGGCGAGCGCGTAGGCCGACACGCCCATCAGCTCGAACCAGACGAACATGTTGAAGATGTCGCCGGTGAGCGCGAACCCTGCCATGGCCCCCCCGAGCGCGAGGATGAGGACGTCGAACGTCTGCGACTGCCGGCGCATGTACGTCCACGAGTAGACGAGCACGAGCAGGTCGAGGCCGCAGGCGAGCGCGGCCATGCCCGCGCCGAGCGGATCGGCGGTGAACGAGATGCCGAGCGCGAGCCCGGCGTGCGGATGCCAGCCGCCGAACCAGTGCAGGACGTCGTGCCGCTCGGACGCGGCCAGGATCAGGAGCGCGAAGCCGGTCGCCGTCGCCGCGGCGGCGATCCCGATCGCATCCTGGACGCGCCGGGGCAGGATCGCTCCCGTCGCGACCAGCACCGCGGCCGCGATCAACGGGACGACCACCGGGAGCGGAAGCGCCCAGCTCATCGGTTCAGGGTCGAGATCTCGTCCGGGTCGATGCTGTCCGACTGGCGGTGCACGTCGAGCGCGAGCGCCAGGATGAGCGCGATCACGGTCACGCTGACGACGACGTCCGTGAGCGTGAGCGACTGCACAACCGGGTCGACGGCGGCCGTTCCCAGCTTCACATCCTCGAAGATCGGGGCGCCTGCCCCATGCTTGTAGCCGATGGCCAGCAGGAGGATGTACGTCGACGACTGCGTGACCGTCAGGCACAGCGCCAGGTGGATCAGGTTGCGGCTGACGATGGCTCCGTAGATCCCGATCGCGAATACCCAGGCGACGACTGCGTAGACGAGGATCGTCATCGCCGGGGGAGGTGGGGGACGAGGTAGCTCTCGAGGAACTCCGTGTAGAGCACGAGGTTCGCGGCCGCGACTTCGACAGCCACCGCCCAGTTCAGAAGGGTCATGCTCCCGCCCGACCTGAGCGTCCCCGCGACGCCAAGGCCCAGCAGGTTGTGGAGAAACGGTGCGCCGGCGATGAGCGCGGCCAGCCCGACCGCGGCGTAGCTCGCCGCGCCCAGACCCTCGAAGGGGTCGAGCAGCCGCTCCCGCCCGAACGTGCGCCACGCCCGGTAGCCGCTCGCGAGGAAGACCAGGACGATGCCGCCCGCGATGGCAACGCCGCCCTGGAACCCGCCCCCCGGCGTCACGAGGCCGAACGCCGCCAGCCACAGGCCGAACACGAGGATCACGGCGACCATGATGATGCCGAAGAGGCGGATGGCATCGCTCGCGACCGGATCGTCCTGGCCCGTCGCCGGCTCACGCACGGCGCGCAGGAGGAGCACGACGCCCACGACCGATGCGAAGAGGATGAACTCCTCGCCCATCGTGTCGAACCCGCGGTAGTCGAACACGATGGCCGTGACGACGTTGGACGTGTGCCGCTGGGGGACGGCGATCCGGTTGAGGAGGTCGCCGTAGGCGCCGTGGAAGTCGCCGAACGCCGGCGCGCGCGCGAATCCCCATCCCAGGATCGCCGCGAACAGGGCGAGCACGGGTGCCGCGATCCAGGCCCGCAGGCGCTGGCGCGAGCTCATTCCTCCCCCCGCTCGCGGCGCGTGCGACTGATGGCGATCAGGACGATCAACGGGTAGGCGACCGTGCTCACGACCAGCATCGAGAGGGCGACGTCCGGCGCCTGAAGGACGACGAAGAGCACCGCCAGGAGGAGCCCGTAGACACCGCTCAGGAAGATCTGGCGCAGCGGGTCGAGGCAGAGCGCGACCGACGTCGCGGCGCAGGCCACGAGGACGAGCGTCGCCGCCTGCAGCGGGGCGATGGTCTCGAGCGCTATCGGACCCGCTCCTCGGGACGGGCCCGGGGATGGCCGAGCTCCTGGCGGCGGCCCGCCCTGGCCGTCGCGTGCACGACGATCGGTCCGGCCAGGAACAGCAGCCCGACCGCACCGATCGTCTCGTAGGCCGCGGTGGTCATGCCCTCGCGCAGGAGCACGGCGGCGAGCACGCAGAACGGCCCCACGGTGAAGGCCGCCGACGTGTAGTGGAGGCGGTCGGCGGCCGTCCGCATCACCACGAGGCCGAGCGCCGAGATGAGCTGCGCGACGACGGCGGCGACGAGGAGCACGTTGATGGCCATGTCGGTCAGACGTGCCTTCCGACGAAGCGGGCGAACACCAGACCGCTGACCCAGGTCAGGGCGGCGCAGATGACAGGGACGTCGAAGTACGAGGAGCGGCCGAAGCCCTCGGCCAGGCACAGCAGGATCGTGGTGGCGAGGGCGCCGGCGAGCTCGAGCGCCGCGAGCGCGTCGATCGGCCCGCCGCGCAGGCAGACGATGCCGACGGGGACGAACCCGGCCAGCATCACGGTGGCGGCGAGCAGGAAGTCGTTCACGCCGGCTCCTCCGAGCGTCGCCACGGGATCAGGTCGTGAAGGAGCACGACGTTCTCCTCGGGGTCGATGTCGACGACGTAGGCGTTCGGGCTGTACCCGGCCAGCAGCACCGTCCAGGCCCGGTGGGCGGCGCCCTCCGGCGTCGCCTTCGGGCCGGCGGCGAAGTCGCGGGCCAGATAGCGGCCGCGGACGACGCGCCGGCGAGCGAGCGATGCGACGAGCGCGTAGGTGACGAGCCCGAAGTCGGCGCAGACGATCAGCGGCATGATGAGACTGCCGCGGAACGGCCCGAGGGCGACTCGCGGATGGACGCCCGCGGCCCGGCGGGCGCGCTCGGCGATCGTCGCCGCGAAGACGGCGACGGCGGCTCCCGCCACGGCATCGATGCGATCCCACTTGCCGATGTGCAGCATCCAGAGCCAGAAGCTCCCCACCCACCAACAGAGCCACGCACCGACAGCGTTCGCCCGTTGCACAAGGAGTCGATTCCCCCCCGCCCCGAACGGGAAACTGCAGAGGTATGAGAGACGACGACGCCCTGGTGCTCGTGGACGTGCTCGCGAACTTCGGGCACGAGGACGGGGATGCGATGTTCGCCTCGTTCCGCGAGGCGCACGAGAGCCTGCAGGCTGCCATCGCGGCCGCCCGGGACGCCGGGATCCCGGTGGTCTACGCGAACGACGACTTCGGCACATGGTCGGGTGACCGCGGACGCGTCCTCGAGGAGGCGCGCCGCCGCTGCCCCGAACCGGCGCTGATCGACGCGATCGCCCCCGAGCGGGATGACCCCTTCCTGTGCAAGCCGCGCTACTCGGCGTTCGACCACACGCCACTCGACCTCTTCCTGCGGGAGCGAGAGGTGCGCCGGCTCCTGCTCGCCGGCACGGCCACGGAGATGTGCGTGGCCCAGAGCGCGATCGACGGGCGCGAGCTGGGCTACCAGATCACGATCCTGCCCGAGGCCTGCGCCGCCGTCGACCCGGAGAACGCCGACATCGCGCTGCGCTACCTCGCGCACGTCGTCGGCGCGCGGATCGGCCTGGAGGCGGAGGCTCCCAGGTGATCGCTCAGGCCAGCTTGCGCTCGACGAGGTCGTCGAGCTGCTTGGTGAGCCAGGTCGTGAACGCGGCGACCGCCACGAAGCCGAGCACCTGCTTCACGGTCACGCGGTCCTGTTCCTTCTTCGTCTGACGGGCGCGCATCGCCCCGCTCAGGGCGGGACGCGCGATGCCGCTCGCGAGGTCGCCGGGTCGCATGCCGCCAGCGTGCCCACCCGGCGGCGCGCGCTAAACACGCTTCGGGCTCCCGCGCGCGTAAAGTGCGGGTGTGTCAGGCGGCGTGGACTCCCTCGCGACAAGAGCACGCGAGGATGCCGGCGCCCGGTCGGAGCTCGTGGAGGAGCTGCTGCCGATGATCCGGCGCATGGCCCGCCGCTACGCCGGCCGCGGGATCACCCACGACGACCTGGTCAACGACGGCGTCCTCGGGCTGCTGCGGGCGGTGGTCGACTTCGACCCCGGCAAGGGGTCGTTCGTGCCCTGGGCGCGCCTGTGGATCCGCCAGTCGCTGCAGCAGGCCGTGGCCGAGCGCTCCCGTCCCTTCCGGCTGCCGACCAACGTCCTCTGGGACATCCACGAGCTGAAGCAGGCCCGTGAGCGCCTGCTGGCAACGCTCGGACGGGAGCCGGACGACCAGGAGCTCGCGGATGCGCTCGGGTGGGCTGCCGGCCGGGTGGCCGAGATCGTGCGCGCCGAGCGGATCGACTACGACGAGGGCGAGATGGACCTCGTGGCGTGCCCGCTCGCCGACGCCGAGTACGAACGGGTGCTCGAGCGGCTCGCCCTGACCCAGCTGCGTCCGCTCCTGCTCCGCCTGACCGAGCGGGAGCGGGAGGTGCTGGCCGCACGGGCGGAGGGCGAGTCGCTGCGGACGATCGGCCGCCGTCTGGGCGTCTCCGGCGAGCGGGTGCGCAAGATCGAGCAGCAGGCGATCGAGAAGATGGCGGCCGCGTCGAAAACGGTTGACACCCGCCGGCTGCTGGTTACCTCAACCGGATGAACCGTTACAACGATCCGGAAGGAGGAACCGATGAACACCACCCTGGCCCGTCGAGACCCGCTGCTGGCCGAGCTCGACGCCATGACCGACCGCTTCGAGCGCATGTTCGGGCTGCGTGCCGCACCGGGCGGGCAGCGCGGCTTTCTTCCTCCCGTGGACATCTGGGAGGACGACCAGCAGGTCGTGATCGAGCTCGACGTCCCTGGCTGCAATGCCGAGAACCTCTCCGCCGAGGCGGTCGACGGACAGCTCGTCGTCACCGGCGAGCGGAGCGTGTCCGGCGGAGCGAACCGGCGGTACCGCAGCGAGCGCTGGCAGGGCCGCTTCGTGCGCTCCTTCACCCTTCCCCAGGGCGTGGACGGGGCGTCGATCACCGCCGACTACGAGGACGGCGTCCTCACCGTGCGACTGCCGAAGCCCGAGGAGGCCAAGCCGCGTTCGATCAGCATCGGCCACCGCTCGAAGACGATCAGCTCCGAGTAGCGGCGGCCGCAATCACGTGGGGCAGGCGGCGTGCCGCGCGGCCGCCGCCCCGCCCCGACCGACCGGGGAGAGGAGCTCGTGGAGAAGCCACGCGTGAACATCCGGCGCGTCCCCGCCGCCGTCATCGTGGAGCTCGCCGGGGAGCACGACCTGTCGACCCACGGCGACGTGGAGCGCGCGCTGATGGACATCGCCTCGGGGGAGGCGTGCATCATCGACCTGTCTTCGGCCACCTTCATCGACTCGAGCATCCTGGCGGTGCTCGTCCAGACCACGGCCCGGGACGGGGCGTGCGCGAGCACGATCGTGGTCGCGCCGCCGGACAGCGCGGCCGCGCGCCTGTTCGACATCACCGGGGCCACGACCCTGGTGACGGTCTGCTCATCGCTGGACGAGGCGCTCGACTCCGTCATGATCTCGGAGTGACCGCCGCGCTCCGGGCCCGGTTCCTGCTCGATCCCGACGTCTGCTATCTGAACCATGGCGCGTTCGGCGCGGCGCCGATCCCGGTCTTCGAGGCGTACCAGGCCTGGCAGCTCGAGCTCGAGCGGCAGCCGACCCGGTTCCTCACGCGGACGCTCGCGCCGGCCCTGGCCGATGCGCGCCGGGAGCTGGCCGGCTACGTCGGCGCGGGTGCGGACGACCTGACCTTCGTCCCCAACGCGACGACGGGCGTCAACGTCGCCGCCCGCTCCATGCACCTGGAGCCGGGGGACGAGGTCCTGAGCTGCGATCACGAGTACGGCGCGTGCGACCTGGCCTGGCGGGCGGCGTGCCAGGCGGCGGGGGCCGACTACCGCAAGGTCCGGCTGCCGCTGCCGCTCACCCCGGACGGCGTCGTCGAGACGGTCACGGCGGCCTTCTCCGGGCGGACGCGGGCGCTGCACATGAGCCACATCACCTCACCGACCGCCGCGATCCTGCCGGTCGACCGGCTCGTCGCCGCGGCAGCCGAGCGGGGCATCCTCACGGTCGTCGACGGCGCGCACGCGCCGGGTCAGGTTCCGGTCGACGTGCGCGGCCTCGGCGCCGACATCTACACGGGCAACGCCCACAAGTGGCTGGTCGCCCCCAAGGGCGCCGCGTTCCTCTACGTGCACCCCGACCAGCAGTGCTGGATGGGCTCCAACATCATCTCGTGGGGCTGGGCGGAGTGCGAGGACCTGCTCGACCACGCCGACTGCTCGTTCGTGCGCCGCAGCGCCTGGCAGGGCACGTCGGATCCGGCCGCGTACCTGTCGGTGCCGGCGGCGATCGCGTTCCACCGCGAGCATCTCGAGCCGCGCCGGGCCGGGTGTGTCGCCCTGGCCCGAGCGGCGCGGGAACGGATCGCCGAGCGGTTCGGCTGCGCGCCGCTGCTCGCCGAGGAGATGGTCGGGCAGTTCGTCGCCTGCCCCATCCCCTGCGGCGATCCCGCCGGGCTGCAGGAGCGGCTGCTCGCGGCATACGGCATCGAGGTGCCGGTGTTCGGCTTCGGGGAGCAGATCCTCGTCCGGCCCTCGTTCGCCGGCTACAACGACCGCGCCGATCTCGAGCGGCTGCTCGACGCGCTCGCGGCCGAGCTCGGGCGCAGCTCATAAGCGAGCCCGAGGATCTTCGAGGACGGGGCCGGCCGCCCGGAGCGGGGCGGCCGGCCCCATGCGCTCAACCCTGCTCCGCGAGGCGCTCGGTATAGCGCCGCAGGTAGAGCGGCCAGCCCTGGCCACCGGCGACACCGTCGCGAACGTTCTCCCAGCCCTCGCCGTGGCGGTCGAGGTGGCGGTGCTCGAGCTCCACGCGAGTGCGCTCGGGAGTCTCGGCGACGAAGCGCACCTCCCACTCGCTCGCCCGCGCCGGATCGCTCTCGAGCCGCCAAGACGGGCTGATGTCCCAGCTCATGACGACGCGATGCGGCGGCTCGTAAGCGAGCACGCGCGCGAAGCGGCACTCGCTGCCGTCGGCGCCGCGGTCGTAGAGGTAGCCGCCCACCCGCGGCTCGAACACGGTCTCGGCGATCTCGACACCGCCGAGCAGGTTGTGCTCGCGCGGCTTGAAGTCGCCGAACCGGTTCGTGAAGACGTCGAAGGCGCGCTCGACCGGCGCGTCGACCACGATCGACTGCCGCACGGTCGTCGCGGCGGTCGCGTTTGTGTCAGTGCTCATTGATCCCCCTTCTCGGGTTGTTCGACGGCCGCCTTGTAGGCGGCGAGGGTCTTCGTCCAGAAGCCATCGAGCTCGGCCCGCAGCTGCGCGAGGCCGGCGGGGTCGACGCGGTAGATGCGCCGCTTCCCGGCCTTTCGGTCGACGACCAGCCCGGCGCCCTTCAGCACCTTCAGGTGCTGCGACACGGCCGGGCGCGTGACCGGCAGCCCCACCGCGAGATCGCCCACGGCGTACGGACGCTCCACGAGGCGTTCGAAGATCGCCCGCCGGGTCGGATCGGCGAGCGCCGTCCAGCCGCTTGTCGCGTAAGCGTCCACTAACGCGTTAGTTTAGGCTTACGTGTCGTTCCCGTCAAGGAGCGGCCCGTCCCGCCTACGATCCGCTCGATGATCGGGGTCGTGGGACTCGGGGCGATGGGAAGCCGGATCGCCGCACGCCTTCTGGAGGCCGGTCACCCGGTCGTGGTCTGGAACCGGACGGCCGCGAAGGCGGCGCCGCTCGTCGCGCACGGTGCGCATCACGCGGCGACACCGGCCGAGCTCGCGGCATCGAGCCACGTGGTAATCACCATGGTCTCGGATCCCGCCGCGCTGCAGGCGACAGTGTCGGGGCCGACCGGCATCGCAGCCGGACTCCCGTCGGGCGCCGACGTTCTCGAGATGTCGACGGTCGGGCCGCCGACGATCCGGTGGCTCCGGTCGCAGCTACCCGCCGCGGTCGGGCTCGTGGACGCGCCGGTACTCGGTAGCGTCGCCCAGGCGGAGCGCGGCGAGCTGACGCTCTACGTGGGCGGATCCGAAGACGCGGTGCGGCGCGTCATACCGGTGCTGACGGCGCTTGGCACCGTCGTCCGCGTCGGCGGCAGCGGGGCCGGAGCTGCAGCCAAGCTCGTGGCGAACGCCGCACTGTTCATGGCGGTCGCGGCGGTCGGCGAAGCGGTCGCGTTCGCCCGCAGCGCCGGCCTCGGCGAAGAAGTCGTCGGCCGGGTTCTGGAGACGACGCCGCTGGCCGCCGAGGCGGCCCGCCGACGCCCCCTCCTCCAAGCCGGTGACTATCCGACCCGGTTCTCGCTCGCGCTCGCAGCCAAGGACGCGCGCCTCATCCTCGAGGCGGCCTCGGCCTCGGACGCCGGTCCGCTGCGGCTGATCGAAGGCGCCCGGGAGTGGCTCTCCCAGGCCGAGCAGGAGGGGCGAGGCGGGCAGGACTACACGGCCATGCTGGCGACGATCACGGCCCCGCGGCCGGAGGGTGACCCGGGATAGCCGGCCGATCCGCCCGATTCGAAGATCGACCGCGGGAATCCCCTACAATGGCCGCGCGACTCCACACGGGTCACGGAGCCGCCCCGCCCTCTTAGCTCAGTTGGTAGAGCACTTCCATGGTAAGGAAGGGGTCAACGGTTCGAGTCCGTTAGAGGGCTTTTCCGCTCAGGCCGTTTGTGGGGCGTCCGACTGGACTGGACCTCCTTGTCCCGCACGACTGGGCAGGATCCGATATAGGTGGGTCCGGCCACGTTGGCCGACCCAAGCCCGCGGCGCACGAGACATCCATGGCGACTCCTCGGAGGCACACGTTGCGTCTGTACGACTATCCCGCTTCAGCGAACTGCTACAAGGCGCGGCTGCTGCTTGCGCTACTCGAGCGCGAGTACGAACGCGTCGAGGTCGACATCTTTGCGGGCGAAACGCTGACACCTGCGTACGCCGAGCTGAACCCGGCGCGCGAGACACCGGTGCTCGAGCTTGACGACGGGCAACTCCTGGCGCAGTCGAACGCGATCCTCTGGTATCTCGCCGAAGAGACACCCTATCTACCGGACGATCCGCCCGGACGCGCCCATGTTGCGCAATGGCTCTTCTTCGAGCAGGAACGCGTGATGAACGGCATCGGCTCCGCCCGGTTTCGCATCCTCACCGGCCGAAACCCCGAAGTCGTACCAGCACGACTCGAGCTCGGCCGAAGCGCCCTCGAGATGCTTGCGGCACGATTGGCGGATCGTGCGTTCCTCGTCGGCGACTCATGCACGATCGCCGACCTCGCGAACTTCGCCTACACCCACGTCGCAGGCGATGCCGGCTACGACCTCGCCGGCTATCCCGCCGTTGAGCGTTGGCTTGCCCGGATCGCCGCACTACCCCGCTTCATGGACGACCTCGTCACCTATCCCGCCAATGCGCGTGCCGGCCAGAGCGAGTCGATCTACGACGCCTAGCGAACCGTGTTTGCGGCTTGAGGAGTATCGGCCAGGTCGCAGGCCGGCGACGGGCAGAGACGCACGATGAGCTACGCCATCTACATCGGCCCTCACTTGACCCGGGACGGGTGCGGGTACCTGGCCGGCTACGGCGACGAGCCGTCGAGCCACTGGCTGGAGCTGGCGCCCCGGCAGGAGCATCCCCCGGGCGCCGAGATCGAGGTGGGGGTGACGCCCCAATCTGCGATGCCGGGGATCCGCTCGAGAATCCCGCAGGCCCCGACGACCGCCCGCCACCTGCGGGTCGACTACTCCCACTATCTCGGCGTGCCGGCGCCGCTGACCAACGGCGGCCTGAACGAGCACGGGGTCGCGATGCGCGACGTCTGGTCGACGTCGAGCGAGCGGTTGCGGGCGATGACGCCGCCGGACCAGCGCGGCCTGAACTACAGCGACCTGGCCCGGATCGTGCTGGAGCGCGCCCGCAGCGCCCGCGAGGGCGTGGCGCTGATCGGCCGGCTGATCGACGAGCACGGCGAGGCCACCTACGGCGGCAACTCGCACCTGATCGCCGACGCCGCCGAGGCCTGGGTGGTCATCGAGTTCGCGGGCGCGCAGAAGCTGTGGGCGGCCGAGCGGGTCGGGCCCGACGGCATCCGCATCAGCCGCCCCGGCGTGATCAAGCAGGTGCCCGCAGACTTCGCCGAGCATCCCGACTTCGCCGGCGCCCCGCACCTGATCGAGTTCGCGATCGACCGGGGCTGGTATGACCCCGCGGCGGGACCGTTCGACGTGAACGCCGTCTACGGCGACGGCAGGGGGGCGTGGCAGGGGGCGCGGTGGATCGCCGATGAGCTCGCCGCGCGGGCGGCCCGCCCGGAGCGGATCGGCCTGGCCGACGTGATGTGGGCGGTGCGCACCGAACGGCTGACCGGCGACTCGGCCGGCTACGGCCAGGTGGTGCCGCTGCCGGCCGAGGCGCACCCCGACCTGCGCCTGATCTGGCATGCGCCGGTGGGGGCGATCGCGGCGCCCTTCACGCCGTTCCTCCTGGGGTGCGACTCGATCCCGCCGGAGCTTGGGCGGCACCGGTACCTGACCGCGGGGGAGGACGCCGCGTTCATCGACGCCCGGGAGGGGGATCCGGCCTCGACGGTGTCACAGCGGGTCGAGGCGACCCGCTCCGCCGTGGTCACCTTCAAGCGGCTGCTGTACCTGCTGGCCGAGCACCACGAGCTGTTCCTGCCGGAGGTGACGCCGGTGTGGGAGGCGCTCGAGCGCGCCACGTCCGAGCAGCTGGCGACGGTGGTCGAGCAGGCCCAGGTGCTGATCGCCGCCGGCCGCGCCGAGCTCGCCCGCGACCTGCTCACCCGCTTCTGCGACGCACGGGCGCTCCAGGCCCTCAACCTCGGCGAAGCGATGGTCGCCAGCATGGACCGGCGCAGCCGGGTGCTCTTCGGGATCCGCGCCGAGCCGGGCTGGCGCGGCCCCGAGCAGCTCTGGTAGCAGACGGGGGGCCGGCCGCCCTTGCGTCTGTAAGGTTCTCGCCCCGCCGCCGGACATCTCCTCCGTCACCAATCCTGAGGAGTTCGCCGATGAAGGCTGCTGTCCGCCCGGAGCACCACCT
>JAICJC010000111.1 GCA_025928655.1 Thermoleophilia bacterium | reverse complement strand
CTGGTATCGGCCTGACGGCGAGAGGAGACTGCATGACCACCCAGGTTGATCTGGTGATCCGCGCGGGTCGAGTGCTCACGATGACTCCCCGGGATCACGTTATCGAAGACGGGGCCGTCGCGATCGGCGACGGCAGGATCCTGTGGGTCGGCCCGTCCGTCGAATGTGAGTACACGGGTGAGCGGGAGATCTCGGCGCCCGGAAGCGTGGCCATGCCGGGTCTTGTGGACACTCACACGCACGTGGGCGCGCATTTCTTCGGCACCCTTTGCGACGAGGAGAACGTGATCACCGCCGTGTATGACGTGTGGTTCCCGATGGAGCTCGAGTGGGATCACGACTCCATGTACGCCGCATCGTGCCTCGGCATCTGGGACGCTCTGCGCAACGGCGTGACGACGGTCGCCAACGATCAGTACCACGCGCAGGCGGCTGCCGAGGCGGCCGACAGGCTTGGAATCCGCGCGTTGATCTCGCGCGAGATCAACGAGTTCAGCGCGGATCCGACTCCTCGGTACGACCGTGACGCGCTTCGCTACGACATCGAGTTCGACCGCGGACGAGCGGAGGAGGGCCTGGCGGAGAACCTCCAGCTGATCGCCGACTGGAAGGGGCACCCGCGCGTGACACCCTGCCTCGGCCCCCATGCGCCGGACCTGCTCTCGGGCGAGATGCTCCAGCGCATCGCCGCGGAGGCGGAACGCTACGACTGCAAGATGCTGATGCACATCGCCCAGAGCCAGGCGGAGATCCAGCAGATCCGCGAACGGAGCGGGTTGGACGGATCGCTCGTCTACCTCGACGAGCTGGGTGTCCTCGGGCCGCGTGTCCAGGGGCATCACATGGTGTGGCTGTCCGACGCCGAGGTGGAGCTGGCGGCGAGCTCAGGCATGGGGATCAGCTGGACGCCGACCATCATGATGTCTTGCCAGTCGTTCGCCAGGATCGACGACCTGCTGCGGGCCGGGGCGCGAGTCGGGTTCGGCACGGACTGCTTCTCGATGGACATGCTCGAGGAGTTCCGGTACGCCATCTACGCCGCGAACTTCGTCCGTGGCCTGCGCTCGGGCTACCGGTTGGGGGCGCTCGATCTGGTCGAGATGGGAACGGCCCGCGGCGCGGAGTGCCTCGGGTTGTCGGATCAGATCGGCACGCTCGAAGCCGGGAAGCTCGCGGACGTGATCCTGGTGGACTTCGACGACCCGCTCATCATCCCGGCCACGAACGCGTTCGAGTCCCTCGTGTACCGAGCCAAAGGGGCAAACGTCACGCACACGATCGTCGGCGGTACGATCGTCTACGAAAGCGGCAAACTGCTTCTCGCAGACGAGCTGGAGCTGCTGGAAGCGGGACGCCGGTTCGCCCGTGCGTGGATCGGCCGCTCCCGCGACCTGCTTGCGCGCGCGGGGGTTCTGGACCGGATCGAGCCGGCCTACCTCGCCGGCGTGCGCGAGTCCGGGTCGGGAGGTTGAGCGGACCGGCTCGAGAGCTTGTGAGGCCGCAGCGGTTCCGCGGGCGGTCGGTCGTCGTCGTCGGCGGTGCGAGCGGCATCGGCGCGGCGGCCGCGCACCTGTTCGCGCATGAGGGGGCGGCCGTGGCGGTGATCGACCGCCTGTCGGGGACAGACGAGCCTCCGACGTTCCGCGCCGACATTACCGACCCGGCCCAGGTCGAGAGCCAGTTCGCGCTCGCAGTCGACCACCTCCGCGGCCTGGACGCGCTGTTCGTCAGCGCCGGCGTGGAGTCGACGCACTCGTCGGCGGACACAGACTTCGCGGAGTGGTCGCACGTTATGGCCGTGAATGCCACGGGGGCGTTCCTCTGTTCGCAAGCCGCGATGCGGCACTTCAAGGAGTCCCGAACGGGCGGTTCCATCGTGCTCACATCGTCGACTCGGGCGGAGATCACGGTGCCGGACTCGGTTGCCTACACCGCCTCCAAAGGGGCAGTTTCGGCCCTCGGTCGCAGCCTGGCGATCGAGGGCGCCGCGCACGGGATCCGTGTGAACTGTGTGCTTCCCGGTGCGATCCTAACCCCGATGCTCCTGCGAGAGGCATCCGCCTCGGACACGCCCGCCGCGGAACAGATGTCTCGCTGGGCGGCCATGCATCCGCTGGGACGCCTCGGGACTGCCGATGACGTCGCCGAGGCGGTCCTGTTCCTGTCGTCGGAGGCCGCCGGTTTCATCACTGGCGTCTCCCTCCCGGTCGACGGAGGGATGATGGCGGTCGAACCGGGAGGACCGCCGATCGCGTACGGCGGTTCGGCGTCCGGGTGATCGTTGACCGCGATCGCATCGAGCGGCGCATCGCGGCCGCAATCGAGCATCTCCGCGGGCCGCGGTACTCGCGCTCCTTGCGCGCGATCCAGCGCCACGCGTACATCCCGGAGTACATGGCGACGCTCGCGTACTTCACCGCGGAGCTCGAGAGCCTCGGTTTCGACGTCGATTTCGACCCTGTCGGCACCCTGGTGGCCCGGAACCGGCCGGTCGGCACCCCCGTTGTCGGGCTTGGCTCGCACTGCGACTCCAACCGCAACGGCGGCGCGTTCGATGGCACGCTCGGGGTCGTCGTCGCCGTGGAGGTGTGCCGCTCCCTAAGCGAGCTCGAGATCGACGTCCCTCTTCAGGTGATGTCGTTTCTCGAAGAGGAGGCATCCGGGTTCGGTGAACTTCTCCTGGGCAGTCGCGTCATGCTGAACGACATCCCCCGAGAGCGAATCCAGGAGCTGCGGTCGATCGACGATGGACGGCCGTTCCTCGAGCACGCATCCGAGGCCGGATTCTGTCCGGACGCACTCGATCGGTCAGGGGAGGCGCTCGATGACCTTATCGCGTGGATCGAGGTACACATCGAGCAGGGACGAGTGTTGCAAGATGCGGGAGTTGCCCTGGGTGTGGTCTCGGGCATCTACGGCTACATTCATGGTGACATCACAATCACAGGGCGCGGCGATCATGCCGGAGCAACACCCATGAACGCCCGTTTCGACCCAGTCCCTGCGATGGCGGAGATCGTGCTTGAACTCGAACGCCTGGCGCGCGAGGCCGGCGCCGACACGGTGGCGACCGCCGGTGAGGTGGACGTCGCTCCCCGACTGATCAATGCGATCGCGGAGCGGGCTCGGCTCTCCCTCGACGTCCGGTCACTCGACGGCGGACGGATGGAGGTCATCGTGGATTCGGTGACCCAATTCGCGGTCGAAGCGGCGTCTCGGCGAGGTCTCAGCGCGGCCTACGCCGAGCGCGGGCGGGCCATGGGAACCGGGATGAATCCTGAGATCGTCCAGCTCCTGGAGGACTGCGCGGAGGCCGCCGATGTGCCCCACTTGCGGATGGCGTCGGGAGCCGTGCACGACACGCTGATGGTCGCTCGCCGGGTTCCGAGCGCGATGCTGTTCGTGCCCTGCCGCGACGGCGTCAGCCACTCGCCGGACGAGCATGCGAACTGCGGGGACGCGGCGATCGCGGTCGATGTGCTCGTGCCGGCCGTCTGCGCGGCTGCCCGCTCCGGCACTAGGAAAGGTCGCAGTTGACGATGCCCTCGGCGGTGCGAACCAAGAGTTCGAACATGCGCGGGCGCGGCATCAGCTCCGGATCCAACATCGCTCGGATGCGGAGGCCTTCGATGTGCGCGGTCAACCGGTCAACGGCGTCGACGGGCGTCTCGCGGATGTCGAACCGGCCCTGCTCCACGCCGTCGGCAAGCGCCGCCAGAAAGGGAGCACGCCATCGGCTGTAGATCTGATCGTACTGGTCGCGGAACCGCGGGGCGCGGTGGGCGAGGGCCCAGAACTCGATCCAGATCGCCCAGTCTTCCTCTCTCCATTCCGGCCGCGCGAGCGCGGCGAACTCGAGCAGCGAGCGAAGCCGGCGGGGCGGGTCGTCATGCGCGTCCCCCAGCGCGGCCCACCGAGCGAGGGAGGTGTCGTTGATCATCTCGAAGGTGGACGTCAACAACTCGTCGCGGCTCGCGAAGTGGTGCTGGATGCTTCCGATCGACACCGACGCTTCCTCGGCGACGTCCGAGAGGCGCGTGTCCTCGACGCCGCGAGCCGAGACCACGCGCGCGGTTGCGCGGAGAATCTGCAGACGCCGGCGCGCACCGCGAGCGGTCGTCTGGGGTCTCGCCATCGGTTCTCTCACCACTCCCGACCCCTCCTGAATCGAGACGAGGTTACCACGACGATGGGCGTAGTCATCACGAATGGGCTGGTTGTGACGCCAGGCGGAGAGGCGATAAGCGACTTGCGTGCCGAGGATGGTGTCATCAATGCGATCTGCCGGCAGCTTCGGCAGGCGGACGACGAGATCCTCGACGCGAGCGGTACGTACGTCTTGCATGGATATATTGATCCACATACGCACATGTCGATGCCGTTCCGCGGTACGGTCAGCTGTGACGACTCCACCTCCGGCACGATGTCGGCGGCGCTTGGAGGCACGACATGTATCGGCGACTTTTGCTTGCAGGCGCCGGGGCAGTGGCTACCGGCGGCGCTTGAGACATGGCACGGGAAGCTGGTGGACGCCGTCGATGTCGGGTTTCACATCGCCGTCACGGATCTTGGCGCGGGTGAGGGCATCGGCAATCTGGAGCGCCTGCCGCCCGAAGGGGTGACGGAGGCTAAAACCGTTCGTGCGTACAAGGGTGCGATGCCCGGGTCGTACTCACCGATCTTCTGGAGGTGACGTGATGGGAGCCGTGCTCGTGACAGGCGGTCTCGGCTATATCGGCCGGCGGATCGTGGCCGAGCTCGCCACGGCCGGACAACCGGCCGTCAGCTACAACCGAGACTACCACGGGCCTTCCGATCCGGAATTGGCCTATGTGCACGGTGAACTATTCGATACGCCTCGGCTAGTGCGTGCGATCGTCGAACATGACGTCACGTCCGTGATCCACACCGCAGGGATGTCGCACCCCGACCTGTCGCTTGACTTTCCGCTGACCACCTTCGCAGCCAACTTCGACGGGACCGCGCACCTGCTCGAAGCAATGCGGATGACGCCGGCCCGCCGAATCGTCAACTTTTCGTCAGAGTGCGCCTACGGGAACCGGCCGGAGTCGCCCCTGACCGAGGACGCTCCGCTCCAACCGACGACCCCCTACGGCGTCACCAAGGCCGCGACCGAGATGCTCATGCGAGTGTACCGGGACCGGTACGGCTTCGATCCCGTCTCGCTTCGCATCACCGAGGTGTACGGGCCCGGCAACCGCGTCCCTCAGATCCTCTGTGACATGCTGGACGCTGTGGTTGCCGATCGGCCCTGGGAAACCGCGAGAGGATCCGATCATCGATTTCAGTTCGTACACGTGGACGACGTTGCACATGCCGCTGTCCTCGCGGCGAGTCGTTCGACGCTGCCTCAGCTTGCCTACAACGTCAGCGGTGATCGCTTCCTCGATGTCGCCGAGCTCATCTCGGTCATCACCAGGCTGTATCCCGAGGCGCGTCTCTCGGCCGGGCCGGGACGCCTGGACGGGGACGTCCTGGGCCCCTTCGACATCACGGCGGCCAGGCGCGACCTCGGGTATGCGCCCCGGTGGCGGTTGGAGGACGGGATCCGTCACTACGTTGAAGAGGCACGGGCGCCGCTCGCCGACGGCTGACCGCCGAGGCTCGGCATCCACCGGTCGTTTGCGGCATCCTTCCCGCCGACTGCGTCCAGGTGGTAGGCGTCCGGGAACTGCTCGCTCCTGCGCCTCGCCTCGTCGACGAGCAGCCGCAGGCGAATCGCGTCGACTTCCGGCGGGAGGGAGGCGCAGACGGTCGAGATCGATGTGGCGCTCGGCCCGCGGAACGAGAGCGGCGTCAGTTCCCCAGCGGCGTTGTGGCTCGGGCAGGGAAGCCCGCGTTCACGACGTGGAAGCTGTCGGACAGGGCCGTCCCGGGACGGCCGCCGTGTTTCTGGGGTGCGCAGAGGGGTAGAAACCTCGCAATACGAAGTATCTGCTGTCCGCCAAAGGAGACGTGGATCATGCAGTCATCGATTCGTTCCGGGCGCCCGGAGGCGCGGATCGTCCTCCAGCCCCTCGCGGCGCCGTCGGTGCTCGGCTACTTCGCGCTCGCGAGCGCGCTCATCGTCTACGGATCCTGGTTCGCGGGCGGGTGGGGGACGGAGAAGGACCCGTCGAGCTTCTTCCCGTTCCTGCTGCTCTTCGGCGGCGTGGGCCAGCTCGGGGCGGCGCTCTGGAGCTACCGCGCCCGGTCCGCCGTCGGGGCGGCCCTGCACGGGTCGTGGGCGGCGTTCTGGATGGGCCTCGGTGTCATCTACCTGCTGGTCACGACCAAGACGATCACCGTGCCGCCGCGCGACGCGCACTGGGGATCGCTGGGCCAGTGGATGATCTACATGAGCGTGATCACGTTCACGACCGCGTTCGCCGACCTCGCCCGCGACCGGGTCGGCTTCCTCGCCCAGGCGGTGCTCGGGGCCGCAGCGGCGTGCGCGGCGGTGGCGCTGCTGCTCGGGTCGTCGGGATGGGAGGAGGTGGCCGGCTGGCTCTTCGTCGCGGCCGCCGCCGTCGCGATCTTCGCGGGCACGGCGCTGATGATGGGCGCGATCTACGGGCGCGCCTTCATCCCCCAGCGCGGGGGCAAGGCCGATCCGGTGGCCTACGAGCACGGCGATCCGGGCGTCAAGGTCGGGCAGTGAGGAGGGAGAGCACGATGGCACAGATCGAACGACACGCGACACCCCGCGAGGCCGACCCGGGCGGGGACGGCACGCCGCCGGCCCGGATCCACCTGGCGCCCATCGCGCCGCCCGCCACCCTCGGGCTGTTCGGGTTCTTCGCCTCGACGATGGTCGTGAGCACCTGGCTGCTCGGCTGGTGGGGGACGGCGACCGGCTCGCCGCCGACGATGTTCGAGATCGCCGCCTTCTTCGGCGGGGTCGCCCAGTTCGCCGCCGGCCTGTGGTGCATCAGGGCGCGCGACTACATCGGCTCGGCGCTGCTGACGATGTGGGGCACCTACTGGATGGCCTGGGGCTTCATCCAGGCGCTCGCGGCCGCACACGTCATCACCGTTCCGCCGCTCACGACGCCGCAGCAGGGCTTCGCCGTCTGGTTCATCCCGCTCGCGCTCTTCACGTCGCTGGGCGCGGTCGCCGCGCTGCGCGAGAACCTGCCGCTGTTCACGGTGCTCGCCACCGTCGGCGCCGGCAGCGCCTTCGTCTGCGGCGGGTTCTGGGGCGGCGACACGACCTGGATCAAGGTCGGCGCGTGGCTGTTCGTGATCGGCGCCTGCGCGGCCTGGTACACGGGGGCGATGGTGCTCTTCGAGTACTCGTGGGGGCGGGTCGTGCTGCCGTTCGGCGTGATCCCCGGCCTGATGAAGCTCTCGCGGGCCGCCAACCGGCCCGGCGCCCGCATCTCGGCGCCTGTCGAGTACGGCCTCGGCCAGCCGGGCGCCCGGCGTGTGCCCTAGACGGGCGGGCCGAACCAGGTCGCGAGCGCCCCGGCGAGCCCGCTGTCGGCTCCGTCCCCGACCCAGGCGACGTACCCGTCGGGCCGGATCAGCACGGCCGCCGGGGCGGGCACCTCGCCGACGACGGGAGCTCCCACCGTCCCTCGTAGGAGGCGTCGACCAGCCGCACCCGGGCCGCCCACGGGGCGATGTCGACGGCGCCCGGCGGTCCGAGGTTCAGCAGCACCGGGCGGGCACCGCGCAGGAGGGTGAAACCGTCACCGGACCGCCGGCGCCGAGCAGGTCGAGATCGGGGACGCGCCGGCCGAGCAGCGGGTGCCCGTCACCCGGGTCGTAGCGGATGTCGAGGCCCGACATCATCCCGGCGAAGCGCCTGCGCGGCTCGTCCATGCCGAGCAGCTCGGCAACGGCCTCGCGCAACGCCTCGGTGCGGTCGTCCCGGCGCGTGACCGCGGTCTGCGCCATCGTGATCCGCAGGACGCGGGCGGCGACCGGGTGGCGCTCGGCGTGATAGGTGTCGAGCAGGCTCTCCGCCGACGTGCCCTCGACCACCTGGGCCAGCTTCCACGCCAGGTTCACGGCGTCCTGCACGCCCAGGTTGAACCGTGAGATCCAGCTGGGGCTGTGGATGCCGGTCAGGGCCGGCTCGCCGGTCTGCCCGGTGTACGCCCGCTGACGACGACGCCGATGCGCCCGTCCTCGAGCCTGCCCAGCCCGTGCTGCCCCCGGGCGTCGCGCACGATGCCGACGGGGATCTCGTCGCGGGCCTCCGCCTCGGCGATCAGCGAGCTCACGGACGGCTCCCACCCGGGGAAGTCGGTGCCCCAGACGGCCGTGACCGCCTCGCGCAGCTCGATCCCGGCCGCCTTGCGGATCAGGCTGCGCCCGCCGTCGCAGCCCACCAGGTAGGCGGCGCGCAGCGGGGCGCCGCCGGAGACCTCGACGTCGACCCCGGCCTCGTCCTGCGCGAGCCCGGTGACGTCCCGCCCGCGGAGGATCGGCACGCCGAGCTCGGCCACCCAGCCGGCCAGGATCTCCTCGAACGCGTTCTGGGGCAGCGCCAGCCCGTACGGGTGGCGGCTCGGAAAATCGCTCATGTCCAGCCGCGTGCCGGCGAACGTCGCCACCTGGGCCGGCTGCCCCTTGGCCAGGAACCGGTCGGCGATGCCGCGCTGGTCGAGGACCTCGATCGTGCGTGCGTGCAGGCCCCGCGCCCGCGAGCCCTCGAGCGCATGGCGCTCGCGCCGCTCGACGACCGCGACGTCGACTCCTGCCAGCGCCAGCTCGCCGGCCAGCATCATGCCGGTCGGGCCGCCGCCGGCGATGACGACGGCGTGCTCGCTCATCGCGATCCCGACGCCTCGGCCACGCGCCGGCGCAGGAGATCGGCCCGGGTCGAGTGGAAGTACCGGTAGCCGCCGAGGTCGAGCCGGTCGACGAGCTCGAGCCCGGCCTGCGTCCCCGCCGCCTCGGCGACTGCGATCGCGCGGTTGAGCTCGACGACCGGTGAGCCGGTCAGGCGGCCGAGCTCGCCGTAGAGGGCGGCGATCCGGGGCCCGTCGCACGGCTCGCGCATGTGGAGCGACGCGATCGCCGCCTGGAGCAGGTAGACGCCTCGCCCCTGCAGCGCGCGCCCGCGCTCGAGCGCCAGGGCGCCGCGGGCGATCTTGGCGGCATCCCACCGGGATCGGTCCTGATCTGCGAGCAGCACGAGCTCGCCGTCGCGGATCTTGCGCTTGGCCCGCGCGAGGCGCCGCTTCATCGTCTCCTCGGGGAGGAGGAAGGCGCGCGCGATCTCCTCGGTGCGCAGCCCGCCGAGGGCGCGCAGGGTGAGGGCGACCTGCGCCTCGAGGCCGAGGGCCGGGTGACAGCACGTGAAGATCAGCTCCAGCCGCTCGTCAGGGAAGGTCGTCTCGTTCGTCTCCTCCATGTTGCGGGGCGCGTCGAGCAAGCGGGTCTTCTCGGCCGGCATCCGCTCGCGCCGCAGCCGGTCGAGGGCACGGTTGCGCGCCGTCACGGTCAGCCACGCCCCCGGGTTCGGCGGCACGCCGTCGCGGGGCCAGCGCCCGGCCCCACTCGTCGCGGAAGACCTGCTCGAGCAGCGGCTAGACCTCCACCAGCGGCCGCACCTCGACCGCGGCGCCCATCCGCGCCGCCGGGATCCGGGCCGCGATCGTGAGCGCCGCGTCCACGTCGTCCGCCTCGATCACGAGGTATCCGCCCACGTGCTCCTTCGCGTCGTTGAACGGGCCGTCGGTGAGCAGCATCTCGCCGTTTCGGACGCGGACGGTCGTGGCCGTCTCGGCCGGCTGTAGCTGGGCGCCGCCGACGACGCCGGGCAGGTCCCGGATCGCGAGGTACTCGTCCCGGATCGCCTGCTGCTCGGCGGGCGAGAGCCGCTCGAGCTCTGAGATCGACGAGCCCGGAGAGTTCTGGAACAAGTATTTCATGGATCCCTCCTCGGGGGAAGAGTGGCACGTTTTCGGGGCCTATCGCACCCCACCCGGCAGGACGTTCAGGTTGCGGCGGAACAGGTTGTCCGGGTCGTACCGGCGCTTCACCTGCGCGAGCCGCTCCAGGGTCGCCGCCGGATAGGCCCGGCGGACGCCGTCCTGGCCCTCGTCGCCGACGAATCCGAGGTAGGCCGGGGTGACCGGCCCGTCCGACATCGCCCGCACGACGTCCGCCGCCCAGGCCTCGTGCTCCGCCCGCTCCTCGGCGCGCTGGAACATGACGGCGACGTTCACCATTAGCTTCGCCCCGCGGTGGCCGAAGGCGGTCGCGTCGTCGGCGACCTGCGCCATCGCGCCGCCGAGGACGCGCAGCTGGACGGCGGCCATCGGCGCCGTCGCGGTCTCGAGGTGCGCGAGGATCGTGTCCCCGGCTCCCGCGGGCAGGGCGTCGACGAGCACGTTCGTCCCTCCGGCGAACGCGGGCCGTGGGCCCTCCACCTCGGGGTAGATCTCGGGGTAGTGGATCGGCCGCACCATGTCCATGAACGGCGTCGCGAGCCCGCGGATGGGCGCGATCGCCCTCCCGCCGGCGTCGGCCCCGCCCGCGTAGACCATCTGGATCATCACCACGGGCTTGCCGTGGTGCTCCGCGGGGACGAACGGAAGCGGAGGCGCCTTGAGGACGTTCGCGATCATGGAGAGCTCCGCGGGCGCCGCCTCGGCCGCGGCGACGAGCCCGTCGATCACCTCGGCGGTGGCGGGGAGCAGCAGCATCCCGCCGACGACCTCGTCGATCTCGTGCAGCCGCAGCCGGAACCTGGTGGCGACGCCGAAGTTGCCGCCGCCGCCCCGGAGCGCCCAGAAGAGATCCGGGTGGGTCCGCTCGTCCGCCCGGAGCAGGTGGCCGTCGGCCGTCACCACCTCGGCCGCGAGCAGGTCGTCGATGGTGAGCCCCGTCTTGCGGACGAGGAAGCCGACGCCGCCGCCGAGCGTGATCCCACCGAGGCCGACGCTGGGCGTGTCGCCGAGCCCGGTGGTGAGGCCGTAGAGGCCCGTCCGGCGGGTGAAGTCGCCGGCCGTGATGCCGGTCTGCGCCCAGGCGCTCCGGCCGTCTGCGTCGATCTCGACCGCATCCATCGCCGAGAGGTCGAGGACGATGCCGCCCTCGGACGTGCCGTAGCCGGCGAGGCTGTGCCCGCCGCTGCGCACGGCGAGCTCGGCGCCGGCCTCCCGCGCCATGGTGACGACGCGGGCGACGTCGGACGCGTCGGTGGCGCGGATGACCGCCGCAGGCCGCCGGTCGAGGCCGGTGAGAAAGACCCGGCGCACGTCGTCGTAGCGGGGGTCGTCGGCGCCGATGACCTTGCCGTTCAGGGTGGAGCGCAGGCTGGAGATGTGGGTGTCAAGCGTGTTTCGCATATGTCCTCCTTGGATCACGCTGGAGGCTGCCCCCGCGGCGGCGATGCCGCCATGGGGCAGGCCCTCGTCTCGACGTGCGGACAACCGAAGTCGGCCGGCGTCATCGGCACGACGAACGGGCGCCGGAGAAGGGGACACCTATCGGCGGACGGGAAATGGCCGTACGCTCGAAGCGGTAGGTTGACATGTTCTCTCGCCCTCCCAGACGCCCGCAGTTCGGCGAACGGCTCGCCTCCGATTGCCTGTACGGCCTGTTCGGAGGGCTCGCGATCTGCGCGCTGACCCACCTGCACGGGGCCGCGTGGGCTCCCACGCCATGGTGGGTGGCGTTCCCCGTCTGCGGCATCGGGACGATGGCCGGCGCCGGCCTGGTGGGCGCCGTGGAGCGGCGCGATCCGGAGTGGTGGCGCGGCCAGAAGGAGTAGGGCGCGGCGCGCTACTGGGTCAGCCGTACGGCGCTGGCCGAGCCGGTCTGCGGGCTCCACGCGCCGGTGCTGCCCGATGTGCCGCTGTCGCTGAGGCCGACGAAGGTGCCGTTGACGTACTTGCCGTCGCTGTTCTTGCAGTTGCCCTGGATCGAGGGATCGCCGCAGCCGGTGATGACGAACCACGCGAAGCCGACGATCTGCACCTGGCTGCTCCCGTTCGGCCATGACGTTCCACCGCTCGTGTTGAGCACGACCGGGATGAGCACGAGCTGCGGGCTCGAGGGATCGAGCAGCGTGTACTGGCCGTTCGCGGTGACCTGGACGGTCTGGTCGAAGGGCTTCCAGGTCGTGATCCGCGAGTTCAGGCCCTGGGCGACCGGCCCGGTATTGTCGCCGGGCTTCGTATCGACGATGTCGCCGACGGATAGGGGACACGCGGGATCGCTGCCGTCGATGGTGTGGCGCAGGTCGTTGGCGCCGTTCGCGGCCGAGCAGCCGCCCCCGGACGAGATGTCGAGCGACAGGCCGCCGTTGTTGGAGGAGCTGCCGTCCCCGTAGATCGTGTAGGACTGACCCAGGGTGTAGTTGCCCTTCATTACACCGAACGGGAGGACGTTCCCTGTGCTGGTGTAGCTCGTGTACGACTCGACAGTGGCGCGTGCCGTGGCATGCACGGTGCCCGACGTGATGCCGAAGATCCGGGCGAGGAACGTCGGCGCGGCGCGGCTGGCGGTTACGGTGACCGAGTCTCCCCCGGTGAGATCCGTCGTCTGTGAGATGGCGACGGTGTCCGACGCGAGGCCGTTCTTGGCGTAGGTCTGGTTCGCGGCGGTCTGGGCCGGGGCCCACCCCGCGGTGAGCTGGGTCGCTCCCGCCAGGGCAGCCGCATCAGCCGCCGCCTGCACCGCCTGGCGCTGCTGGTACAGGTTGCCGGCATCGATCACGAGCGCCGACACGCCCAGGAGGCCCGTCAGCAGCAGCGCCACGAGCGGCAGCGTCTGGCCCCCCTCCAAACGGAAGGGGTTGCGCGACGACGGCTGGAGATGTGAGCGGGGCACGGACGGGCAGGAGCCGATCGGGGTCGGTGCCGAGGACGCGCCTCGGTGTCCGATCCCTCTGGTTATCGGCGTCCGGCACCGCCGACTTCAGCCCGGGTGCGCTCGGGTCGCTTACGCCTGCTTTGTGGGCCCGTGGCCGCGCAGGATGCAGCGCGGATCCTGGTAGCGGGCCAACCTGGCCAGGAGCGCGTGCAGCGTCTCCTTCTCCGCGGCGCTCAGCGGGGCGAGGAACTCGTCCTCGACGCCCCGCACGATCGCCCGCAGCTCGACGAGCCGCGAGCGGCCGGCGGCGGTCAGCTTGACGACGTGGCGGCGGCGATCCTCGGGGTCGCGCTTGCGGATCACGAGCTCGCGCTCCTCCAGTTCGTCCAGGAGCCGGACGATCAGGCTGCGGTCGTAGCCGAGCGCGTCGGCGATCTGCGCCTGGGTCTCGCGCGGATCCTCGTCGAGCAGGGCCAGCACAGCGTAGTGCAGCGACGCCAGTCCGGAGCCTTCGAACGCCGCGTGGGAGCGGTCCTTGGCGGTGAACCCGAGGCGCTTCAG
>JAICJC010000144.1 GCA_025928655.1 Thermoleophilia bacterium | reverse complement strand
GGGGAGCTACGCCTGGCCGGAGCTGCGCCGCCGCCTCGAAACCCTCTACGCCCAGGGCGCGCCGCCCCTCGACCCCACAAACCACCATGACCGCCTCGCTTGCCCCGCCTGCACCGCCCACACCCCCAGCCGCCGCACCCTGCAGCGCTGGCACGCCGAACGGCGCTGGCTCACCCACCCGCCCTAGCCGGGGGGCGGCGGCGCCTGCGGCGCGCGCGGCGTGCGCCAGTCCCACGGGCGGCGTGAGAACCCGAAGCGGTTCTCGGTCCCGCGTATCAGCCGCACGACGTTCTTGCGGTGGAAGACGATCACGGCGAAGCCTGCACAGCTCAGGAACACGAGCACGGGCGCCGGCGCGCCGAACGTGAACGCGAGCAGCGGCAGCGCGACGCTGCTCGTGAGCGAGGCGATGCTGGAGTAGCGGGTGGCGATGAAGAGCGTCCCCCAGATCAGGACGACGCAGAGCGCCGCCAGTGGGGCGACGGCGAGCGCGGCGCCCAGGCCGGTCGCGACCGACTTGCCACCCTGCGCGAAGCCCAGGAACAGCGGGCGGTAGTGCCCCACCATCGCGGCCGCGCCGGCCACGACGGCGCCGAGCGAGCCGGCCACGGCGAGCCCGACGAGCGCTGCCGCGGCGCCCTTGGAGATGTCGAGGACGGCGACGCCGATGCCCCACCTCGTGCCGACCGCGCGGGCGACGTTGGCCGCGCCCATGTTGCCGCTCCCGTGCTTGCGGACGTCGATCCCCTTCCACCATCGCGGCAGCCAGAGGCCCCACGGAATGCTGCCGAGGAGGTATCCGACGGCGATGACCAGGAGGAGATTCACCAGGCGACCGGGCCGCGCCGCAGGGGGCGCGCGTGGCCGATGTTACCCGGCGGGTCGGGAGGCGTCCAGAACGCCCCGTTGCCGAGGGCTATGCTGATCGCCGATGGCCCCGCGCGCCCGCCCGCCGTTTCGCGCCGACCATGTCGGCAGCCTGCTGCGGCCGCCGCGGCTGCTGCGGGCCCGCGCCGACCACGCCGAGGGCCGCATCGACGCGGACGAGCTGCGTGGGGTCGAGGACGACGCGATCCGCGAGGCGGTCGCGATGCAGCGCGACGCCGGGCTCGCGAGCGCGACCGACGGCGAGTTCCGGCGGGCGTCGTGGCACATGGACTTCATCTACCAGCTCGGCGGCGTGTCCCAGGTCGAGGGCGAGCGCATCCACGTGAAGTTCCGAAACGAGGAGGGCGAGTACGACTTCTCACCGCCCGCGATGCGCGTCGACGGGCCGGTGCGGATCGAGCGGACGATCTTCGGCGACGCCTTCTCGTTCCTGCGCAACTCGGTTACGGACGCCACGCCGAAGCTGACCATCCCGTCCCCGAGCATGGTGCACTACCGGGGTGGGAACTCCGCCATCGACAGAACGGTGTATCCGGAGATCGAGGCGTTCTGGGATGATCTTTCGGCCGCCTACGCCGACGAGGTGCAACGACTGTACGAGCTCGGATGCAGGTACCTGCAGCTCGACGACACCAGCCTCGCGTACGTGAACGATCCGGCCCAGCGCGAGCACATCGCGGCGATCGGCGGCGACCCCGAGCACCTGCATGAGGGGTACATCACGAACATCAACCGCGCGCTCGCCGGCCGGCCGGAGGGGCTGACGGTCACGACGCACATGTGCCGCGGGAACGCGCAGTCGATGTGGGCGGCCGAGGGAAGCTACGAGTTCGTCGCCGAGCGGCTGTTCAGCGACCTCGAGGTGGACGGCTTCTTCCTCGAGTACGACGATGCCCGCTCGGGCGGCTTCGAGCCGTTGCGCTTCGTCCCGGCGGGCAAGTGCGTCGTCCTCGGCCTCGTCACGACGAAGCGGCCGCAGCTCGAGGAAAGGGATCTCCTGAAGCGCCGGATCGAGGAGGCGTCACGCTACGTCGACGTCGACCAGCTCTGCCTCTCGCCCCAGTGCGGCTTCTCCTCGACGGTCGAGGGCAACCGCCTCACGATCGCCGACCAGGTGCGCAAGCTGGAACTCGTCGTCGAGACCGCCGCCGAGGTCTGGGGCTAGGGGCCTGCACGACCGGTGCCGGCCACCGGGTATGCACTGCGGGTCCAGGGAGGGCTGGCATACCAAATACCCCGATATGGGGATGGAACCCTCCCTTTCCCTACGTAGGATGCGTTCGCAGTGTGGGGTGGAAATCGGGCTCCTGAGGCCCCCCGGAAGGGGGGCCGTCGGTGACGACCTCGCGCACGGATACGGGCGACATGTGGGCATCCATGACGGCCGCGCCTGCGGGGGTCGTCGTCCTGGACGGCGATCATCGGATCGTCGCGGTACACGCTGCCGGCCGCCTGGGCGCCATCGGCGCCGAGCACGTGGGCGCGCCGCTGGCCGAGGTCGATCCGGAGCTGCACCGGGCGGTCGCCGCCGCGGCCGCCCGGGTGCTCGCGACCGGGCTGCCGGAAGCCGGCATCCGGATCCCGGCGGGCGCGGGGACGACGACGGCCAACCTGTACCCGGCCGCCGGCGAGGCGCGCCCGACCGTCAGCTGCGTCCTCACCGGGACGCCCCCGCCGCCGGCCGGCGTGGCCGCCGTGATCGGCTCGGCCGCGGACGCGATCGTCTCGACCGACCTCGGCGGCGTCATCCGGAGCTGGAACGCCGGCGCGGAGCGTCTGTACGGCTACGCCGCGGACGAGGCGCTGGGGCAACCGATCGGCCTCCTCGCGCCGCCCGCCCGCCGGCGCCGGTTCGGAGAGCTGCAGCAGGTCATGACCGGCGGCAGCCGTCCGCCGAGCAGCGAGATCGTGCGCTGGCGCAAGGACGGGCGCAGGGTCGAGGTGTGGGTGACGCGGGTCGACGTGTACGACGGCGCCGGCCGGATCGTGGGCATGACCGAGATCGGCCGCGACGTCACCGGCCGTCGCCGGGAGGCCCGGCGGGCGGCGCGTGCGCTGCGCGAGAGCGAGCGCATGCGGTGCGAGGTGGTCGCGAGCATGCTGCAGGCCGAGGAGGTCGAGCGCAGCCGCATCGCGACAGAGCTCCACGACGACACGGTGCAGGTGATGATCGCGTCGTTGATGGCGATGGACCGGGTGGCGCTGGTCGCCCACCGGGCCGGCACGCCTCAGCTCGAGTCCGCGGTGTCGGTCGCCCGCGCGACGCTCGAGGAGGCGACCGATCGCACCCGGCGCCTCATGTTCGAGCTGCGGCCGGCGGTCCTCACCCGCGACGGCGTGGTCGCGGCGGTGCGCGTGCTGGCGCAGCAGGTGGCGCGCGAGACCGGCGCCGGCGCGCGCGTGCGCGGCGCGCTCGCGCGCTACGACCACGCGCTCGAGGAGCTCGTGTACCGATCGGTGCAGGAGGCGCTCGCGAACGTGCGCAAGCACGCGCGCGCCGACTCGATCACCGTGACGCTGTGCGAGCGGGGAGGCTCGATCAGGGCCGAGGTGTGCGACGACGGCCTCGGGTTCGACGTCGTCGACGCCCGAACCCGGTCGAGCGCCGCGCTGCACCTGGGACTCGACGCGCTGCACGAGCGCGTGCGGGCGGTCGGCGGCACCGCGTCGATCACCTCGGCGCCCGGGCAGGGGACATGCGTGCGGTTCGCCGTCCCGCTGACGGGGTCGTCGCGCGAGATCGCGACCGCGCGCCAGGTCGCCATCCTCGAGCGCTAGCGCGCTCGCGGCGTCCGGCAATACATCGCACTACGAGGCGTCACATCAAGGCGATACGTCACCCCGTCGGTGACAATTGGCTACGCGTTACGCGAGGTTGAAGATAGCGGGTGTGACGATGGTCCTGCAATGGCCTCATGTAAGGTTCGTCGCACCCGAATGGAGGTTCCGACCGCATGCCCCGCAAAGCCACAATCGGCCCCGCCGTGTACGAGCGCGTGAACGAGCTCGTCGGCGAGGGCAGAAGCCGTACAGAAGCGTTTGCGCAAATCGCGCAGGAGCGATCGAGCCGGCCCGGCACGATCGCCGCAAACTACTATCGCACCGCTCGCGCGCAGGGTACCTCGGGCACCGGCAGCCGCCGCTCGACCCGGGCTCGCCGCGCGTCCGCCGCCGGCCCGCGGGCGACCTCTGCCGCGACGCGCAAGTCGGCGCGCGTCCAGGACGGCGACATCGGGCGGCTCGCCAACCAGATCAGCGATCTCGTGCAGCAGCTCGTGCGCCAGGTGCAGGAGCGCGACCAGCGCATCCGCGAGCTGCTCGGCTGAACGACGGGTTCATCAACTGCACGCTCGTGACGGTCACGGGTCAGCTTGTGACCGTCACGAGCGTGCCGTAATTCATCAAGCTATACGCCGTCTCGGCGGCGTCATACGGCAACTCGACGCATCCCAGGCTCTGGGGCGATCCGTACGATCCGCGCTGGAACCCATGCACCGCGTCGCCGCCGTTGAAATAGCTCACCCACGGGACGCCCGTGTCGAAGTACGGCGTGCCGTCGGGCTCGGTCCCCTGCATCGTCGTCGACGTATACCGTAGGTACACCGGGTACGTGCCGAGCGCCGTCGGCGCCTGCGGGATGCCGGTGTTCGCGAGCGACGTGAAGTTCGCGCGGCCCGTCTGGTAGACGGTGATCGTCTCCGGGGACGACTCGCGCACGAGCGCGTAGGTGTACGGAACCTTCGTGAACGGCTTCGGCCCGGTCAGCGCCTGCCACACCTGAGGGCCGGCGATGCCGTCGATGGGAAGGTCATGGTCGGCCTGGAACGACATCACCGCGCCGCGGGTGATGGTGGAGAACACGCCGGGCTGCCATTGCGAGCGCAGCTCGGGCGGCGCGTCGAAGCGCCACTGGAAGCGTCCCCGTCGCGGTGCCAGGGTGTACATCGGCTTCGGCCCGAAGGCGTGGAACGTCACCGGCAGGTAGCCGCGCCGCGCGAGCAGCTGCTGGAGGCGCAGGACGTTCTTGCCGTGGGAGCCCTCGCCGACCTTGTGGAAGTGCATCCGCGGGTAGCCGAACGGCCGCACCGGCGCGCGCGTGTGGCCGTGGTGGTGCCGGTACGCGGCGGAGATAACGCGATCGTGGTGGGCCCTGTGCGTGGCCGCCGTGGCGGCCGCCGGCTCGCCGGAGCCGCGGGACACGGCCAGGAACACGCCCCCGGCGGCGGCCGCCGCGAGCGCGAGGAATCCACCGAGCACGAGCATCCGCCGCATTTCGCAGGCAGTGTACCGTTGCCTTCGGGGGCCGCCAAGCGGCGCGCGTCACGGCCGGGCGCTAGATATGTGTGGATGCTTGACCCCCAGCTCGAGCGGCACGCGGCCTCGTTCGGACGCGTCGCCGACGCGTACGACCTGGGCCGGCCGCCGTACCCGTCCGAGGCGCTCGCTTGGCTCACGGACGAGCTCGGGGTCACGCCCGCCTCGACGGCGCTCGACCTGGGCGCCGGCACGGGCAAGCTCACGGCCGCGCTGGTGCCGCTCACCGGGCACGTGATCGCCGTCGAGCCGGTCGCGGAGATGCGCCGCGTGCTCTCGGCCCGGCGCCCGGAGGCGGAGGTCCTGGCCGGGAGGGCGGAGGCGATCCCGCTCGCCGACCACTCCGTGGACGCGGCCTTCGTGGCGGCGGCGTTCCACTGGTTCGACGCCGAGGTCGCGCTGGCCGAGATCCATCGTGTGCTGCGGCCCGGCGGCGGGCTCGGGCTCCTGTGGAACCGGCCGGAGTGGGAGGGGGAGGATTGGTACCCCGAATTCACGACGATGCTGGACCGCGCTCGCGAGGAGCAGGAAGCGCCCAACCGCTACATCGCCGGCGAATGGCGGGCGGCGCTCGACCGCTCGCCCGCCTTCGGGCCGGTGCGCAAGCGCGAGTTCCGGCACGTCCACCGGGTCACCCGGGACGGGTTCCTGGCCCGCGTGGCCTCATGGAGCGTGTTCGCGGTCCTGCCCGGCCCCGTGCGCGAGGAGCTGCTCGGCGCCGTCGCCGGGCTGCTCGACGAACGCGGGATCAGCGAGCTCGATCTGCGCTACCGGACCGACACGTATCGCGTCCGCGCGTGTGAGCAACCTTGTACCTGACGCTGGAAATGCACGCCGAAACCAGCTGGACCCGCCAGAAGGGGTCTGACCCCTCTTGGCGGGGCCCTCAGCCGCAGCCGCCGGGCTTCGGCGAGTACGGCCCCTCGATGTCCGGCTTGGCCTGGAACGAGGAGTTGCAGCCGCACGTCGAGGCGACGTTGGGGTTGTCGAAGCTGAACCCCGCCCCCATCAGCCCGTCGTGGTAGTCGATCGTCGAGCCCTGGAGATACGGAAGGCTGATCGGATCGATGACGACGCGGACGCCGTGGGAGTCGATCTCGACGTCGTCGGGCTCGCAGTCGGAGTCGAAGCCGATGGCGTACTGGAACCCCGAGCAGCCGCCGCCCTCGACGGCCAGGCGCAGAACCCTCGCCTCGGGATCCTCGGCGGCGAGCGCCTTGACGCGCTCGGCCGCGATCTCGGTGAGCATGACCATGGGCCAATTGTAGCCGCAGGGCGCGGCGGAGCGCGAGCCCGTCATCTCTGCGGCCGCCCGCCCGTCAGGCGGTAGGCCCAGACGAGCGCCTCGGCCACCGCCGCGTAGAGCTCGGGCGGCGCGTGCTGGCCCAGCTCGAGCGTCGCGAGCGCCTGGACGAGGGCCGGATCCTCGCGGACGGCGATGCCGGCATCGGCCGCCGCCTGCACGATGGCGTCGGCGACGTGGCCGCGCCCGCTCGCGATCAGCGCCGGCGAGACGTCGCCGCCGCGGTAGCGCACGGCCGCCGCCCGCCGGTCCGGATCCCGCTCAGGCGTAGCCATCGAACGCTCCCGGCGGAGGGGTGGGGGCCGGCGCCGACGGGGCCCGCGGGGAGACCGTCGCCGTGGCCGGGCGGCCGGTCGCCCGCTCGAGCCCGGCGACGAGCTCGCAGAGCCCGGACCCGGCCAGCTCCGAGGCCTGCCCGGCCGGCGTCACGACGCCGGCACGGACGCCGCCGGGGCCGACGTGCAGGCGCACCTCGATGGCGCCGAGCCGCGGGCAGTGGAGCGTGAACGCCGCTTCGCCGCCGGCCGCGGGCTCCCGGCCGTCGCCCGGGCCGGCGCCGTCAGGGTCGACCGTCACGGTGGCCGCGGCGCCGCCGGGAAGCCACAGCATGCCATTGGCAAGGGCCAGCGCGGCCCGCAGGAGGTTGGGGTCGCCGCGCAGGGCGAGCTCGCCGGCGACGTGCCCGGCCGCGGCCGGGTCGGGATGCCCGGACGCGTCGGAGACGATCTTGACGACGACCTCCTCGGCGTCCGCGCGGGTGACCTGCAGCCGCAGGACGCGGCCGGCCGCGAGGCCCGCCGGCAGCCGCGCCTCGAGCACGAGGCCCGCGAGCGAGATCAGCCCCCGGCCGCCGCCCTCGGGCGCCGACAGGACCCGGGCGACGAGCTCCTTCCCGAGCGCGAGCGCAAGCGGCCGCGCGCCCGATGCCGGGTCTGCTGCGGCCCCCTTCAGGGTGATCTGCTCGAGGTTCATGTCAAGTCACGCTCGTCCCGGACGATCATCGGCTGGAGGATCCGGCGTCCGGATTCCCGTCATCGACCGGTTGGGAGTGAATTCGAGATGGAACGAGGTCTGTACATCGCGGCATCGGGGATGCTGGCAGAGCAGGTGCGCCAGGACCAGCTCGCGAACGACCTCGCCAACGCCTCCACGCCCGGGTACAAGGCCGACAACTCCGAGCAGGCCAGCTTCTCCGACCTGCTGCTGTGGAACTCGAGCACGGGCGCGCCGGTCGGCTCGCTGAGCATGGGCTCGCGCATCACGCACGTCGTGACCGACCTGACCCAGGGCCCGCTGCAGAGCACCGGCAACCCGCTCGACGTCGCCCTTGACGGCCCCGGCTTCCTCGCCGTGGCCACCGGCTCCGGCGTCCGCTACACGCGCGACGGCCAGCTGCTCGTCGACGCCCGCGACCGGCTCTGCACCGACACCGGCAACCTCGTGCTCGGCACGAGCGGCAAGCCGATCACGGTCGGGCAGGTGTCCGACCCCTCCAAGATCTCGATCGACCAGCGCGGCACCGTCAAGGTCGGCAACCGCACCGTCGGCACGCTGGCCGTGATGTCCCTCACCAACGCCACCAAGCAGGGCGACACCCTCTTCACCGGCACGCCCGGCGTGCGCCCCGCCGGCACGACCGTCCAGCAGGGCTTCCTCGAGGGCTCGGGCGTCCAGCCCGCCGAGGCGATGGTGGACATGATCGTGTCGTTCCGCGCCTACGAGACCACCCAGCGGGCGATCCAGTCGATCGACACCGAGCTGGGCCGCGCCGCCAACTC
>JAICJC010000034.1 GCA_025928655.1 Thermoleophilia bacterium | reverse complement strand
GGCGGACCGGGTGCTCGAGCTCGCGGACGAGGTGGCGGAGGAGCGCGGCGGGCGCGAGCCGGCCGCGCGCGACGTCCTGGTCGCGCTCGCGCGCGGGGACGGCGGCCCGGGCGCCCGCATCCTGCGCGACCTCGGCGTCTCGAGCCAGCAGGTCGAGGACGCTCTGGACGATGCATAGCCGGTGCCGGGCACCGGTTATGCATGGGGACGGTCCCCGCACGGGGACTGTCCCCGGGGTCCGCCCCCGCGCATGGACGCTCGGTATACTCGCACCGTCCGGCAGGCGCGCCCGGTGGGGCGTGGCCAAGTGGTAAGGCAACGGGTTTTGGTCCCGTGATCCCTGGTTCGAATCCAGGCGCCCCAGCTTCAGCACCGACCGCCCCAAACACATGACCACCCCGCCGCTCGCATGCGTGATCCTGGCCGGAGGCCGGGGGACGCGGATGAAGTCGGCGACGCCCAAGCTGCTCCACCAGGCCTGCGGCCGCCCGGTGCTGGCGTGGGGGCTCGCGGCGGCGGCCGCGCTCGAGCCGGCCCGCACGATCGTCGTGGTGGGCGCCGAGGGCGACGAGGTCCGCGCCATCCTGCCCGACGGCGTCGAGGCGGTCACCCAGGCACAGCCGCTGGGCACGGGCGACGCCGCCCGCACGGCTCGGGGCGCGCTCGAGGGCTTCGCGGGCGACGTCGTCATGATGAACGGCGACCATCCCCTCACCGATCCCGCCAGCCTGCGCGACCTCGCGGCCGCGCGGGCGGAGTCCGGCGCGGCCGCCGCCGTCCTGACGTTCACGCGCACCGCCACCATCGGGGCCGACTTCGGCCGGATCGTGCGCGGGCCGGACGGGGGCGTCGAGCGCATCGTCGAGCTGCGCGACGCCTCGGCCGAGGAGCGCGAGCTGTCCGAGGTCAACTCCGGCATCTACGTCTTTCGCGCCGACCTGCTGTGGCCGGCGCTCGAACGCCTCTCGACGGCGAACGACCAGGGTGAGCTCTACCTGACCGACGCCGTCGGCGTGCTGGTCGGCGACGGGCACACGGTCGCCGGGCACCTGCACGACGACCCCACGGTCGCCCTCGGCATCAACACGCGCGCCGACCTCGCCGCCGCCTCTGCGCTCCTGCGCGACCGCATCAACCTCGCCCACATGCTCGCCGGGGTGACGATCGTCGACCCGGCCACGACCTGGATCGAGCCCAGCGTCACCCTGGCGCCGGACGCGACCATCGAGCCGTTCACCCTCCTGCGCGGCAGCACCCGCGTCGGCGCCGGCGCCACGGTCGGCCCGCACGCCGTCGTGGTCGACGCGGCCATCGGCCCGGGGGCGAGCGTCGGCCCCTTCTGCTACCTGCGCCCGGGTGCCGAGCTGGCCGCCGACGCCAAGGCGGGGACGTTCGTCGAGATCAAGAACTCGCAGCTCGCGGCGCGGGCGAAGGTGCCGCATCTGTCCTACATTGGCGACGCCTCGATCGGCGAGGATACGAACATCGGCGCCGGCGCGATCACCGCAAACTACGATGGGCGCGCCAAGCACCGTACGACGATCGGGAAGGACGTCCACACCAGCTCCGATAATGTCTTCGTCGCACCCGTGACGATTGGAGACGGCGCGTGGACAGCGGCGGGATCTGTCATCACCGACGACGTTCCCCCCGACGCGCTCGCCGTTGCCCGTGCCCACCAGAAGAACATCGAGGGATATGGACGACGAAAGCGCGGTTAGTCTCGAGACCCCCATGCCGCTCTTCCCGGCGGCAGGCATGTCGGCGGCCAGCATGAGCGCGGCCGAGCACGCGAGCTGGATGGAGCGGGCGCCGCACAAGCGGCTGATGCTGTTCAGCGGCCGCTCCAACCCGGACCTCGGTGAGCGCATCGCCGAGCGGATCGGGATCGAGCTCGGCGGCGTGCTGCTCAAGACCTTCACGAACGGCGAGGTCTACGTCCGCTACGAGGAGTCGATCCGGGGCGCCGACATGTTCATCGTGCAGTCGTGCTCCTCGCCGACGAACGACTCGCTGATGGAGCTCCTGATCATGGCCCAGGCGGCCCGGCTGGCCTCGGCCAAGCGGATCACCGCCGTCATGCCCTGGTACCCGTACGGCCGCCAGGACAAGAAGAGCATGCCGCGCGAGCCGATCACGGCGAAGCTCGTGGCCGACATGCTGGCGGCCGCCGGCGTCGACCGCGTGCTGACGATGGACCTGCACGCCGGCCAGCTGCAGGGCTTCTTCGACGGCGCCGTCGACCACATGACCGCCGCGCCGATGCTCTCGGGCCACTTCAACGACCTGCTCGACGTCGACCCCGACGACGTGGTCGTCGTCTCGGCCGACGCGGGCCGGGTGAAGCTCGCGAAGAAGTTCTCCGAGATGCTCGGCGGCGGGCTGGCGCTGATCACCAAGGAACGCCCCGGCCACCAGGAGGCCGAGGTCACGAACGTGATCGGCCGCGTCCGCGGCAAGGTCTGCATCCTCCTGGACGACATGATCGACACCGCCGGGACGCTGTGCGCGGGCGGCATGTCGCTCATGGAGGAGGGGGCGACCCGCGTCTTCGCCTGCGCCACCCACGCGGTCTTCTCCGGCCCGGCGCTCGAACGGCTCGAGCACAGCGTGTTCGAGAAGGTGGTCGTGACGGACACGATCCCGATCAACCCGCTCAACCGCCCGGACAAGGTGCAGGTGCTGTCGGTCGCGCCAATTCTGGCTGATACCATCTGCAACGTCTTCAACGACGATTCCGTGTCGGGGCTGTTCCACGGCGGGAATCAGCTGTTCTGATCCCGATCGACGACCGGTGGTGAGATAAGGCATGGAGCGAGTCAAGCTTGAGGTGCGGCTGCGCGAGGGCCGCGGGACGAAGGACGCCAAGGCGATGCGCGCCGCGGGGGAGATCCCCGGCGTCATCTACTCGCAGAAGTCCGACACCGAGGCGATCGCGATCAACGCCCGCACGCTGCGCCAGGCGGTGGGCCACGGCATGCACACGATCTTCGACGTGCACATCGACGGCAAGACCCGTCCGGCGCTCATCAAGGAGTTCCAGCTCGATCCCGTGCGCGACCGGGTCATCCACGTCGACCTGCACGAGATCCGGCTCGACCAGAAGATCAACACCTCGATCCCGGTGCACCTCGAGGGCCACGCCGAGGGCGTGAACATGGGCGGCGCGCTCAGCCAGCCGACCCACGAGCTGCACGTCGAGGCGCTCCCGGCCGATCTGATCGACGCGATCACCGTCGACGTGACGCCGCTCGAGATCGGGCAGTCCATCCGGCTGTCCGACATCACGCCGCCGGACGGCATCACCTTCACCGACGACCCCGAGGGCACGGTGCTCGCGACCATCGCCGCGCCGGTGTCCGAGGACGAGCTCAAGAGCGAGGCCGAGCTCGAGGCGGATGCCGAGGCCGAGGCGGAGGCCGCCGCGGCTGCGGAGGCTGCCGCCGAGGCGGGCGAGGAGGGCGCCGCCGAGGGCGAGGCCCCGGCCCCGGCGGAGGAGCCGAGCTCCGAGTAGGCGGCGCGCGGGGTGCGCCTCGGACGGCGCGACTTCGGCCCGTCGCTGGACGTTCTGGTGGTCGGGCTCGGCAACCCGGGCCCGGAGTACGCCGTCACGCGGCATAACCTCGGCTTCATGGTCACCGACCGGCTGGCCGGTGAGTGGTCGCTCGGCTGGAGGAGCAAGTTCTCGGGCCGGGTGGCCGAGGGCCGCGAGGGCGACACGCGGCTCGCGCTGCTCCAGCCGCTCACGTACATGAACGTGTCGGGGAAGAGCGTCGCCGCGGCGCTGCGGTTCTACAAGCTCGAGCCGGACGCGCTCGTCGTCGTGCACGACGAGATCGACCTCCCGCTCGGCGACGTGCGGGCCAAGTGGGGCGGCGGCCTGGCGGGCCACAACGGCCTGCGCTCGCTGCGCGAGTCGCTCGGCACGGCCGACTTCGCGCGGGTGCGGATCGGGGTGGGCCGGCCCGAGCGGGGCGAGCGCCAGCCGGTGGCCGACTGGGTGCTGCGGCCGTTCCCGTCCGATGTCGACGTGGAGGCGCTCGTCACGCGCGGCGCCGACTGCGCGCGGGCCGTCGTCCGTGACGGGGTGGACGAGGCGATGCGGCGGTTCAACGGCGCGGGCCCGCTGTGACTGGTTTGGGGGCGTCCCCGCCGGGTATGGTCCGGGCATGAGCACCGGATCGAAAGTCGGCATCTGGCTGGTTCGCAAGCATCCGCGCAGGGCGGCCCGCGTCGGCATGACGCTCGCCCGCCACCCGAAGCGCACCGCGGCGGCCGTGAAGGTCGGCCGGGCGGCGCCGGACATCATGCGCAAGGCCCGGGATGCGAAGGACGACCCGCGCCTCCGAGACCACATGGTCGAGACGCGGGACGCGCTCACCAAGGCCGGGAATCGTCTGCGCGGGTCGAACGACCTGGCCAGCGCAGCCACGGACGAGAAGCTCTGGTCCGAGCTGCGCCGCGCGGCGACGGCGATGGCCGCCGGCTACGCGGCGGCGCAGGCGCCCAAGCCGAAGCGCCGGCGCAGGCTGCGCCGGCTCGTGCTGACCGCCGGCGTCATCGGCGCCGGCGCGTACGCCGGCTACCGCGCGACGCGCGGCATGAACGACCAGTCGTAGACCGAGAATCGGGGCCAGTCCCCGCCTGGGGTCAGGACCCACGCTTTCCCCCGGCCGTTGCTAGGCGATCAGGCGGATGCGGGGGCCCTTGCCGGAGCCCGCGGGGGCGGCCACGACATCCGGGGTGCGCCTGTCGAGCCGCGACTCGAATGCCCGCCGCATCTCCTCGCCGCGCATGTGGGCGGCGTTCATGCGCCAGCAGGCGAGCTTGGAGTCGAGACGGCGTACACCCTCGGGCGGGTCGTACAGGCGCGCGCGCACCTGGTACTCGCTCATTCCCCTCGTTGCCGTCCGCATTGGGCCGGAACATACCGAGAACCGCGGACGGAGTAAAGCCCCTACCGTCAAGAAAGGGACGCGGGCGTCTGACCGCCGATGCCCGGCAACGAGCGGAAGATCTCGCGCGCCGAGGAGTAGGCCCAGTCGAGCCGGCGCAGCTCCATCCGCTCGTTGGGCGAGTGGATGTTGTCCTCGTCGGTGCCGAAGCCGGACAGGATGGTCGGGATCCCGCGCCCGGCGAACGCCGCGGCGACCGGGATCGTCCCGCCCGAGCGCACGGCCAGCGGCCGCACGCCGGTGGCCCGCTCGATGGCGTCGAACCCGAGCCGGAGCACCGGGTGCTCCGGGTCCATCCAGGCCGGCTGGGCGGGCGGCCACATCTCGACGTCGATCGTCGCCCCCGGGGGGCAGGCCTCGCGCACGGTGCGCTCGAAGAGCGCCGACATGGCCTCGGCGTCCTGGCCCGGCGCGAGCCGGAGCGAGACGGACGCGAGCGCGTCCTGCACGATGCTCGTCTTGTGCAGGGTGGGGTCGCCCGCGGCGATCGAGTGCACCGTGAGCGACGGCCGCGCGCCCGTGCGCTCGTAGAACTCGCCTCCGGCAGCCGGGTCGGCGGGGACGGCGCCCGCCTCGCGCAGGAGGTCGTCGCCGGCCGGGAGCTGCGCCCAGGAGGCCCGCTCCGAGCCGGTCACCGGCGCGATGCCGGCCGAGAACGCCTCGGGCAGGTCGATCAGCCGCCGCAGCACCCGGTGCAGGTCGTGAACGGCGTTCGCGGCCGCACCGCCGTACATGCCCGAGTGCAGCTCGCGGCGGCCGGTGCGGAGCCGCAGCTGGGCGCCCGCCAGGCCGCGCAGGCCGGTCGTGATGGCCGGCCGCTGCGCGTCGACCATGCCGCCGTCGAAGATCACCGCGGCGCCGAAATCGCCCTCGACGGTCGCGAGATGGTGGATGACGGAGTGGCCGCCGATCTCCTCCTCGCCGTCGGCCAGGACGCGCACGTTCACGCCCAGCTCGCCGGCCGCGGCCAGGTCGAGCGCGGCCCGCAGGACGGCGAAGAAGTTGCCCTTGTCGTCGGTCACGCCGCGGGCGTGGATCCAGCCCTCGCGCACCTCCGGCTCGAACGGCTCGCTGTCCCACAGGTCGCGCGGGCCCACCGCCTGGACGTCGTAGTGGCCGTAGGCGATGACGGTCGGCGCCCCCGGCTTCGAGGCGGGGATGAGACCGTCGACCAGGGGGTTGCCGTGGTCGGCGGTGATGGTCGCGCCGCCGATCAGGCCGGCTATCCACTCCGCCGCCGCGCGCAGCTCCTCGGGGTGGGCGCCGTCGCTCGAGACCGACTCGATCCGCAGCAGCTCGTAGAGCTGCGCCAGGAAGGCGTCAGTGGTGGCGCTGGGTGTGCTTGCCACGGGCGATGTCGATCAGCGTCAGGAGCCCGAGCAGCGCCGGGATGGAGAGCGCGATGAAGAAGACCGTCGTGATCGTCCAGTCATGCCCGGTCGGCTTGCCCTCGTTGTCGGACGCCGCCGCGTAGGCCGCGACGGGGAGTGCGAGCGTGAGGGCGAACACGTACAGCGAGACGATCAGGCGGCGCACCGAAAAACCTCCGTCGGCATGGCGGCACGGAGCCTACCATGCCGGTGTGGACGGCTTGGAGCAGCAGGTGGACGGCCCCCTCGCGGGGGCCGAGCTGGCTCTCGCCTACCTGCTCGGCGACGAGTCGTTTGCCGCCTACGCCCGCCGCACCGCCGCCGGGATCACCCGGGCGCGCGTGTCGGAACCGATCCTGCCCGCGCTGGTCGCGGCGCTCTGGCACTCGCGCGAGGGCCTCGACCCGCGCGCGCTCGCGGTCGTCTGCGCCGACGATGACGCCGCCCGCGCCCTGGCCGAGTCCGCGGCCGCGTTCCTGCCGCCGGACACCGCCGCCTTCCTGCCCTCGCGCGGGGTCGGCTGGGGGAGCGGCCTCGACCCGGCGCCGCACCTGGTCGGCGAGCGCCACCGGGCGCTCGACGCGCTCGCACGCGGCGGGCTCGTGGCCGTCTCGGCCGACGCGCTGATCGAGCGGGTCGCCCCGCCCGGCCGGCGCCCGGCGCCGGTGGAGCTGCGGCTGGGGGAGGAGCTGCCGTTCGACGAGCTCGTCTCGTCGCTCGCGGACGCCGGCTACGAGCGCGCCGACTCGGTCGAGGAGCGGGGCCAGTTCTCCGTCCGCGGCGGCCTCGTCGACGTCTTCCCGACCACCGGCCGCGAGCCGGTCCGGATCGAGTTCTTCGGCGACCAGATCGAGCGCCTCTCCGCCTTCTCGGCGTTCACCCAGCGGTCGCTGCGCGACCTCGACCAGGTGCTGATCCATCCCGCCGCCGAGGCCGGGCGAGACCTCGAACACACCACGTGGGGGCGAGACGAGGACGAGGCCGGCGCCGAGGTGCCCGACGGCCTCGTGCCGCTCGGGCCCGAGCTCGTGGCCGGCGCGGCCGTCCTCGCCTGGAACCCCGCCGACCTCGCGGCCGCCGTCGAGGGCGCGCATGCGGAGGTGGCCGAATGGCTGCGCGACCCGGCGGCGCGCGGGCGCGGCTACGTGCAGCCCGAGGCGGTCGCCGACCTGCTCGAGTCGGTGCCGGCGCTCGAGGCGATGCCGCTCGGGCAGCCGTTTCAGTTCGAGGCCCAGCTCCCGGCGCTCGCGTCGACCGGGATCGCCGAGGCCGAGAACGAGCTGCGCGCGCTCGTGCGGGCCGGCTACCGGGTGCTGGTCTGCTTCGCCCACCTGGGCGAGGCCCGGCGCACGCACATGTCGCTGCGCCGGATCGAGGCGACCGTGCCCGCCCCCGGCGGCCACGGCCCGGACGAGGCCGGGGTCGCCTTCGTCGTCTCCCCGCTGCGGCACGGCTTCGTCTCGCCGGGGCTGCGCGTGGCCGTCGTGCCGGCCGCGCAGCTGCTGCGCCGCCGCGGCGCCCGCGGGCCGGCCCGGTTCGGCGGGCGGGCGCTCTCGACGGTCGCCGACCTGCGCAGCGGCGACTACGTCGTGCACGAGGACCACGGCGTCGGCCGCTTCATCCGCTTCGACACGAAGGAGGTCGGCGGCGTCGTCCGCGACTACCTCTACCTCGAGTTCCGGGGCGACGACCGCCTGTACGTGCCGCACGACCAGCTGGCGAAGGTCAGCCGCTACGTCGGCGCCGACGGCCGCGCGCCGGCCCTGGCCAGGCTGGGCGGGAAGGCCTGGAGCACGCTCAAGAGCCGCGCCCGCGTGGCGGTGCGCGAGCTCGCGGGCGAGCTGCTCGCCCTGTACGCCCGGCGCCAGACGGCGACGCGGCCGGCGGTGGGCGCTGACGACGAGTGGATGGCGCGGCTGGAGGCGTCGTTCCCCTTCGACGAGACCGACGACCAGGAGGTCGCGATCGACGCCGTGAAGCAGGACCTGGAGGCGCCGCAGCCCATGGACCGGCTCGTCTGCGGCGACGTCGGCTTCGGCAAAACCGAGGTGGCCGTGCGGGCGGCGTTCAAGGTCGCGTCCGCCGGCCGCCAGGTGCTCATGCTCGTCCCGACGACGATCCTGGCCCAGCAGCACGCCGCGACGCTGCGCGAGCGCTTCCGCGACTTCCCGGTCAGGGTCGAGATGGTGTCGCGCTTCCGCGCGCCGGCCGAGGTGAAGCAGGTGCTGGCCGAGTTCGCAGCCGGCAAGGTGGACGTCCTGGTCGGCACCCACCGCGTGCTCTCGCGCGACGTCGTGCCCCAGAACCTGGGCCTCGTCGTGCTGGACGAGGAGCAGCGCTTCGGCGTCGCCCAGAAGGAGCTCCTGCGCCAGCTGCGGCTCGAGGTCGACGTGCTCGCGATGTCGGCGACGCCGATCCCGCGCACGCTCCACATGAGCCTCTCCGGACTGCGCGACATCAGCGTGATCACGACCCCGCCCCGCGGCCGCCACCCGATCAAGACCCACGTGGGTGAGTTCGACGAGGAGCTGATCGCTGCGGCGCTGCGGCGCGAGCATGCCCGCGGCGGCCAGTCGTTCTACCTGCACAACCGGGTCGAGACGATCGACGACGTCGCCGAGCGGGTGCGGCGGTGGGTGCCCGAGCTGCGCGTCGGCGTGGCGCACGGGCAGATGGCCGAGCGCGCCCTCGAAGGCGTGATGATGCAGTTCCTGCGCGGCGAGTTCGACGTCCTGGTCTCGACGACCATCATCGAGTCCGGGCTCGACATCCCGCAGGCGAACACGCTCATCGTCGAGCGTGCCGACACCCTCGGACTGGCCCAGCTGTACCAGATCCGGGGCCGCGTCGGACGCTCCGAGGAGGTCGCCCACGCGTTCCTCTTCTATCCCGACCGGCGGGAGCTCTCGGAGGAGGCGCGCCATCGCCTCTCGACGCTCGCCGACTACACCGAGCTCGGATCGGGCTACCGGATCGCGATGCGCGACCTGGAGCTGCGCGGCGCCGGGAACCTGCTCGGCGACGAACAGTCCGGCCACGTCGCCGCCGTCGGGTTCGAGCTCTACTGCGAGCTCCTGGCGGAGGCCGTCGCCGAGCTGCAGGGGGCGCCGCCGGCGGCCGCGAAGCCCGTCCGGGTCGAGGCCCAGGTCGATGCCTACGTGCCGGCCGGCTACGTGCCGCTCGAGGCGGTCAAGATCGACGTCCACCGGCGCGTCGCCCTGGCCGTCGACCGCTCCGAGCTGCGAGAGATCGAGGCGGAGCTGGCAGACCGGTTCGGGCCGCTGCCCGAGCCGGTGTCCAACCTGCTCGCGATCCAGGAGCTGCGGCTCGTCGCCGCCGACATGGGGATGGCGGTCGCGACGCTGCGGGGGGGCACGTTCAGCGTCGGCCCGGTGGCGCTCGGGTCGGCCGAGGTGCGCGCGCTCCGCGACCGCTTCCCGGCCGTCCGCTACACCGTCGCCACCCGCGAGCTCAGCCTGCGGCCGGCCGTCGAGCCGCCGGCGACGCGGCCCGGGGTCCACCAGGGGCTGGAATTGCTCGATGCTATACTCGACATCCGCCGCGAGATCGCGGCGTAGTTCGTGATGGGCCGAACTCTCTGGATCACCTGCCTGGCCGCACTGGCGGCTCTCGCGGCCGCCTGTGGCGGTTCGTCGTCGTCCTCGAGCACCTCTGCCAAGCTCGGGTCGGACGACGTCGCCGTCGTCGGCACGAACCACATCACGAAGAGCGACCTCGACCACCAGATCACGCTCGAGGTGGCCGCGATGAAGGTCAAGCAGCAGAAGGTCCCGAAGGCCGGCACCTCGAGCTACACGAGCACGGTCGTCCAGCCGGTGCTCGCCTACCTGGTGCAGAACGCCCAGGTGCACGACATCGCGAAGCAGCTCTCGGTCACCGTGACGCCGAAGCAGATCCAGTCGCAGGTCACGAAGGCGATCCAGCAGTACTACGGCGGCGACCAGACCAAGTACCACGCCGACCTCAAGAAGTACAAGCTGACCGACCAGGACATCTCCGACCAGTTCGAGCTGACGCTGCTCGAGCAGAAGATCGAGGCCAAGCTGCGCAAGCAGGTGCAGGTCACCGACAAGGACGTCCTGGACTACTACAAGTCCCATCAGCAGCTGTACGAGACGAGCGCCGACTCCCGCACCGTCGACTACGTGCTGCTCCCGAGCAAGGCGGCCGCCGAGAAGGCGCATGCCGCGCTCGCGTCCGGCAAGACTTTCGCGCAGGTCGCCCCGGGGTCGATCGACGACAGCTCGCACCACGAGCCGTTCACCTTCAGCAAGGGCGGCGGCGACAAGGCCTTCGAGGACGCGACGTTCAGCCTCAAGACGAACGAGCTCTCCGGGCTCGTCAAGGTGGACAAGGCCTACACGCAGTCCTCGCTCGCCGGCCAGTGCAAGCCGACCTGCTACTTCGTCATCCGCCCCACCGGCGACATCCAGAAGGCGGGGGCGAAGAAGTCGTTCGCCGAGGTCAAGGATCAGATCCGCACGCAGCTCCTGCAGTCGCGCCAGCAGGCGCACATCCAGTCGGTCGTGAAGAAGCTCGAGGCGCAGCAGAAGAAGGTCACGAGGTACGCCTCTGGCTACGCGCCGCCGAAGACGTCGACGCCGTCGGCGGGCACCGACCAGCAGCCGACGAGCTGACGCCGGGGATCCGCGCCTCGTGGCCACGCTGATCGCTCTCGGGCCGGGCGATCCCGAGCTGATCCCGCTCGCCTCCTGGCGCGCGCTCGAGGCGGCCGGTCCCGTGGCGCTGCCCGACGACGAGCCGCTGCGCGCCTGGCTCGGCGGCCGCGGCATCGCCCTCGCCGCGGACGCCCCCATCGCGGCGGCGTCGGGCGAGCGCCTGCGGCGCCTGCTCGCCCTGCGGGCCTGGGACGAGACGGTGCCGTCGGGCCCGGCGCTGCAGACCCTGCTCCTGGCCGACGCCCTGGTGGCGATGCAGCGGCTGACCGAGCGGCTGCGCCGCGAGTGCCCCTGGGACCGTGAGCAGACGGTCGGCACGATCGTCCCGCACACGATCGAGGAGGCCTACGAGGTGGCCGAGGCGGCGGAGGCCGGCACCGGTCCCAAGCTCGTCGACGAGCTGGGCGACCTCCTGTTCCAGACGTTCTTCCTCGCGCTCCTGTGCGACGAGCAGGGGGAGGGTGATCTCGCGGCGGTCGCAGAGGGGATCACGACCAAGCTGATCCGCCGCCACCCGCACGTCTTCGGCGAGCGGGAGGCCGAGACCGCCGGCGCGGTGCGCGCCAACTGGGAGCAGATCAAGCGCGACCAGGAGGGCCGCAGGGGCATCTTCCACGACGTCCCCGGGGTGCTGCCGGCGCTCCTCCACGCCCGCAAGATCCAGCGCAGGGCGTCCGCGGTCGGCTTCGACTGGCACGCCTGGGACGGCGCCTGGGGCGACCTGGCCGACGAGCTGCGGGAGCTACGGGAGGCGCTCGACGCGGCGGCGGCCCCGCGGGCCGAGCACGCCCCCGATCCCGAGGTCGTGCACGAGCTCGGAGATCTGCTGTTCGCCGCCACGAACGTGGCCCGGCTGGCGAACGTCGACCCCGAGCTGGCGCTGCGCGCGGCCGCCGGCCGGTTCCGCGACCGGGTCGAGACGGCAGAGCGGCTGGCCGCCGAGGCGGGCGAGGACTGGGCCGGCCTCGACCTCGAGGCAAAGGACGCGTGGTACAGGCGCGCGAAGGCCGCGCTACAGGGGGCGTAGCGAGCGCGCGATCGCGGGTGCCGACCGCGGTGTCACCGGGCTGCCCGAGAGCATGAGCACCGCATGCGGGAGAAACACGAACGCGACCGGGCTTCCCGGCCTGGCCGTGCTGGTGGTCATGAACCCGACGATGCTGACCGAGGTGCCGGACGAGGTGCGGGCGCTCGAGACGCTGACGGTGCCGTTCGCCTGTACCCGGGCGACCTGGAGCGTCGCGCGGGTGCCGTCGGATAGCCTCAGTGACCGCCTGCCGGTGATCCCGCTCGCCCCGGTCAGCTCGACATCGACACGGGGGTAGGCGAGGGTGTACCACCCGCCCCGGCCCGATGCCGTCCGCTTCCAGTCGCGCCCCAGCCAGTAGGCGGAGATCGACGAATCGGGACGGGCGTCGGCACGCAGTTCGCGTGCGACCTGCGCCACCCTCCCGCGCGCCGTCCGGAACGCGACGACCGGGAGGCGCGCGGCCCGGCGAAGCGTGATCTCGATCCGCTCGGTCGGCGTCGCCGCGATCAGCCGGGCGGGCGGGCCGTCGGCCACGACCCGTACGCGAACGCCGGGCGGCGGATGGGCCCCTGCGAGGAACGCCTCGACGACCCGGAGGGGCGTACCGCCGGCCCGGTCGGCCAGGTATCGGCTTGAGCCGCGGTAGACCGTGACCACCGGATGCGACTGCAATCCCCCCACCTGCGTCGCGTCGCGGCCGTCGGAGACCGTCAGCGGGCGGGAGTGCCGCCCGGGCGGGCCGCCTGAGATGCGGAACGCGCCGGTCGCGGTGTCCACGAGCATCGTCAGCGGCCGGCCGGCGGGGAGTGTGTCCGCCTGGGCGAGCAGCGCGATCTCGACGTGCACCACGAAGTCGTGCGAGCCCGCCGCCCAGGACGGCCCCGATGCCGCCCCGCCGCCGCCGCTGCAGCCCGCCGCGAGCGCCAGGCCGAGGGCCGACGTGACGATCCGAACCCGCATGCCCGGATTGTCCCGCGTGGAGACGCCTGCGACAAGCCGCGGGCTAGTATCCCGCCCCGGATGAGCGCCATCGTGTCCGTCACCGGCCGCGAGATCCTGGACTCGCGCGGCAACCCCACGGTCGAGGTCGACGTCGTGCTCGAGTCGGGCGCGGGCGGCCGCGCGGCCGTGCCCTCCGGCGCGTCGACCGGCGCGCACGAGGCGGTCGAGCTGCGCGACGGCGATCCGGCCCGCTACGGCGGCAAGGGGGTGCTGCAGGCGGTCGGGCACGTGAACTCCGCGATCGCGGCGGCGCTGCAGGGGATCGACGCCAACGACCAGCGGCTCGTCGACTCCTACCTGATCGAGCTCGACGGCTCCGACAACAAGGGCCACCTCGGTGCGAACGCCATCCTCGGGACGTCGCTGGCCGCGGCCAAGGCGGCGGCGGCCGAGGCCGGTCTCCCGCTCTACCGCTACGTCGGCGGCGCGGGCGCGCACGTCCTGCCCGTCCCGATGATGAACGTCCTGAACGGCGGCGCCCATGCGGACAACAGCGTCGACATGCAGGAGTTCATGATCGTCCCGGTCGGGGCCGGCTCGTTCGCCGAGGCGCTGCGGATGTGCTCCGAGACCTATCACGCGCTGAAGGCGCTCCTGAAGAGCCGCGGCCTGGAGACGAACGTCGGCGACGAGGGCGGGTTCGCGCCCAATCTGAGCTCGAACGAGGAGGCGATCGCGGCCGTCATGGAAGCGGCCGAGAACGCCGGGCACCGCGGCTCGATCATGATCGCGCTCGACCCGGCGGCGACCGAGCTCTACCGCGACGGCGCCTACCACCTCACCGGCGAGGGCCGCACCCTGCGCGCGGGGGAGATGGTCGACCTGTACGACGACCTCGCCACCCGGTACCCGATCATCTCGATCGAGGACGGCCTGGCCGAGGACGACTGGGACGGCTGGGCGCACCTGACCGAGCGGCTGGGCGACCGCCTCCAGCTCGTCGGCGACGACATCTTCGTCACCAACACGAGCCGCATCCAGGAGGGCATCCGCATGCGGATCGGGAACGCGGTCCTCATGAAGCTGAACCAGATCGGCACGCTCTCCGAGACGCTCGACGCGATCCGGCTGGCCACCTCGGCGGCGTACGCGAGCGTCATCTCGCACCGGTCGGGCGAGACCGAGGACACGACGATCGCCGACCTCGTGGTGGCGATGGGGTGCGGGCAGATCAAGACCGGCGCCCCCGCCCGCAGCGACCGCGTCGCCAAGTACAACCAGCTCGTCCGTATCGAGGAGGAGCTGGGCGCGTCCGCGCGCTACCCCGGCCGCGCGGCGTTCGCCGCCCTCGCAGCCGCCCCGTCGTCGGCGCGGTGACCGACCTCCGGCCGCGCCGCACCAAGATCGTCTGCACGATCGGCCCGGCATCGTCCGATCCGGAGACGATCGAGCAGCTCGCGTGGTCCGGGATGGACGCGGCGCGGCTGAACTTCTCCCACGGCGACCACGAGATGCACCGCGAGACGCTCGCGGGGGTGCGGCGGGCCCAGGCCCTGATCGGCCGTCCGCTGGCGGTGATCGCCGACCTCCAGGGGCCGAAGATCCGGATCGGGCGCATCGGCGAGCCGCGCTCGGTGAACCCGGGCGACACGCTCGTGCTCTCCGCGCCCGGCCGGGGTGCGCCCGGCGATCTCGAGGTGACGTTCGCCGGCCTTGCCGACACGGTCGCGCCGGGCCGCGAGATCCTGATCAACGACGGCCTCGTGCGGACGCGGGTCGCCTCCGTGGAAGGGCCGCGGGTCGTCACCCGGGTCGAGGTGGGCGGCCTGGTCTCGTCCGGGAAGGGCGTGAACCTGCCCGGCACCTACCTGCCGATCCCGTCGCTGACCGAGAAGGACGAGGCCGACCTCGAGTTCGCGCTCGGGATCGGGGCCGACTACATCGCGCTCTCGTTCGTGCGCACGGCGGCGGATGTCGAGGGGCTGCGCGAGCGCATCGACGCCTCCGGGTCGCACGCCCGCATCGTCGCCAAGATCGAGAAGGCCGAGGCGGTCGAGAACCTGGACGACATCGTCGCCGTGAGCGACGCGCTCATGGTGGCCCGGGGCGATCTGGGGGTCGAGATCGGCGCGGCCGACGTGCCGCTCGTCCAGAAGCTCATCATCCGCGCCGGCCGCGACGCCGGGCGGGCCGTGATCACCGCCACCCAGATGCTCGAGTCGATGATCCACCAGCCCGAGCCGACCCGGGCCGAGGCGTCCGACGTCGCGAACGCGGTGCTCGACGGGACGTCGGCGCTGATGCTCTCCGGGGAGACGGCGGTCGGCGCCTATCCGCTGGAGGCGGTCGCGACGATGAATCGGATCGCCCGGGCCGTGGAGCCGTCGCTGGAGTACCACGACCCCGGCCGCCGCCGCGAGGGCGACGTCGGCATGATCCTGGCCCACGCCGTGTGCGACGTTGCCGAGGATCTCGACGCCGCCGTGATCGCGTGCCCGACCCAGTCCGGCTCGACCGCGCGCAACGTGTCCAAGTTCCGGCCGCGGCGGCCGATCGTGGCCGCCAGCCCCGATCCCGTGGTGCTGCAGCAGCTCGCGCTCGAGTGGGCGGTCGTGCCGATCGTGATCGAGAGCGCCACGTCGACCGAGGATCTGTGGCGACGGACGGTCGACGCGATCCGCGCCAGCGGCCTGGCGGAGACCGGTCAGCGGGTCGTGCTCTCCGGCGGCACCAGCCTGAACCGCCCCGGCACGACGGATCACATCGTCGTGCGCTCGATCGAGTAGGAGGCCGGGCGCCGGCGTCGAAGGGGAGCGCGTGGCACGGACGCGCACGCCGACCCTTCGACGTGGACTGACCGCGGGTCGCGTCGTCGCCGCCGCGATCCTCGTCCTCATCGCCGCCCTCTACGTGGGGCCGCTCCAGAAGGAGCTCCACCTGCGCAGCGAGCTGGCCTCCGGCCGCAGCCGGGTCGCGACCCTCGAGCGCCAGAACCGGCGCCTGCACGAGGTCGAGGCGCAGCTGCACACCCGGGCCGAGATCGTCCGCTTTGCCCGCGCGTGCGGCTGGATCTTCCCCGGCGAGCAGGCGTACGTGGTCAAGGGCCTGACGGCTCGCTCCTGCCGGTGACGGCAGTACCCTGACCGGATCGACGATCGCGACGCCGTCACCCGCCAGCTCGGCCGGCCTCCGCGCGGGGAGGTGGGCGTCGCCGCGCGCTGCCCCTACGGGCGGCCGGCGGTCATCGCCCAGCCGGCGTACCTCCGCGACGGCACGCCGTTCCCGACGACCTACTACCTGAGCTGCCCGCACGCGGTCGCCCGTATCGACGCGCTCGAGGCGGCCGGCGGCGTCGACCGCTACGAGCGGCTGGTGGCGAGCGACGCCGCGGTGGCGGCCGAATACCGCGCCGGGGCCGTGCGCCAGGGCGAGCTGCGGCGCCCGGCGGCGCGGATGGCCGACGGCGGGGCCAGCCTCGGCCTCGGCATCGCGGGGACGAGCCGTGAGGGCGCGGTCAAGTGCCTGCACGCCCACGCGGCGTTCGCCCTCGCCGAGCCGGACTATGCCCTCGGCCGCCGGATCCTGGCCGAGGCGGCACCGCTCTATCCCGCCGGGGAGTGCTGCACGGCGTGACCCCGGCGGTCGAGCTCGCCATGCTGGAGTGGGCGGAGGGGGAGCGGCAGCTCCGGTCGCTCGAGCTGACGGCCCGCCGCCGGTCGGTGGTCGAGCGGGTGGTGGCCGAGCTCGAGGCCGAGATCGTGCGCCGCGTCGGCCAGACGTTCGGGCTGGCTGAGCTGGCGGCGGTGTACGCCTCCAGCGAGGCGTGGTGCCTCGACGTGGCCCAGCAGGTCACGCCCGAGCCGTGGGCCTACGACCTGTCGGTCGTCCAGCCGGCGGCGTTCGCCCGCGTCGCCCGCAGTGCGACGGACTTCCGCGCCACCGCCTGAATACCCGGTGCCAGGCACCCGGTATTCACGGACCCGCCAGAAGGGGTCTGACCCCGTTTGGCGGGTTCATTCGCGGTCGTCGGGGCGGATCACGATCTGGTCGGCCTCGACGCGCACGAGCAGCGCCCGCCGGCCCGACCAGTGCTCGGCGAACACCGGGTCGTCGCGCACCGCGCCGTCGAGCCAGAAGCCGTAGCCCTCGTCGCCGTGGTCGAGCACGGCCTCGTAGCCGGTCGGCTGCTTGCGGCCGCGGCCGCCGCGGCGGCGACGGCGCCTGCCGGTGCCCTCCTCGGCCGCGGGGTCCTCCGCCGCCGCTGCGGCGGGCGCGTCGGGCAGCGGGCCGCTCAGCGGCGCGACGCCCCCCGTCGCCTTCTTCGACCGCCGCCGGCGCGTCTTCGTGGCCGGCTCCTCCGGCGGGGCGTCCGGCGGGATCACCGGCGGCGGCACCGACGCGCCGCGCCCCTCGGCCAGATCACGGCGCAGGATGCCGTGCTGCGAACGGAACGCCGAGATGCTGGCCGGAGTGGAGTTCAGCGTATGGGCGATCCAGATGTCGGTGCGCCCCTGCTCCACCCACTGGCGGATCTCGTCGAGGTACGGCTTCAGGGTTGCCTTCTGCGTTGGCACGGCGGGCAGCATATCGGCCGCGGCGGCCGCCGCCGCGCCGTTCGACAGGTGGGGCGCGGCCGCTTCCTCATATTAATTTCATGTTGAGTTGGGGCTCCCGAGCGGCTACCATTCCCTTTCCAAGCGAGGAGCGCCCAGTGGAGTCAACGCTGAACACGGAGGGCCTCGCCGCCGACGGCGAATGGATCGCGGGGGCGAGGGCAAAGGGCGAGTTCCGGTGTGAGGGATGCGGATACGGCGTGACCGTGTACCGGTCGCTGCCGGTGTGTCCGATGTGTCACGGCACCGAGTGGGAGCGGGTGCCGTGGAGGCCGTACACGCGGGTCGTCTCACCAATGAACGATTGACGCTGTCCTGCGGCGGTCGACGGCCGTGAGGCCGCCGACCGCCCGTGGCAGGGGTGTCATCTAGAGTTCTGCCGTGCGGAGAGGCGCGAGACTCGCTCTGCAAGCGACTGCCGTCGCGTTGCTCGCCGCCCTGATCGGGCTCTTCGCCCACAGCCTGCTGCAGGGCTCCACCACCGTCTCGGCCGAGCTGAACGACGGTCAGCGCCCCGCCGCCCCGAACTTCAGCCTGCCCCAGCTCGACGGCCGCGGCGACATCGCCCTTCGCAGCCTCCGGGGCAAGGTCGTTGTCCTCAACTTCTGGGCGTCGTGGTGCCCGCCCTGCCAGGACGAGGCGCCGCTCTTCAACCAGATCCAGGTCCAGTACCGGCGCCGCGGCGTCGAGGTGGTGGGCGTCGACTCGCAGGACTTCGCGAACGACGCGCGCGCCTTCGCCCGCCGCCTGCACGTGAACTACACGCTCGTGCGCGACACCTCGAACGACGTCACCAACCGCTGGGGCGTCACGAGCGGCTTCCCGGTCACCTTCGTGATCGATCGCTCGGGCGCCGTGCAGAAGATGTTCTCGACCCAGGTCGACGGCCAGATGATCCAGTCGGCTCTGCGGCCGCTGCTGCGGGAGGGGGCGGCGTGAGGCGGGCGAGCGCCGCCGCCGTGCTCGTCCTGCTCGCCCTGCTCGCGTTCCCCGCGGCGGCCGAGGCCTGCAACGGCTGGAGCGAGCCCGGCATGGAGACCGAGCTCATGTGCCCGACCTGCCACCAGGTGCTGGCCTACTCGCAGTCGCGGATCGCGGACAACATCCGCGCGCACCTGCACCAGTGGTGCGCGGCCGGATGGACCTCGGGCCAGGTGAAGAGCCGCCTGATCGCCCAGTTCGGCCCCGAGATCCAGGCGTCGCCGCCCAAGCACGGGTTCGACCTGCTGGCCTGGCTGATCCCGGGCGCGGCGCTGCTGACGGGGGCGATCGTCGCGACCGTCCTGGCGCGCCGGTGGCGCGGCCGCGGCGGGCCGCCGCCGCCGCCTCCCGTCGACCCGGGACTCTCGGCCCGGATCGACGCCGAGATGGCGAGATTCGAGTGAGAGAGGCCGCCGTCGCGTTCTCGGCCGGCCTGCTGTCGTTCGCGACGCCCTGTGTGCTGCCGCTCGTGCCCGCCTACCTGGGCGCGATCGGCGCCCGCTCCACCGATCCGCGCCGGTCGCTGCAGGCGTCGATCCCCTTCGTGCTGGGCTTCTCGGTCATCTTCATCGCGCTCGGGGCGGGGGCGGGCCTGGCCGGGGGGGCGCTGACCGACCACCGGGCCGATCTGATCCGCCTGGCCGGGATCGTGATCGTCGCGATGGGGCTCGTCATGCTCGGCCTGATACCGATCCCGGGCCTCGAGCGGACGTTCACGCCCGGCCTCGAGCGCGCCCACGCGTCGGGGTCGTCGATGCTGCTCGGCTGCGCCTTCGGGCTCGCGTGGACGCCCTGCATCGGCCCCGTCCTGGGCTCGATCATGACGCTGGCCGCCACGGGGGCGACCGCCCTTCGCGGCGCCGCGCTGCTGGCCGCCTACGCGGCGGGGCTGGCCGTGCCGTTCCTCGTGGCCGCCGTCGCGCTCGGGCGGGTGATGTCGGCGGCCCGCGTCGTCCGCGACCGCTACGCCCTCGTCCGCGTCCTCTCCGGCGCCGTGCTGATCGCGGCCGGCCTGCTCGTGTTCTTCGACAAGACCTACCTCGTTGACGCCTGGGTGGGCCAGTTCACCTCGTGATGGCCGTCGTTGCCTTGGCCGACGTCGACCTCTTCTTCCGGGCCAAGATCGAGGCGATGCTGACGGCGGCCGGCCACCAGCTGGCCGCGGCGGGCGAGCCCGCCGACGTCGTGATCGCCGACGTCAACCGCTGCGACCCGGCCGCCGTGGTCGCCGCCGCGGGCGGGGTGCCGGTGCTGGGCTTCGGCAGGCACACCGACGCGGCGCTGCTCCGCTCGGCCCGGGCGGCCGGCTTCGCGAAGGTGGTTCCGAGGTCGGTGCTCTCGGGGCGGTTGGGGGACCTCATCGCCGACCTGGTTGGCTAGGATTCGGGCTCGCTGTCGGGGAGTTCCAGGAGGGGCGCTTGACGTACATCATCGCGGAGCCGTGCATCGACCTGAAGGACAAGTCGTGCGTCGACGTGTGCCCGGTCGACTGCATCCACGAGTTCGCCCGCATGCTCGTGATCGACCCCGAGGAGTGCATCGACTGCGGCGCCTGCGAGCCGGAGTGCCCGGTCGAGGCGATCTACCCGGAGGACGCGCTGCCCGACAAGTGGGAGCCGTTCGTGAAGATCAACTACGCCTATCCCGACGGCGAGACGGTCGACAAGCTCACGGACGAGGTGAAGCCGCCCGGATGAGCGGCGAGCGCGAGCGCCCCGGGCCGCGCCCGGACGAGCCCGCCGCCGACCCGGCGGACGCCGCGGACGAGCGGGACGAGGCCTACTCCGAGGACGAGGAGGCCGCCGTGGCCGCTCGGCTCGAAGACCTCGGGTACATCTAGGTCGTGGCCTCGCCACGCGTGTGCGTGATCGGGCTCGACGGGACGCCCGCGAGCTACCTCCGCCGCCGTATCGCCGAGGGGCACCTGCCCCACCTGGCCGAGCTGTCCCGGCAGGGGACGCTGATGTCGGCGCGGGCGCCGCTGCCGCCGATCTCGTCCGTGTCCTGGGCGAGCGCCTCGACCGGCGTGAACCCCGGCCGCCACGGCGTCTTCGGGTTCGTCGAGCGCAAGCCGGGCTCGTGGGACATCTCGTTCACGAACGTGTTCACGATCTCCGAGCCCCAGGTGTGGGCGCGGGCGGCGCAGGCCGGCCTGCGCTCGGTCGTCGTGAACATCCCGGGCACCTACCCGGCCCAGCCCAACGGCGACGGGGTCGTGATCTCCGGGTTCGTGTCGCCGACGCTCGAGCGCTCGGTGCAGCCGCCGTCGCTGATCCCGTTCCTGCAGGAGCGGGACTACCTGATCGACGTCGACCTCGGCCTCGGGCACAGCGACCTGGAGGCGTTCGGCGAGCAGCTGTTCGCCCACCACGCCGCCCGCACGCGCGTGCTCGTCGACCTGCTCGAGGGCGAGCGGTGCGACCTCTTCTACGTCGCGTTCACCGGCACCGACCGCCTGCACCATTTCCTGTGGGAGCAGATGGAGCACGGCGAGGAGCCGTGGGCGTCGCGCTTCCACGACTACTACGCGGCCGTCGACGCGTCGGTGGGCGAGATCGTCGCGCGGCTGCCCGACGACTGCCGCCTGATCCTCCTCTCCGACCACGGCTTCTGCCGCCTCGACCAGGAGGTGTTCGTGAACCGGTGGCTGGAGCGGGACGGCTGGATCGCGCTCGAGGAGCCGGCAAAATCCATCGCCTCCATCATCCCGGGCCGCACGCGCGCCTACTGCATGGATCCCGGCCGCCTGTACCTGAACCTGGCGGGGCGCGAGCCGGGCGGGATCGTCCCGGCCGCCGACTACGAGGCCGTCCGCGACGAGCTGCGGCGCTGGGCCGGGTCGCTGCCGTTCGTGCAGCGGGTGGCGACGCGCGAGGAGGCGTTCTCGGGGCCGCACGCCGACCGCGCGCCCGACCTCGTGCTCGTGTCGAAGAACGGATGGGACCTGAAGGGGGCGGTGCGCACGGCCGACCTGCAGGGCAAGGGCAAGCTGACCGGGATGCATACGCAGGACGACGCGTTCGTGCTGGTGCGCGGCGCGCATCCCGACGGCGAGGCGGACGTGCAGGACGTCGCCGCGACGGCGCTCGCCGGTCTCGGGCTCGACGCGTCGGGCGTCGACGGCCGTGTCCTCGCGTCGTGAGCGCCTGGACGTTCACACCGATGACGCAGGCCGAGGCCGAGGAGATCGCCGGCTGGCGCTACCCGGATGAGTACGCCTTCTACGACGCCGACTTCATCCCGGAGGGGATGGGCGAGCTGCTCGACCCCGCGCAGCGCCGCGACGAGTACCACACGGCCCGCGGCCCCGGCGGCCGGCTCGAGGGCTTCGCCCAGCTCGAGCCCGGGGCGGGCGGCGCCACCGAGATCGGGCTCGGCCTGCGGCCCGATCTGACCGGACGCGGCCTGGGGCAGGCGTTCACGGAGGCCGTGATCGAGCTGGCCCGCCGGCACGCCGCCGGCCGGATCACGCTGGCGGTGGCGGCCTTCAACGCCCGCGCGATCCGCGTCTACGAGCGCTGCGGCTTCGCCGAGACCGCCCGCCACAGCCGCCGCCTGGGCGGCCGCGACTGGGAGTTCGTCTACATGGAGCTCCGATCGGGGTCAGACCCCGAACGGAACGCGTGACGCTTCTGCGACGCATCTTGCGTGGGGTCTGACCCCGGTCAGTCGCGCAGCTCGGGCAGGTCCTCTTCCCAGTACTCGCCCTCGGCGCGCGCGGTCGTCGGCTCGCCGCGGCCGTGCCGGTCGGCTTCGTTCGTCCGCAGCTCGACGCGGCGGATCTTGCCCGAGATCGTCTTGGGCAGCGCGGCGAACTCCAGCCGCCGCACGCGCTTGTAGGGCGCGAGGTGGGCGCGGGCGTAGGCGAGGATCGCAAGCGCGGTCGCGCGGGTCGGCTCGTGGCCCGCGGCGAGCGAGACGTACGCCTTCGGCACCGCCAGGCGCAACGCGTCCGGTGACGGCACCACCGCCGCCTCGGCAACCGCCTCGTGCTCGATCAGCACGCTCTCCAGCTCGAACGGCGAGATGCGGTAGTCGGACGCCTTGAACACGTCGTCCGTGCGCCCGACGTAGGTGATGTAGCCGTCCTCGTCGCGGGTGGCGACGTCGCCGGTGTGGTAGTAGCCGTCCGCCATCGCCTCCGCCGTGCGCCCGGCCGAGTCGCGGTAGCCGGTCATGAGCGCGAGCGGCCGCGCCCGCAGGTCGAGCGCGATCTCGCCCTCCTGCGCCTCCGCGCCGGAGATCGGGTCGAGGAGCGCGACGGTGTATCCGGGCAGGGGCCGGCCCATCGAGCCGACCTTGAGCGGCTGGCCGGGCGGGTTGCCGATCTGGGCCGTCGTCTCGGTCTGTCCGTAGCCGTCCCGGATGGTGATGCCCCAGACGCGGCGCACGACCTCGATCACCTCGGGGTTCAGGGGCTCGCCCGCCGCGACCAGCTCCCGCGTCTGCACCGGCCACCGGGCCAGATCCTCCTGGATCAGCATCCGCCACACCGTCGGGGGGGCGCAGAACGTGGTCACGCCGCAGCGCACCATCTGGTCGAGCAGCCCGGCCGCGTCGAACCGATCCTGGTTCACGATCAGCACGGTCGCCTCGGCGTTCCAGGGCGCATACACGTTGCTCCACGCGTGCTTCGCCCATCCGGGGGAGGAGACGTTCAGGTGCACGTCGCCGGGACGGATCCCGATCCAGTACATCGTCGAGAGGTGGCCGGCCGGGTACGACGCGTGTGTGTGCTCGACGAGCTTGGGCTGCGCCGTGGTGCCGGACGTGAAGTAGAGGAGCAGCGGGTCGTCCGCCCGGGTGGGGCCGTCGGGGGTGAATTCGGCGGGCGCGCCGTCGGCCTCGGCGTAGTCGAGCCAGCCGTCGACCCGGCCGCCGACCGCGATCCGGGTGTAGCCGCCGGGCACCGCGTCGAACTTGCCGGCGTCGGCCGCGGTCGTGACCACGTGCCTGGCGCCGCCGCGCTCGACCCGGTCGACGAGGTCGTCCGGCCCGAGCAGCGTCGTCGCCGGGATCAGCACGGCGCCGAGCTTCATCGCCGCCAGGATCGTTTCCCACAGCTCTACCTGATTCCCGAGCATCAGGATCAGCCGGTCGCCCCGGGCGACGCCCCGCTCGCGCAGCCAGTTCGCCACCCGGTTCGAGCGGGCCGCCATCTCGGCGAAGGAGAGCGCCCGCTCGCTCCCGTCGCTGGAAACGACGCGCAGGGCGGGCCTCATCTGTCCGGCGGCGACGACGTCGAACCAGTCGAGCGCCCAGTTGAACTCCCCCAGCTGCGGCCAGCGGAAGTCGCGGTAGGCCGCCGCGTGATCCTCGCGCCGGTCGAGCAAGAGGTCGCGGGCCGCCCGGAACGTCGCGGTGCTCGCCGCCGTCGAGGCCATGCGCGTAAGGATAAGCCCTCGAGAGGCCACGCATAGAATCACCTGATGCCGCTTCAGCTCGTCCTCGGCCCGGCCAACTGCGGCAAGATCGCCCTCCTGCTCGACCGCTTCCTGGAGGCCGCGGACGCCGGCGCCGACCCGTTCCTGATCGTCCCCAACCGGCCCGACGTCGAGGCGGTGGAGCGCGAGCTCGTGCACCGGCGGGGCGTGCTCGTCGGCGGCCGGGTCGGGACGTTCGACGATCTGTTCGAGGAGGTGCTGGGCCGCTGCCGCGAGGTGCGCCCGCTGGTCGGCGACGTCCAGCGGCGCCTGCTGCTGGCCGACGTCGTCGGCCGTTCGCAGCTGCACGCCCTGGCCGCCTCCGCGCGGTTCTCCGGCTTCGAGGACGCGGTCGGCGCCCTCGCCGACGAGCTCTCCGCCGCGATGGCGGAGCCGCGTCCCGCGGCCGGGTCGGTCCGGGCGCAGGAGCTGTCGGCGCTCGTCGCCGCCTACCGCACGGCGCTCGACGGGGCCGGGCTGCACGACCGGCCCGGCCGGCGGGCCGTGGCGGCCGGGCTGCTGGAGGGGCGCCTGCACGCGTGGGACGCGCGGCCGGTGCTCGCGTACGGGTTCGAGGACATGGCCCGCGCCCAGCTGCGCGCCCTGCGCGCGCTCGCGGCCCGGTGCACCGTGACGGTCTCGCTGCCCTACGAGGTGGGCCGGCCCGCCTACGCAGCGGTGCGGCCGCTCGTGGAGGCGCTCTCCGACGGCGCGACGATCGAGGAGCTCCCGCCCGCCGCCCACCACGACTCCGCCGCGCTCGTGCACCTGGGCGAGACGCTCTTCTCCGACCGCCCGCCGCCGCCCGCGCCCGACGCCGACGGGGCCGTGACCCTGCTCGAGGCGTGCGGGCGCCGCGGCGTGGCCGAGCAGGTCGCCGCCGAGGTGGCGGCGCTCGCGCGCGGCGGGCTCGCCCTCGACCAGATCGGCGTGATCGTGCCGTCGGTGAGCGCCCACCGGGCGGCGCTCGAGGCCGCCTTCGCGGCCGTCGGCGTGCCCGTCTCGATGGACGTTCGCGTCCCGCTCGACCGCACCGCGTTCGGCGTGGCGCTGCTCGGCGCGCTGCGCTTCGGCTGGATGGGCGGCGAGCGGCCGGAGCTGTTCGCGTTCCTGCGCAGCCCGTTCTCGGGCATCCTGCGCCGGCGGGTGGACTATCTCGAGGGGCGCCTGCGCGGGCGCGGCGTGACCGGGCACGACGAGGTGGTCGCGGCGGTCGCCGAGCTGTCGGGCCCCGCGGCGTTCCCGATCCTCGACCGGCTGGCGGCGGAGCCCGACCCGGTCGCCGGCCTGGCCGGGCTCGTGCGCGACATGGTGCGTGCCTCGCGGTCGCTGGGGGCCAAGTTCGTGCCCGAGCACGCCCGCGGCGAGGTGCGGGCCGCGCGGGCGGTGCTCGAGGCGGTCGACGAGATCCGCGGCCTGGGCCGCCCGGTGGAGCGCGAGACCGTGCTCGAGGGGGTGGGGCGGCTGCGCGTGCGCACGGGCGCCGAGGCGGAGCCGGGGCGGGTGTCGGTGCTCGACCTGCGCCGGGCGCGCACGCGCCGGTTCCAGGTCGCGTTCGTGCTCGGGCTCGAGGAGGGGTCGCTGCCGGGCGCAGGGGCCGAGCGGCGGGTGCTCGACGCGGCGGCTGCCGCCGAGCTGGGCGTCGAGGGCCCGGATCAGGCCGAGCGCGAGCGGCATCTCTTCACGATCGCCTGCACGCGTCCGTGGAAGACGCTCTACCTCGCCCGCCAGGCCGCGACCGACGACGGCCGCCCGCTCGAGCCGTCGCCGTTCTGGGCCGAGGTCGTGCGCGTGCTGGGGCCGCAGTGGTCGGGCCTCGTCCGCCGTCGCGGCCTCGCCGACGTGAGCTGGCCGCTCGCGGAGGCGCCGAGCGACCGGGAGCGGCTGCGGGCGCTCGCCCGCGACCTGCGCACCGAGCGGGAGTGGGCGATCGACGTGGGATCGATGATGGGCTGGGAGCGCAAGCTGCGCCGCGCCGCCGTCGCCACCCGGCACCCCACCCAGCTGCGCGATCCCGAGCTCCTGTCCGAGCTGGCCGCCGGCGAGCGCTACTCCGTCACGGAGCTCGAGCGCTACGGCGACTGCTCCTCGATGTGGTTCGTCGATCGGGTGCTCTCACCGCGCGAGATCGACTTCGAGCTCGACGCCCGCATGCGCGGGTCGATCGCGCATGCCACCCTGGCCCGCTTCTTCACCCTGCTCCCGGCCGAGCTGGGCCTGGAGCGGCTGACCGAAGACGACCTCCCGAACGCCTACCCGCTCATGCGCCGCTGCCTGGCCGAGGCGCTGGGCGGCCAGCGCGTGCCCGACTCGGTGGCGGGGAAGGAGCTTGCCCGGGCGCTCGAGCGCGACCTGGACGCCTTCCTGCGGGCCGAGGCCGACCTCGCGCTGCCGCTCGTCCCCCGCCGCTTCGAGGTGCGCTTCGGCGGCCCGATGGCGGCGCAGGGGCTGAAGGACGGCCTGCGCATCGGCGACTTCGCCGTCTCCGGCCAGATCGACCGCGTCGACATGGATCCGGGGATGTCACCGCGCGGCCTCGTATGGGACTACAAGTCGGGCGCGAGCGCGCACTCGGCGACCGAAATGGAGCGCGAGGGCCGGCTCCAGATCCCGCTCTACATCCTGGCGCTGCGCGACCTGCTCGGCGTCGAGCCGCTGGGTGGCATGTACCGCGCCCTGGCGGGCAAGCGGGCAGCGCGCGGGCTCGTCCTGGCGGGGGAGATCGACGCCGACGGGATCGCGGCGAAGGATTGCCTGGACGCCGACGAGTTCTGGGCCCAGGTGACGCGCGCGACCGAGGTGGCCGAGGCGGCGGTGGCCGGCATGCGGGCCGGCCGCGTCCGGCACGACCCCCGCACCGGCGAGTGCCCGGGCTGGTGCACGCTGCACACGATCTGCCGGGTGCCGCGACCGTGAGCGCCGACCGCTGGAACCCCGAGCAGCGCGCGGCGGTCGAGCGGCGCGGGCACGTCTTCGTCGCGGCCGGCGCCGGCACGGGCAAGACCGCCGTGCTGGTGGAGCGCGTGCTGGCGCAGGTGCTCGGCGGGACGCCGATCGACCGCCTGCTCGCGATCACGTTCACCGACCGGGCCGCCTCCGAGCTGCGCCGGCGGGTGCGCGAGGGCCTGGAGCTTGCGGGGGAGATGGAGCGGGCGCGCGCGATCGACTCGGCCTGGATCTCGACCATCCACCGCTTCTGCCTGCGCATCCTGCGTGCGAACGCCTTCGACGCCGGCCTGGATCCGCGCTTCGCGGTCGCCGACGAGATCGGCGCGCGGCTGCTGCGCTCGGAGGCCTTCGACATCGCGCTCGAGCGGTTCCTGGCCGAGGCGCCGCCCGACGACGGCGGCCGCCGGCTCGACCTGCTGGCCGCGTACGGCCGCCGTCGGCTGCGCGAGACGATCTCGGAGGTGCACGAGCAGCTGCGCAGCGCCGGACGGCCGCTCGAGCTGCGCCCCCACCGCGTCCCCGACCTGGCCGGCGCCGCGGAGGCCGCGCGGCGGGCCGCGAGCGGCGGGCACGACGAGCCGGCCGCGAGGCTGGCCGCGCTCCTCGCCGGGCCGCTCGACCCGGCCGTCCTGGCCGACCTCTCGGCCTACAGGCTGCCGGGAACGGCCGCGAACAAGGCCTACAACGACGCGCGCAAGGCCGTCGAGACGGAGGCGCGCGACTCCGCCGCCGTCGCCGACCTGGGCCTGCTCGAGGAGCTGCTGCGCCTGCTCGATGCCGCGTATGCCGAGCGCAAGGACGGCCGCAGCCTGGTCGACTTCACCGACCTCGAGCTGCGCACGCGCGCGCTGCTGCTCGCCCGCCCCGACCTGGCCGAGGCCTACCGGGAGCGGTTCGCGTGCGTGCTCGTCGACGAGTTCCAGGACACGAACCGGCTCCAGTGCGAGCTGATCGACCTGGTGGCCGGCGGCGAGCTGTTCCTGGTGGGCGACGAGTTCCAGAGCATCTACCGCTTCCGCCACGCCGACGTGGAGGTCTACCGGGGGCGGCAGCGCGCCGCCGGCGACGGCGTGATCCCGCTGCGGCGAAACTACCGCTCCCGGCCGCACGTGCTGGCCGCGGTGAACGAGAGCTACCGGCGCGAGTTCGCCGACCGCTACGAGCCGCTGCTGGCGGAGGGGGCCTTCGACGGGCCCGCGCCGGCCGGCGGGCGGGTCGACCTGCTCCTGACCGACAAGGCCGGCTTCCGGGCGGCGGGGTCGAGCTGGCGTGAGGCCGAGGCGTGCGTGCTCGCGGCGCGCATCGCCGAGCTGGTCGACGCGGGCGAGTGCCGGCCGGGCCAGATCGTGCTCCTCTTCGAGGCGGGCACGGACGCCGCCCGGTACGAGGCGGCCCTGCGGGAGCGCAACCTGGCGACGGTGCGCGCGACCGGTCGCGGCTACTACGCCCAGCAGCAGGTCTCCGACGTGCTCGCCTACCTGCGCCTGATCCGCAACCGCTACGACGACTACGCCCTCCTGACGGTGCTGGCGTCGCCGCTCGTCGGCGTGTCGAACGACGGCCTGTTGCACGTGCGCCGGGCGGCCGTGAAGCGGCCCATCTTCACCGCCCTCGAGCGGGACGAGCCGCCGCCCGGGCTCGACGCCGACGAGCGCCGGCTCGTGCTCGCGTTCGGGCAGCGCTTCGCCCGGCTCGTGCGGGCGTCGTCGGAGGTCTCGCTCGAGCGCCTGTGCGACATGATCGTCGTAGAGCACGACTACGACCTGGCCTGTCTGGCGATGCCCGACGGCGACCGCCGCATTGCCAACCTGCGCAAGCTGGGCCGGCTCGCGGCCGAGTTCGAGGCGGTGCGCGGCCCGGACCTCGAGGGGTTCGTCGACTTCTGTGACGAGCAGGCCGCCCTGCAGGTGCGCGAGGGCGAGGCGGCGACCGCCGAGGAGGGCCGCGACGCCATCGTGCTGATGACGGTGCACGCCGCCAAGGGGCTCGAGTTCGACGTCGTCGCGCTGGCCGACTCCGGCCGCGAGCGGGCCGCGCGGGCGACGCGCGACATCCTGGTGGCCGCCGACGGGTCGATCGCGCTGCGAGCGGCCGATCCCGCCACCGACCTGCTGGGCCCGGCGCTCGGCTACCGGGAGGTGGCGGCGGCGGAGCGGGCGGCCGAGCGCGAGGAGGCGCGCCGGCTGCAGTACGTCGCGATGACGCGCGCCCGCCACCACCTGATCGTGAGCGGCGCGTTCGAGCCGGACGAGGAGACGGCGATCGCGCACCTGTGCGGCGTGCTCGGCGTCGACCTCGACTCCGACGCCGACGTGGACGCCGGCGAGGCCGCCCTGCGCGTGCGCGTCGAGCGCCCGGGCGATGCCCCGGAGCCGCCGGCGAACGGGGCGGTGGCCGTTGCGGCCCCGGCGGTCGAGGCGCAGCCCGTGGGCGAGCAGCTCGCGCTCTTCGGCGAGGGCGGGCGCACCGTCGACGCGCCCCCGGCCCTGGCGCCGATCGCGGCCGCGCCGCCGGTGCCGCTGCGGCGGCTGAGCTACAGCGCGCTCTCGCTCTACCGCCGGTGCGGGTACCGGTACTTCGCCCAGCGCGTCCTGGGCCTGCCGGAGCGGGAGCGGGCGGCGGCGGAGGGCGGCGGCCTGGACGGGCTCGAGCTCGGCGACGCCGTCCACCTGGAGCTCGAGCGGGCCGACGGGCGCTGGCGCGAGCGCTACCCGCACGCGACCCCCGAGGACGAGGAGCGGATCGCGGGGTTCGTCGGCGCCTGGGTCGGCTCGCCCCTGCGCGGCCGGGTGGACGGGCTGACCGACGCCCGCCACGAGGTGGCGTTCGCGTTCGAGGTCGACGGCGTGCTGCTGCGGGGCCGGTTCGACCTCTTCGGCCACCTCGACGACGGGGCCGTCCTGATCGTGGACTTCAAGACGAACAGGCTCGGCGAGCGCACGGCCCAGGACGTCATGGACGGCGCCTACGCCGAGCAGGTGAAGACCTACGCGCTGGCAGCGCTGCGCTCGGGCGCGCCCGCCGCGGAGGTCGCCTACGCGTTCCTGGAGAACGCCGAAGCGGTGGCGGTGCAGCGGTTCTCGGCTGCGGACGTGCCCGAGCTCGAGGCGGAGCTGCGAACCGCGATCGAGTCGATCCGGGCGGGGCGGTTCCCGGCCCGGCCCGGGCCGCACTGCCAGGAGTGCCCGGCGCTCGACCTGCTGTGCGCCGGCCCCGGCCTGGAGTGGGAGGGGTGAACCCGGAGCGCCGCCGCCGGGCGGCCGCCATCCTCGACCGGCTGGCGGAGGAGCACCCGGACGCCTCGATCGCGCTCCACTGGTCGACGCCGCTCGAGCTGCTCGTCGCGACCATCCTCTCGGCCCAGTCGACGGACGTGGGGGTGAACAGGGTCACCGAGACGCTCTTCCGCCGGTTCCGCGCGCCCGAGGACTACCTGGCCGTGCCGGTGGGCGACCTGCAGGAGCTGATCAAGCCCACCGGGTTCTTCCGCCAGAAGACCGCGGCCATCCGCGGCTGCTGCGCGGCGATCCTCGAGCGGCACGGCGGCGAGGTGCCGCGCACGACGGCCGAGCTCGTGAAGCTGCCCGGCGTGGGCCGCAAGACCGCGGCCGTCGTGGCGTCGAACGCCTTCGGCGCGACCGAGGGGATCGCCGTCGACACGCACGTGCGGCGGCTGTCGAAGCGGCTGGGGCTGACGCGGCACACCGACCCGGACAAGATCGAGCGGGTGCTGATGCAGCTCTACCCGCGCACGCGCTGGCTGCAGGTCTCGGACGTCCTGATCTTCCACGGCCGGCGCGTCTGCCACGCCCGCGCGCCCCGCTGCGAGGAGTGCGCCGTGAACGACCTCTGCCCGTCCGCGTTCCGCGTTGGGCTCCCGAAGCGGGGACAGTCCCCGCCGAAGCGGGGACAGTCCCCATCCCGGCGCGCGAGCTGAGTCGGCACACTTCTGTGACGGGTCGGGCGTAGACCCGTGACGGGGAGCGAGGGGATGATCCCCGCATGCCCCGGATCGAGCTCGAGCTCTACGCAGACCGCCTCGCCCGCCACGCCGAGCGCCTTCGCGACGATGTCGACGGCGCCCGGCTGCGCCTGGTCTGGGAGGAGCTCGAGGGC
>JAICJC010000007.1 GCA_025928655.1 Thermoleophilia bacterium | reverse complement strand
GTGGGGACAGTCCCCGGATGGGGACTGTCCCCGCTTCGCTAGACTCGCGCCGATGCGCGTGGCGGTGATCGGGCTCGGAACGATGGGGGCGCCCATGGCGCGGCACCTGCTCGCGGCCGGGCACGAGGTGACGGTGCACAACCGCACCCGCGAGCGCGAGGAGCCGCTCGCCGAGGCCGGCGCGGCGCGGGCGGAGACGCCGGCCGCGGCCGCCGCGAACGCCGAGGCCGTGCTCGTCTGCGTCTCCGACACGCCCGACCTCGAGCACGTCGTGCTCGGGCCGGACGGCGTCGCCGAGGGCCTGGCCGGCGGCGGCCTCGTGGTCGACTGCTCCACCGTCTCGCCGGCCGCCACCGCCGAGATCGCGGCGAAGCTGCGCGAGCGCGGCATCGGCATGGTCGACGCGCCCGTGTCCGGCGGGTCGGAGGGCGCCGAGAAGGGCACGCTCACCATCTTCTGCGGCGGCGAGGAGTCCGACGTCGCCCGGGCCGGCCCGATCCTCGACGCGATCGGGAGCAAGATCACCCATCTCGGCCCCAGCGGCGCCGGCCAGGTGGCGAAGGCCGTGAACCAGGTGATGATCGCCGGCACCTACGCGACGGTGGGCGAGGGCATCGCGCTCGCGCAGGCGGCCGGCCTCCCGCTCGAGAAGCTGGTCGAGGCGCTCTCGGGCGGCGCGGCGGCCTCGTGGGTGCTCCAGAACCGGGCCGCGAACATGATCTCGAACACCTACCCGCTCGGCTTCAAGCTGGCGCTCCACCGCAAGGATCTCGGGATCGCCCTCGACGAGGCCGAGCGTGCCGGCGTGCCGATGGACGTCGCCGCGCTCGTGGCGACGCAGGAGGACGGCCTCATGGACGGCGGCTTCGGCGACGAGGACGTGAGCGCGGTCGCCCGCATCCCCAAGCGCACCGGCTAGGAGCGGCGCACGGGCGCCGGCAACGGCTCGAGCTCGAACGGGAGCAGGTCGACGGCCTCCGCGAACCGGGCCAGCAGCGACGCCCGGTCGCGGGCGGCGAGCGCGACGATCGCGAGGCGCTGGCTGGCGGTGTCCTGCTCGTACTCGCTCAGCCGGTGCCCCGGCCGGACGAGCACCTCGACGTGGGCGTGGGGGTAGCGCTCGAGCACCGTGGTCGGGTCGGGTACCGAGCGCACGACCGCGTCGGCGTACGTCCGCAGCACGAAGCTCGCGGCCACCACGTCGTCCCGCGCCGGCGGCAGGTCGGGCGTGCGGCCGGTGCAGAGGTCGAGCTGCAGCTCGTACGTCGACACGCCGTGCACCGCCGCGACGAGCGGCGCGAACTGCGAGGCCATCCGGCCGTTCACCTCGACGATCATCGGCCGGCCGTCGGGGCGGACGAAGAACTCGATGTTGAACGTGCTGTCGCCGAAGCCGAGCGCGGGCATGAGCCGCTCGGCGATGCCGGTCATCGCGCGCTGCGGCCCCTCCGGCAGCCGGCTGGGATACTCGAACCGCAGGAAGCTGATGCCGTTCGGGTGCATGACCGCGTCGGTGACGCCGACGGGCCTCACCCGGCCGGCCTGTATCCAGCCCTCGAAGGTCACCAGCGACCCGTCGAGCAGCTCCTCGGCGATCAGCGTCCGGAACTCGCGCCCTTCGAGCGCCCGGTCGTGGGCGGTGATCGCGTCGATCTCGCGCCGCGCCTGCGCGACCACGCCGGCGAACTCGGCCTCGTCGCGCACCTGGTAGGCGAGCTGGGACAGGTGGGCGGCGATCGGCTTCATGAAGAAGGGGAACGGCAGCGGCGGGCGGACGCGGGGGTCGTCGAGGTTCACCGGCGCGAACGCCGGCGTCGCCTCGGGCACGGCCTGGGCCTGGATCTCGCGCGACGCCAGCTTGTCGTGGCAGCGCATGAAGGCCGCGCGGCCGGGCCCGGGCAGGCCGGCGGCCTCGGCCAGGATCGCGGCGATGTGCCCCGTCGCGTCGCTCGAGCCGAAGATGCCGTCGGCCGCGGGGCCGAACCGGACCATGTGGTCGACGAACGTGCACGCGCCGAACCCGGGATCGATCGGCTGGCCGGCAAAGCGCAGCGCATACCGATCGAGGATCCGCTCGTCGGCGAAGTTCAGCCGGTCGCGCTGGCTCGGGCAGACGACCAGCACGCTCGGCACGGTGCCGTGTAACGGTCCGTCCACCGGCCGTATTGTGACGGAGCCCTCCGGGAATCGCCACTCCGCCTCCCGGCCGGCGTGATCAGCCCCACACTCGCTCGGCGGTGCGTGCCAGCGTCTCCAGCTTCGACCGCTGGTCGTCGTGCGACAGCGCGTTCCCCACCACGGACGTCGCGAAGCCGCACTGGGGGCTGACGGCGAGCCGCTCCAGGCCGACGTGGCGGGCCGCCTCACGGATGCGCCCCTCCAGCTCGTCCACGGTCTCGCGCCGCGGCGACTTCGTCGTCACGAGGCCGAGCACGACCATCTTGTCCTCCGGCACCTCGTCCAGCGGCTGGAACGACCCCGACCGCTCGTCGTCGTACTCGAGCAGGAGCCGCTGCGCGGCGACCGTGCGGAACACCGCCCGGGCGATCGGCTCGTACCCGCCCGAGACGAGCCAGCGGCTGGCCTGGTTCCCGCGGCAGAGGTGGAACCCGAACGTGACGTCGGGGTGCCCCGCCATCACGTGGTTGTCGAGCTCGATCCCGCGCGCGATGTAGCGCTCGGCCGTCCAGCCCTGGCGCTCGTAGAACGCGCGCGTCTCCGGGTCGATCAGGAGCGGATAGTGGGGCGCGTCGAGCTGGATGTAGGTGCAGCCGAGCCGGGCCAGCTCCGCCACCTCGTCGCGGGTCAGGTCGGCGACGTCCTCGAGGAAGTCGTCCAGCGTCGGGTAGGCGTCGCGGGAGTGCTCCGCCGACCACAGGTTCGCGTACAGGCTCGGGCTCGTGAGGGTGACCTTGGGGATCGCGGCGGCCCGCCCGCGCAGGTAGGTGAAGTCCTCGGCGGCGACGTGGCGACGGCGGCGCAGGCGCTCGCGGACGCCCAGCCCGGCGGGCCGCTCGGTGGAGCGGTCGCCGACCTCCTCGCCGTGCCAGTCGCCCCACAGGTACGCGTCGAGCGGGACCTCGCCGAACCCGTCGACGGCGTCGGGGAGCCCGCTCTGGAACGACAGCCGGCGCATCTCGCCGTCGGTCACGACCGCGATGCCCGCGCGCTCCTGCATCTCCACGACGGCGTCCACGGCCCGGTCTTCGGCCGCTTTCAGCTCGGCGGCGGAGGCCTCGCTACGGTCGAAGCGGCCGCGAACCTCGAGCAGCTCGGGCGGGCGCAGCAGGCTGCCGACGACGTCTGTGCGGGCGGTGATCACGCTCGCGAGTGTATCCTCGCGCCGCGTTGAGGACGCGAGCAGCACTCCTGCCGGAGACCGGGGCCAGCCTGCGCGTGGTGGACGTCGAGCTCGACCCGCCGAAGCAGCACGAGGTGCTCGTGCGGCTGCATGCGAGCGGCGTCTGCCACTCCGACCAGAACGCGATCGACGGCACCGCCGCCACGCGCTGCCCGGCGGTGCTCGGCCACGAGGGCGCGGGCGTCGTGGAGGCGGTGGGGCCGGGCGTGACCGCCGTCGCCGCCGGCGACCGGGTGGCGCTCTCGTGGCTGCCCGCCTGCGGCGCCTGCGACGAGTGCCGGCGCGACCTGCCGCACCTGTGCGCGGCCGCCTTCCCGGCCATGGAGGCCGGCGGGCTGCTCGACGGCACCACCCGTCTGTCGCACGACGGCCGGCACGTCTACCACTACTCGCTGCTCTCGACCTTCGCGGAGCACACCGTCGTCCCCGAGGCGTCGTGCATCCCGATCCCCGCCGACGTGCCGTTCGACGTGGCCGCGCTCGTCGGGTGCGCGATCACGACGGGGGTCTGCGCCGCCTGGCGCACCGCCCGGGTGGCCCCGGGCGAGCGGGTGGCGGTGTTCGGCTGCGGGGGCGTCGGGCTGTCGGCGGTGATGGGCGCCGCGGCGGCAGGCGCCGCGCCGATCGTCGCCGTCGACGTGAGCCTCGAGCGGGCGCAGGCGGCGGCCGAGTTCGGGGCGACGGCGGCGGTCGCGTGGAGCGGGGACGCCGACACGACCGGCGCGGCCGTGCAGGACGCGTCCGGCGGCGGGGTCGACCATGCCTTCGAGGCGACCGGCCGGCCGGAGGCGATGCGGGCCGCGTTCCTGTCGGTGCGGCCGCGCGGCCAGGCGGTGCTGATCGGGATCCCGCGGGCCGACGCCGAGCTGCGCGTGCCCGCCCGGCTGATCCCGCGCGGCGAGCGGCGGGTGATCGGTGCGCTCTACGGGTCGGCCCGCCCCGAGCGCGATTTCGGGCTGATCCTCGACGCCTACCGGCGCGGGCGGCTTCCGCTCGACCGGCTGATCTCGCACCGGCTCCCCCTGGAGCGGATCGAGGACGCCTTCGGCCTGTTGCGGGAGGGCGGCGCCCGCCGGGCGGTGCTCGCGCTCGGCCCCGAGGACGCGGCGTGAAGATCGCAGCCGTCGAGACGACGCGCTACCGCTTCCCCCTCGACCCGCCGCTCGAGGCCGCCTGGGATCCGCAGCCGCGCACGCACCAGGACGCGACCCTCGTCTGCGTCGTCGCCGACGACGGCACGCGCGGCTACGCGAGCGGCGACGCGCTCCCCGACGCCGGCACGCTCGAGCGGCTCCTCGCGGGCCTCGACCCCTTCCGCACCGAGGTCGTGCGCGAGGTGTGCGAGACGGTCGACTTCCACGGCGGCCGGCCGTGGACGCTCGAGGTGGCCGTGTGGGATCTGGTCGGCCGGGCGCTCGGGCAGCCGCTCTGGCGCCTCCTGGGCGGGCGCAGCGAGGCGCTCGTCGCCTACGCGTCGAGCGCCGAGCCGGTGCCCTCCGACGAGCGCGCCCGTCGCTGCGCCGCCCTGCGCGACGCGGGGGTGCGGGCGGCCAAGCTCCGGTTCGGCGACGACTGGCGCGCGGGCGTCGAGACCGTCGCGGCGGTGCGGGCCGCGGTCGGGCCCGGCTTCGCGATCATGGTCGACGCCAACCAGGGCTGGCGCATGCCGGGCGACCTGCGCCCGCGCTGGGACGTCGCGACCGCGATCGCGTGCGCCCGTGCGCTCGAGCCGCTCGGCGTCGAGTGGCTGGAGGAGCCGCTCCGCACCGACGACCTCGACGGCTACGCGGCCCTGCGACGGGCGACGTCGATCCGGATCGCCGCAGGCGAGATGGTGCGCGACGCCGCCGCGGCCCGCGACCTGGTCGTGCGCGCCGGCGTTGACGTGATCCAGCCCGACGTCGTGCTCGCCGGCGGGATCGGCGGGGCGCGCCGGATCGCGGCGGTGGCCGACCTGCACGGTCGGACGTGGTCGCCGCACACCTGGTCGAACGGCTACGGCCTGGTCGCGAATCTGCACGCCGCGCTCGCGTTCTCGACCTGCCCGTACGTCGAGGTGCCGTTCGACCCGCCCGCCTGGTCGGCCGGGCGGCGCGACTGGCTGCTGCCGGCGCCGGTCGAGATCGCGGCCGACGGCACCATCCGGCCGCCGGACGGCCCCGGCCTCGGCGTCGAGCCCGACCTGGACGCCCTCGACTCCTACCGGGTCGGATGAGCGCCCGCGCCGTCGAGATCCGGGCCGCCGTCCTGGAGGACAAGGGCGCGCCGCTGCGCGTCGAGACACTGCTGCTCGACCCGCCCCGACACGACGAGGTGCTCGTGCGGGTGGCCGCCGCGGGCGTGTGCCACTCCGACCTGCACCTGGCCCAGGGTCACCTCGGCGACGGCCGGTGGCCGGTCGTGCTCGGCCACGAGGGCGCGGGGGTCGTCGAGGCGGCCGGGGAGAGCGTCACCCACGTGCGGCCCGGCGACCGGGTCGCCTTCTGCTTCGTGCCGTCCTGCGGTGAGTGCCGCATGTGCGTCGCCGGGCGGCCGCACCTGTGCGAGCCCGCGGCCGACCGGTCGCTGGCGGGCACCTTGATGGACGGCACGTCGCGGCTGCGACGGCCCGACGGCACCCCGATCAAGCACTTCCTGACCGTGTCCTGCTTCGCCGAGCGCTGCGTCGTCCCGGCGGCGGGCGCGGTGCCGATCGGGGACGACCTGCCGCTGTGGCAGGCCGCCCTGGTCGGCTGCGGCGTCGTCACCGGCGTGGGCGCGGTGCGCAACGCGGCCCGGGTGGCCGAGGGCGAGTCGGTGTGCGTCATCGGGTGCGGCGGCGTCGGGCTGCAGGTGGTCTCCGGCGCGCGGCTGGCGCGGGCCGGCCGGATCGTCGCCGTCGACCGCGACCCGGCCAAGCTGGCGCTTGCCCGCGCGCGGGGGGCGACGGAGGTGCTCGAGGCCGGCCGGGACGCCCGCGCGGCCCTGCGGGAGCGCCTCCCGGGCGGCTTCGACCACGCGTTCGAGGTGATCGGCCGCGCCGACACGATGCGGCTCGCCTGGGACGTCCTGCGCCCCGCCGGGCAGGCGACGATCGTCGGGATCGCGCCGGCCGGGGTCGAGCTGTCGCTGCGGGCGCTCGACCTCCTGAGCGAGAAGACGCTGCGCGGCAGCTACTACGGCTCGGCCGACGTCGCCGCGGAGCTGCCCGCGCTGGTGGCGCTGGCGGCGGCTGGAGAGATCGACCTCGCCGGCGTCGTCTCCCACGTCGTCGGGCTCGACGAGATCGAGGAGGCCATGGGCCGGCTGCGTCGCGGTGAGGGCGCGCGCACCGTGGTCGTGATGGACAGCGACCTGGCGGGGCGCGAGCCCCAAGATGGTTGACCGGGGAATCCCGTGATGTCCTGGGCGGCCGCGAACCGAGCAGCGCAAGGACGCAGGGAGCGCGCATAGTTGACCTATGGGCGCGATCGAGGACGCGGCGATGCGAAGGTTTCGCGGCCGCAGCGCCACCAGCGTCGCGACCCACACGCGAGCGCTGCGCGTCCAGGCGCGCGAGGAGTTCCCGGTCAACCATCTAGGATCTACCGCATGATTGCCGTCACCTACACGGGCGCCGGTGGCTCCGAGGTCGTGACCGTCGGGGAGCGCCCCGATCCGGTCCCTGGCGACCACGAGGTCCTCGTTCGCGCCACACACGCGGGGCTCAACCCCGCCGACCTGGCCCAGCGGGCCGGGCACTACCCGGCGCCGGCCGGGTCGCCGCAGGACATCCCCGGGCTCGAGGTCTCGGGCCGCGTCGTGGCGTGCGGGGCCGCCGTGACCGCGTGGCGCGAGGGCGACCGCGTGTTCGGGATCGTCGGCGGCGGCGGGCTGGCCGACACCGTCGTCGCCCACGAGCGCCATCTCGCCCGCGTCCCCGACGCGCTCGACGACCGCGACGCCGCAGCCGTGCCCGAGGCGTTCGTGACCGCGCACGACGCGATCTTCTCCCGCGCGGCCCTGAGCATGGGCGAGACGTTGCTCGTGAACGGCGCCACCGGCGGGGTCGGCACGGCCGCCGTCCAGCTGGGGGTCGCGATCGGCGCCCGCGTGCTCGCCAACGCGCGCGCCCACGAGGACGCCCTGGTGCAGCTCGGCGCGGAGCCGGTCGCGCTCGCGGACGCCGCCGGCGTCGACGTCGTGATCGAGCTGATCGGCGCCCAGAACCTGACCGGGAGCCTGGAGGCACTCGCGCCGCTGGGCCGCATCATCGTGGTCGGCACGGGCGCCGGCGCCGACACAGACATCTCGCTGCGGGCGCTGATGAGCAAGCGGGCGACGGTGATGGGCACCGTGCTGCGGGCGCGGCCGCTGGAGCAGAAGGCCGCCGCCGTGCAGGCGTTCGCCCACCAGGTCGTGCCGCTGCTCGCGAACGGCCGGGTGAAGCCGCTGATCGATCGCGTGTTCCCCGCGGCGCAGGCCAATGAGGCGTTCGACCACCTGGCCGCCCCGGGCAAGCTCGGCAAGGTGCTGATCGAGTTCGCCGGTTGACCGCGGAGGTGCTCGTCCGGCCGGCGGGCATGTCGGACGTCGAGGCGGCCCACGAGGTCTCGGAGGCCCTCTCGCTCGCGCTGCACGGGGCGTCCGAGACGACCGCCGACCACCTGCGGGCAGCCTGGGACCTCGGCCGCGCGTGGGTGGCGCTCGACGGGGACGACCGGGTCATCGGGTACGCCACGCTCGAGGACGCCTACGTCGAGGTGTGGCCGCACCCCCACCATCGCGGCGGTGCGGTCGCGGGTGCGCTGCTCGACGCCGTCACGCGCCAGGGCGGCCGTCTGGAGACGATCGTGCCCGACGCGGCCCAGGATCTGGTCTCGCTCTACGCGCTGCGCGGCTGGAAGCGGACGCGCGAGGTCGTGCGGATGCAGAAGGACGTCTCGGCGGAGGGGCCGGCGCCGCACTGGCCCGAAAGCATCTCGGTGCGCACGTATGCGGACGCCGACGCCGCGGCCGTTCACGAGCTGCTCGTGGAGGCGTTCGCCGCGAGCGCCGAGGAGGTGCTGCCCTTCGCCCGCTGGCACCCGTGGATGACGAAGGATCCCGGCTTCGATCCCGGCGTCTGGCTCCTGGCCGAGGCCGGCGCGGAGCTCGCCGGCGTGTGCCTGTGCTGGCGCGAGGGCTGGGTCAAGGACCTGGCCGTGCGCCCGTCCTGGCGCGGCCGCGGCCTCGGCGAGGCGCTCCTGCGGGCGGCGTTCGCGGAGTTCCACCACCGTGGCCTCGAGACGGTCGGCCTCAAGGTCGATTCCGACAACCCCACCGGCGCCGTCCGCCTCTACGAGCGGGTCGGCATGACCCGCGACCGCACCTACATCATGCTCTCGAGCGAATAGACGGGTCAGACCCCGAACGGCGGCCGTGACAATTCTGTGGCAGGTTCTTGGCGGCGGGACGCGTCGGCCGCACCAGAAGGGGTCTGACCCTGTTTGGTGCATCCGCGTGGCCGAAGTCGGGGTCAGACCCCGAACGGCGGCCGCCACAGTTCTGTGGCACGTTCCTGGCGGCGGGACGCGTCGGCCGCACCAGAAGGGGTCTGACCCCGTTTGGTGCATGACCGGTGCCAGGCACCGGCTATGCGGGCGGGGCGGTCGAGCCGCGGATGACGAGCCGGGGCGGCATGACCAGCTCGGGGCGGACGCGGCGCCGGCCCTCGATCGTGTCGAGCAGCATGGCCGCCGCCGCCCCGGCCGCCCGGGCCGTGTCCCAGCTGACCGTCGTCAGCGGTGGCGCCACCAGGCGTGAGATGGGGTGGTCGTCGAATCCGGCCACCGACACGTCGCCGGGGATCCGCAGGCCGAGCTCGGCGCACGCCATGTAGGCGCCGTAGGCGAGCGCGTCCGAGAGGGCGAAGATCGCCGTCGGGCGGCCGGGACGGCGCAGGGCCGAGACCGCCGCCGCGCGCCCCTCGGCAGCCGAGAACCCGCACACGCGGGTCTGGACGCCCCGCCGCCGGCGCGGCCGGTGCATGCCCGACGCGAGCACCGCGATCCGCTCGTGCCCCAGGTCGCGCAGATGGTCGAGCATCAGGTCAGACCCGGCGTCCGCCGGGAAGCGGATCGCCCCGGCCGGCGCGGGGAGCGCCGCGCCGACGGCCACGACCGGCAGCTCGGCGACGACCTCGCGCCAGCCGTCCGAGCCCGGCGCCACGGGGAGCGCGATCAGGCCGTCGACGCGCTGGTCGACGAGCCCATGGGCGCGCTCGAGCTCCGTGTCGGCGTCGCCGTCGGCGTCGGCGAGCAGCATGTGGCGGCCGCGCCGGCGCAGGTGCCGCTGCAGCTCCGACGCGAACTCCTGGTGCCAGTAGTCGGCCAGGCTGCCGCCGATCACGCCGATCACGCCGGAAGAGCCGCTGCGCAGGGCCCGGGCGATCGGGTCGGAGCGGAACCCGATGCGATCGGCCGCGTCGCGCACCCGCTCGGCCGTGGCCGGCGACACACGCTGGCCGCGCAGGGCGTACGAGACGCCGGCGGTGGAGAGGCCGGTCAGCTCCGCGACGTCGCGGAGCGTGGCCCGCTTGCGTCTGGGGCGTCTATCGGTCACAATCGGAGTTAATCGTTTCACAAGACCCGGGGGTGCGCAAGACGCGCGTCGATCTGCACCAGCATCTGTGGCCGGAGGGCTTCATCTCGGCCCTCGCCGCGCGTGACCGGCCGCCGCGCGTCTACGGGAGCGGCGACGGCATGCGCCTCGAGCTCGGCTTCGAGCCCGGGGGGCCGCTCTCCGCCGCCGCCCACGACCCGGGGCGCCGCCTCGCCATCCTGGACGCGGGGGAGATCGACACCGCCGTGATCTCGATCTCGACGCCGATCGGGGTCGAGTCGCTGTCCGAGGACGAGGCCGGCCCGCTGCTGGACGCCTACCACGACGGCATCGCCGAGATCTCCGCCGGGTCGGGCGGGCGCATACGTGCCTTTGCGGCGGCCTGCCTGGCCGCGGCGGACGCCGGTGCGGCAGGCGTCGCCCGCCGGCTGGAGGACGGCTTCGTCGGGCTCTCGCTCCCGAGCGAGGCGCTCGCCACGCCGGCGGGCCTCGACCGCTGCGCGCCGGTGCTGCGGGTGCTCGAGTCGGCCGGCCGCCCGCTCTTCGTGCACCCCGGCCCGGCGCCGTGGACGCGGCCCGACCCGGCCGACACCCGCCTGCCGGCGTGGTGGACGCCGCTCGCCCAGTACCCGTCCTGGTCGCTGCGCGCCTTCGCGACCTGGCGCGCGCTCGGCGCCGCGGCGTACCCGGCGCTGCGGGTGGTGTTCGGGATCATGGCGGGCGGCGCGCCCTTCCTGGAGGGGCGCTGGCGCACGTTCAACGGCAGCGCCCGCGCCATCGATCGCAACCTGTTCCTCGATTCCGCATCCTGCCAGCGGCTCGACCTCGAGCTCGCACTGGCGGCCTACGGCGCCGAGCAGATCGTGCTCGGCACCGACATTCCCGTCATCGACCCGGCGCCGCTCCTGGGCGCGCTCGAGGCGCTCGGCCCGTTCGTGGGCCGGGCGGTCGCCGAGCGCAACCCGGCCCGGGTCCTCCATCCCCAGGGAGGTGTCCCATGAACGATCCCTACGCCGAGATCGCGGCCTGGTTCGCGGAGCGCTGCAGCGCCGACCGCGACCTCGAGCCGGCCGAGCTGCGCGCCCTCGCCGAGGAGCTCGCCGGCCGGCCGCAGCTGTGGCGCGGCCTCGTCCGCCACGACATCGACGAGCGCTACTACGCGCGCCTGCACCGCGATCACCATGTGGAGGCGTGGCTGCTGACCTGGGTGTCGGCGCAGGAGACGGGCCTCCACGACCACGACGTCTCGTCGGGCGCCGTGCGGGTCGTCGACGGGAACCTGTCCGAGCTGCGCATGGTGCTCGGGTCGGCCGAGCTCGACGAGACCACGTACTCGCCGGGCGAGGGCTTCGAGTTCGACGCCTCCCGGATCCACGACGTCCGCCACGCCGGCACGGAGCCGGCCGTGTCGCTCCACATCTACTCTCCGCCGCTGTGGCGGATGGGCTACTACGAGACCGGCGCCGACGGGCGCCTGGCGCGACGCTCTGCCAGCTACCTCGAGGAGATGGTCCCGGCTGAATGACGGGCCGGCTCCTCCCGATCTCGGCGAGGAGCTCGAGACGATCGCGCCCGCGGCCGGCGCGCTCGCCGGCGCGACGCTGCGCGCAGTGCGCCTCGCGGGGCTCGATCTGTCCGGGCAGTCCGCCGACGGCGCCGAGCTGCTCGAAGCCGCGCTCGCCGACGTCGACCTGACCGGCGCTTCCCTGCGCGGCGCCTCGCTGCGCGCCGCCCGGGTCGAGGGCGGAAGCTGGGCGAACGCCCGGGCGGACGGGATCACCCTGCGCGGGTCGAGCTGCTCGACATGCGACTGACCGGCATCGAGCTCGCGAATGCCCGGCTCGAGGACGTGACCGTGCGCGGCTGCCGGCTCGACCTGGCCTCGCTGCGCGTCGCCCGGCTGGCGCGGGTGCGGTTCGAGTCGTGCGCGATGACCGAGATCGACCTCCAGGACGGCGCGCTCGAGTCGGTCGAGATGGTGGACTGCGACCTGACGGGCGCGCGATTGGCATCCGCGGCGTTCGCCAATTGCACGCTTCGCCGCTGCCGCCTGGCCGCCATCGTGAACCCCGAGCGCCTCGCCGGCGCGCGGATGCCCATCTCCGATGCGCTCGCCGCGGTCGAGACGCTCGCGGCGGCGGCCGGGATCGGTCTCCTGCCGGAGGGCGATGCGTGAGAATCTACGATTCCGGCATGGCGACACCCGGTCAGGCAGAACCGATGACACCGATCCCGCGCTGGGTCGCGCCGCTCTTTGCGATCGTGGGCATCGGGCTCGTCCCGTGGACGGCGTGGATCGCCTACGAGCTGCCGCAGCGGCACCTGGCCCGGCACTGGGACGTGGCCTGGGGCGGGTTCGACGCCGCGATGGCGGGCCTCCTGATCGCGACCGCGATCGCCGCCGTCAGGCGCTCGCCCTGGATTCAGAGCACCGCGACCGCTGCGGCGACCATGCTCGCCTGCGACGCCTGGTTCGACATGGCCACGGCCTCGCGCGGGAGCGAGGAGGCGATGGCGATCGCGACGGCCGTCCTGATCGAGCTGCCGCTCGCCGCCCTGTGCGTGTGGGTGGCGCGCAACGCCGAGCGCGCCCACGAGCTGCTCAGGCGGCGCGCACGCCCCAGATGACGATCCCGCCGCCGATGCTGAGGCGGCGCGCGCGGATCCGCTCCATCCCGGCGTCGGCCCACATGCCGAGCACGGAGTCGAGCGGGTGGCGCTCCCAGAAGCCCTCGATGCTCGGGCCCAGGAAGCGGCCGGTGTGCAGCCACCCCGGCCCCGCCGCGGCGCCTGCCAGCGGCAGGCCGACCCTGGTGTAGAGGCGCCACGCGTGCAGGCCCGCGCCGCGCGGCACGCCGAACTCGAGCGACGCCATGATCCCGCCGGGCCGCACCGCGCCCGCGAGCGTCCGCAGCACCGCGGCCGGGTCGTCGACGTAGCGGAGCAGGTAGGTGTGGGTGAGCGCGTCGACCGAGGCGGGCTCCAGGGGCAGCCTCTCGGCGTCCGCCTCGACCAGCTCGATCCGGCCGCCGAGCCCGGCGGCATCGATCCGCGCCCGGGCGCCCGCGAGCATGTCGGGGCTCTGGTCGACGCCGACCACGCGGCACGGGTAGCGGCGGGCGAGCGCGATCGCCACGGCGCCCGTCCCGGTGGCGACGTCGGCCACCACGGCCCCCTCCCGGCCGGCCGCCGGGGCGAGCGTCTCGACCATCACGTCGTGCCAGCGCCGGTCCTGGCCGAAGGACAGCACCTGGGCCCAGCGGTCGTAGTCGGCGGCGATGCCGGCGAACAGGCTGCGGGCGTGGCGCTTGCGCTCCGAGACGGCGGACACGGCGGGTAGCATCGCACAGCATGTCGAGGGACCCGCTCGCGCTCGCCGTGCTCGGCCACGGCCTCGTCGACCCGCGCCGGCCCTGGCTGCGGGCCGACGACGAGGCGGTGCTGCGGGGCCGGGCGGCGTTCGAGACCCTGCGGGTGTACGGGGGGCGCCCGTTCCGGGTCGCCGAGCACCTCGACCGCCTGGTCCGATCGGCAGAGGTGCTCGAGCTGGAGGCGCCGGATGCGACCGGGCTCGCGGCGCTCGTCGGCGAGGCGCTCGCCGGCCTCGGCGGGGTCGACGCCGTGCTGCGGCTGGTGTGGACGCCGGGGGCCGGCGACGGCCCCACGGGCTTCGCGCTCGTGACGCCGCTGCAGGAGGGGCTGGACGCCATGCGGGCGCGCGGGATCGAGCTGGCGACGCTCCAGCTCGCGATCGGCACGACCGCGCGCCAGGCCTCGCCGTGGCTGCTGGCCGGGGTCAAGTCCACCAGCTACGCCGTGAACATGGCCGCCCAGCACGAGGCCCGCAAGCGCGGCGCCGACGACGCCCTGTTCCTCTCCCTCGAGGGCATCGCGCTCGAATGCCCGACCTCGAACGTGTGGTTCGTCGAGGAGGGCGTCCTGCACACGCCCGGGCTCGACCTGGGGATCCTGGCGGGCGTCACCCGCGAGGCGCTGCTGGCCGCCGCCGCAGAGGCGCGGATGGAGGTCGAGCAGGGCGCCTACCCGCGCCGGCGGCTGGCGGCGGCCGCCGAGGTCTTCACCTCGTCCAGCGTGCGCGAGGTGATGCCGGTCGTGCGGATCGACGGCGCCGCCGTGGGCGACGGCTGCCCGGGGCCGGTCGCGGCCGCCATGCAGGCGGCGCTGCGCCGGGCCGCGGGCGCCTAGAGCACCGCTTCGGGCACCTTGTGCCAGGCGGCCACGTACTCGCGCTGCAGCGGGTGCGTGAGCCGGCCGGCCCAGGCGACCTGCACCATGTCCGGCGCCTTGGGGACGTTGCGCGGGTACATGCCGGCCTCGTACGGCAGCCGGTTGCCCTTGCGGTGGTTGCAGCGCCGGCAGGCGCTCACGACGTTGTCCCAGCTGTGCTCGCCGCCGCGCGAGAGCGGCTTCACGTGATCCATCGTCAGGTCGCGCGGCCCGCCCTCGCGGCCGCAGTAGGCGCAGCGCCAGTTGTCGCGGCAGAAGAGCACGCGCCGGACCACGTTGCGCTTCACGATCGGCCGCAGCTCGACGTACGCCGGCACCTGGAGGATGACCGGCAGGGCGACCCGCAGGTGCTCCGACCGGTAGACGACGTCCGGGTCGTCGGCGATCACCTGAGCCTGGCCGCACACGACCAGCGACACCGCCCGCTCACGCGTGACGAGGCTGGTTGGTCGCATGGTTGCGTCGAGCAGCAGACAGCGAATCGCGCACCTCCGTGGTTCTCATGGAAGTGTACGGGCCCGGCCAGTCGACGTAAAAGGGCATCGGGCTGCTCTGGTAGGTTCACCCCGTGGAGCGCGCCGCGATCGTCACGGGGGGCGGGACCGGCATCGGCCGGGCGGCCGCGCTCGCCCTCCATCGCGACGGTTTCGGGGTGGTGATCGCCGGTCGCCGGGCGGAGCCGCTCGAGGAGACGCACGCGCTGATCGGGGAGGCGTGCGTCGTCCATCCTGGAGACATCCGCGGGCCGGAGGTGCAGGCCGGGCTGGTCGACGAGTGCCTGGAGCGGTTCGGGCGGATCGACTGCCTCGTCAACAACGCCGGCGGCCAGTTCACGGCCGCCGCCGAGGACATCACCCCCGGCGGCTGGCGGGCCGTACGGCGCCTGAACCTGGACGCCCCCTGGTTCCTGACCCAGGCCGTGGCGAAGCGGTGGATGATCCCGAACGGCGGCGGCCGGGTGATCTCGGTCGTCCTGTGCCCCGAGCGCGGCATCGCAGGGATGGCCCACTCCTCGGCGGCGCGGGCGGGGATGGGGGCGCTCACGCGCACGCTCGCGATGGAATGGGGCCGCCACGGCATCGCGCTCAACTGCGTCGCGCCGGGGTGGATCGACACGGAGGGCGTCCGCGGCTACGGGCTCGACCTGGACGAGGTGGCCGCGCAGGTGCCCATGAAGCGGCTCGGGAGCGCCGCCGAGGTGGGCGACCTGATCGCCTTCCTGGCCTCGCCCGCGGCCGGCTACGTCACCGGCCAGACGATCGCCATCGACGGGGGCGTCGACCTGACGAGCAGCGGCTGGGAGCCGCCGCAGCCCAGGGGCTAGCCGTCTACGCTCATCCTGTGGCAGACCCCGTCTCGATCGACGCGCTGACCGCCGAGCTCGCCGAGCAGGCCTACCTGGCCGATCGCGGGCTCGCGACCGTGCTCGCGCTGTCGCTGGCGCTCTCCAAGCCCGTGCTCCTGGAGGGCGAGGCGGGGGTGGGCAAGACCGAGGCGGCGAAAGCGCTCGCGCTCGTCACCGGCGGCCGGCTGATCCGGCTCCAGTGCTACGAGGGCATCGACGTCGCGCACGCGCTCTACGACTGGAACCATGCCCGCCAGCTGCTCTACATCCGCACGCTGGAGGCGTCGGCGGCGCTCGACCCGGGGCGCACGCTGCACGACCTGTTCGGGCGCGAGTTCCTCGAGCGGCGGCCGCTGCTCGAGGCGATCGAGCACACCGACCCGGTCCCGCCGGTGCTGCTGATCGACGAGATCGACCGCGCCGACGACGAGTTCGAGGCCTTCCTGCTCGAGCTGCTCTCCGACTTCCAGGTGACGATCCCCGAGATCGGCACCGTGCGGGCCGCGAGCCGCCCGCGGGTCGTGCTGACCTCGAACCGCACCCGCGACCTGCACGACGCGCTCAAGCGCCGCTGCCTCTACCACTGGATCGGCCATCCCGACACGGAGCGCGAGATCGCCATCGTGCGCGCCCGCGTGCCCGGCGTGCCCGAGCGCCTGGCGGTGCAGGCGGCCGCGTTCGTCGCCTCGCTGCGTGAGCTCGACCTGGCCAAGGTGCCGGGCGTCGCCGAGACGATCGACTGGATCCAGGCGCTGGTGGCGCTGGGCGAGTCGGAGCTCGACGCCGGCGTCGTCGACTCGACGCTGGGCTCGGTGCTGAAGCACCACGAGGACATCGAACTCGTGCGCGACGGGCACCTGTCGCGGCTGGTGGCGCAGGCCCGCGAGGGCTGACGTGCCGGCGCCGGGTGACGCGGTCCTCGAGCGGATGGTCGGCTTCGGCCGCGTCCTGCGCGAGGCGGGGCTGGAGGTCGGGCCGGGGCGGCTCCAGGACGCCCTGCGCGGCCTCGAGGTCGTGGGGCTGGCGCACCGCGAGGACGTCTTCCACGCGCTCCGCTGCACGCTCGTCGCCCGCCACGACGATCTCGACGCCTTCGACGCGGCCTTCGCCGCCTACTGGGAGCGGGCGGGGCGGACGCCGGCGCCGGAGATCGGCCTCGAGGTGCCGCGGTTCGAGCCCGACTCGGCGCCCGCCCCGAGCGCGGCGGAGGGCGAGGGGGGCGGCGACGACGGCGGCGAGGAGCTCACCCTGCTGCTCGCGGCCTCGCCGGACGAGCGTCTGCGACGGCGCGACTTCGCCGACATGACAGCCGCGGAGCTGGGGCGGCTGCGGCGGCTGATGGAGCGGCTGCCCAAGGCCGTGCCGATGCGCCGCTCCCGGCGGTTGCGGGCCGCCCGCGCGGGCGACGCGCTCGACGCCCGGCGGACGCTGCGGCGGGCGATGCGCACCGACGGCCTGCCGTTCGATCCGGCCTACCGGAGCCGCAAGCGCGTGCCGCGCAAGCTCGTGTTCCTGTGCGACGTGTCCGGGTCGATGGAGCCTTACGCGCGCGCGATGGTGATGTTCCTGCAGGCCGTGATCGCCTCCGGCCGGCACGTGGAGGCGTTCGCGTTCGGCACGCGCATCACCCGCCTCACGCCGCACCTGCGCAAGCTCGACCCGGCCCGCGCGCTGGCGGCGACCGGCGGGCTGATGCCCGACTGGGGCGGCGGCACGCGGATCGGCGAGTCGCTGCGCCACTACAACGACACCTGGGGGCGGCGCGGGCTCACCCGCGGAGCGACGGTGGTGGTCGTCTCCGACGGCTGGGAGCGCGGCGACCTGCGCGAGCTCGACACCGAGCTCGGCCGGATCGCCCGCCAGGCCCACCGGCTCATCTGGGTGAACCCGCTGAAGGGCCGCGACGGGTTCGCGCCGCTCGCGGGCGGCATGCGGATCGCCCTGCGCCATTCGGACGAGTTCGTCGAGGGCCACAACCTGGTCGCGCTCGAGGCCCTGGCCGACGTGATCTCGCGGTAACCGGGGTCAGACCCCACGCAAGAAGCGTCACGGAACTGCAACGGCGCCCGTTCGGGGTCTGACCCCGGTCAGCCGGTCAGCCGAGGCAGGGGCCGGTGTCCGCGTGCCCGCCGGTGTGGCGCAGCGCGGCCCGGATCGCGTCCAGCGGGACGCCGAACCCGCCGGCGACGCCGCCGCCCTCGTCGGCGGCGAACATCATCGCCACGACCAGGCCGGCGCCGTTCACGACCGGACCGCCGCTGTCGCCGTGGCGCAGCACGCCCCGCAGCGGCACGACCGCGCGGGGATGGACGTTGCGCCCGTAGGCGTCCGGCGCGAGCGCGGTGACGGGCGCCCCGGCGCGGCCGGGGACGGCGGTGAGCGGGCCGTTCTCCGGATACCCGATCAGCACGGCCGGCTCGCCGGAGGGCGGGCGGGTGGCGAGCCGAAGCGCCGGCGTCTGCAAGCCGGGCACCCGCAGGAGCGCGACGTCGTTCCCCGAGTCGACCGCGACCGGCGTCCCGCGCAGGGTGGTGCCGCCCGGAACCTCGACGCTCGCGTCGTCCTCGCCGGCGATCACGTGTGCGTTCGTCGCCACGATGCCCGGGCGCAGCACCCAGCCCGATCCCTGGATGTTCAGGCCGCAGGCGACGCCCTCGATGCGCACCACGCTGCGCTGGTCGCGGCGGGCGGCGGAGCTCCGCAGCACGCTGCGGTCGGGCGGCGGCAGCGCCCGGTCGGCGATCGAAGGGATGACCGGCAGCGGGTCGAAGCGGGCGAGCGCGTTCAGCACCTCGTCGGCCGGCACCGCCCGCAGGAGCGCCGGGAGCACCTCCGACCCCTGCACGTCGCGGCGCAGGCCCAGCCCCGGCTGCGCGAGCGCCACGACGGCCGCCAGCCAGGCCACGGCCAGCCCCAGCGCCGCGCCGGCGACCAGGCCGCCGGCGGTGTCGGCCATCCGCAGCGGCCCGCGCACGAGCCGACCGCGCAGGAGCTCCGCCACCGATCCGGTCACCGCCTGGGCGATCGTCCCGCCCACGAGCGCGCCGACCATGCTGGCGAGCGGAAGCCACGTCGACCCGGAGCCGCCGGTGAGCAGGTGAGGGGCGATCCGGGCCCCGGCCACGGCGCCGATGGCGAAGCCGGCCAGCCCGAGCACGTTCGCCACCAGACCGCGACGGGCGCCGAGCAGCGCCGACACTGCCACCCACGCGATCACGATCAGGTCGACGGCCACCGCTCGGGTTATACCGTCCTAGACTGCAGACGTGGACTTCGTCCAGCTCGAGGGGGATCCCAGGCTGCGCCGGCCGCGCGTCGTTGCGGCGTTCCGCGGCTGGAACGACGCCGGCGGCGCGGCCAGCCTGGCCGCGGGCTACCTGCGCTCCGTCACCGACGCCGAGCGCTTCGCCGTCATCGACTCCGAGCCCTTCGTCGACTACCAGCAGACGCGGCCGACCGTCTCGATGGTGGACGGCGACGTGCGCCATGTCGAGTGGCCGGTGACGGAGGTCTTCGCCTCGCAGGATCACGACCTGATGATCGTGCTCGGCACGGAGCCCAACATGCGCTGGCGGGCGTTCTCGGACTCCATCGTCGATCTGGCCCAGCGGTACGGCTCGCGGCTCGTGATCACGATGGGCGCGCTGCTCGCGGACACCCCGCACACCCGGCCGGTGCCGGTCTCGGCCAGCGCCTCCGACCCCGAGCTCATGTCCCGGCACGGGCTCGTGCGCTCGACGTACGAGGGCCCGACCGGCATCGTCGGCGTCCTGCACGACTCCTGCTCGCGGGCCGGCCTCGTCTCGGCCAGCCTGTGGGCGGCGACGCCGCACTACATCTCGGCCGCCCCGAACCCGCAGGCGGCGCTCGCGCTGCTCGAGCGGCTGGCGGATCTCGTGGGGACCCCGGCCGGCAGCGCGGAGCTCGAGCGGGCGGCCAGCGAGTACCAGCTGCGGGTGGCGTCGGCGATCGCCGACGACCCGGACGTCGCCGGCTACGTCGAGCAGCTGGAGCAGGCGGCCGACCGCGACGACCCGCCCACGGGCGAGGAGCTCGCCGCCGACTTCGAGCGCTACCTGCGCGAGCAATCCGACGAGAAGGACGACTGACGTGGCCGACGCGACCGACCAGACATTCGAGACCGACGTGGTCGAGCGGTCACGGGAGCTGCCCGTGGTGGTCGACTTCTGGGCCGAGTGGTGCGGCCCCTGCCGCCAGCTCGGCCCGGTGCTCGAGCAGGCGGTGGCGGCCACGGACGGCGCGGTCGAGCTCGTCAAGGTCGACGTCGACGCGAACCCGCACGTCGCCGCCCGCTACCGCGTCCAGGGCATCCCTGCGGTCAAGGCCTTCAAGGACGGCCGGATGGTGGACGAGTTCACCGGCGCCGTGCCGCGCGTGGCGGTCGATTCGTTCCTGAGGGGCCTGCTGCCCTCCGAGGCCGACCGGCTGGCCGCGCTGGGCGACGAGGAGTCGGTGCGCCGGGCGCTCGAGCTGCAGCCGAACCACCCGGCCGCCCGGGCGGCCCTCGTCCGGATCGAGTCGGCGGGCGACCCGGTGCTCGCGCCGGCGCTCGAGGCGCTCGATCAGGGCGAGACGGAGCGCGGCCTGGAGCTGCTCCTGAGCCTTCTGGGTGACGCGGGCGCCGACCTGCGCGACCGCATCCGCGAGGTCATGGTCGGCGTGTTCACGGAGCTCGGCCAGGATCACCCGCTGGCGGCCAAGTACCGCCGCCGCCTGGCCTCGGCGCTGTACTAGGCGGGGTGGGGACTGTCCCCGGCGGGGACGGTTCCCGTGTTTCCGAGGGTCGCCTCGATCGCCCTGCGCGACGCGGGCGGCCACGGCGCCGAGGCGGCGCGGGTCTCGTCGGTGTGCACCATCACGGTCCTCGCCGTCGCGGCCACGCGGCCGTCCATGGTCGAGACGATGCGCTCCTCGAGCGTGACGCTGGACGAGCCGGCGCCGGTCAGGGCCACCTCGACGTCCACGTAGTCGTCCGCCTGCGTAAGGCCCGAGACGAAGTCGACCTCGATGTGGCGGATGACCGTCCGGTGCACCGCCTCGCCGAGGATGTCCGTCAGGTACTGGTCACGGGCCTCCTCCAGATACGTCAGGTAGGTGGAGTTGTTAACGTGGCCGAATCCGTCCAGATCGCGCCACCGGATCTCGATCCGCTTGATGGGCATACGGGGCAGTGTCCCACGGAGCCCGCACCTCTTGCTCGCCCTGGTGGTCGTCATGTGGGCGGGGTCGTACGCGGCCATCAAGGGCCTGATCGACGACGGCCTGGCCGCGCCGGACATCGCCCTCGGCCGCTACCTGGTGGCGGCGCCGGGGTTCGCGGTCGCGCTGATCCTCTCCCGCGGCCTGCCCCGCCTCTCCCGGCGCGACCTCGCCCGCCTCGCTGCCGCGGGGCTGGTGGTGGTGACCGTCTACCACCTGTCGCTGAACGCCGGCGAGCGCCTGACGACGGCCGGCACGGCCAGCGTCGTGGTCGCCGCGGCGCCGGGGATCGCGCTCGCGATGGCCGTCGCCGTCGGCCAGGAGCGGTTCTCACGCCGGCGGGCGGCGGGGCTTGCGGTCTCGTTCGCCGGCGTCGTCGTGGTGGTGCTGCTCGGCTCGGGCGAGCGGATCTCGTTCGCGAACGCGCACGGGCCGCTGCTCGTCCTGGCTGCGCCCGTGGCGTTCGCCGCCTACAACGTGCTGGTAAAGCCGCTCCTGCCCCGCTACGGCGTCCTGCCGGTCACGGCCGCGGCGTCGCTGATCGGCACCGCGGCGCTGCTCCCGTTCGCGAGCGGCGCGGCGATCCGGCGCGTGTCCCACCTGGACGCGGGCGGCATCGCCCTGCTGCTCTACCTCGGTCTGGCCGCCACCCTGGCCGGGTACATCGGGTGGAGCCGCGGGCTGCGCCAGCTCGATGCCTCCCGCACGGTCGCCTACCTGTACGTTGTCCCCGTCGTGGCGATCGTCATCGGAGCCCTGACGCTGGGTGAGCACGTAACCGTGTGGCTGGGCCTGGGGGCCGCCCTCGTGGTGGCCGGGGTGGCGCTGGCCCAGTGAGCGCGTTCACCTGGGCCGACGGCGAGCGCCTGATCCGCTTCGGGCCGGGCGCCGGCGAGCACGCCTGGCGCGGCGCCGACCTGCTCTCGACGCCGCGGGCGCGCGCGAGCATCCCGGAGGCGCTGCGCGACGCGTGGCGCTCGGTGCGCGACGTGCCCCCGGGCCAGGTCGCCGACATCGCCGCCGCGCTCGTCGCGGAGGTGGGCGAGGGACGCGTGGTCGCGTGGGGCGGCGGGCGCGTGATCGACACGGCCAAGGCCGTCGCCGCCGCCCGCGGCGGGCGGGTGTGCGCCGTCCCGACGACGCTCTCCGGCGCGGAGATGACGGGCGGCCACCGGGTCGTCCCCGGGTACGAGGGGCGCGACCGTCACCGGCCGGTGCTGGTGCTGGCCGACCCCGCGCTGATGACCGGCCAGCCGGAGCCCGACCGGCGCGCGAGCGCCATGAACGCGCTCGCGCACGCCGCCGAGGCCCTGTACGGGCCCGGCCGCAACCCCGTGTCCGGCATGGCGGCAGCCGCGGCGGCGGGCGACATCGCGGCCGGGATCGAGGGCCGAGCGCCCGACGCCCGCGAGCGGCTGGCGCAGGGGTCGCTCCTGGCGGCCTATGCGATGGACTCGGCCGGCTACTCGCTCCACCACGTGCTGTGCCAGACGATCGTGCGGGTCTGCGGGACGCCGCACGCGGCCACGAACGCCACCATGCTGCCGCACGTGCTGGCCGCCATGGCGGGCCGCGAGGGGGCCGCCGTCGCCCGGCTCGCGGACGCCCTGGGCGTGACGGTCGCCGGGCTGCCGGAGCGGGTCACGGAGCTCGGCGGCGGCCGGCGAACGCTCGAGGATCTGGGCGTCTCGCGCGACGACCTGATCTCGGTCGCGGACGCGGCCCTGGAGCGTCCGGAGCTCGCGCGCATGCGGCCGCCGCCCGACCGGGAGGAGCTGCTCAGCCTGCTGCGGCGGGCCGCTCGGAGCTGACCGCTCCCCGCTCGCGCGCCTCCTCCTCCGCCTGCTCGATCCGGGCCGACAGCCAGGCGAGCACGACGGGCAGGACGAACGGGACGAGCAGCAGGTGCAGCCAGTCCCACAGCGTGTTCCCGGGGAAGCCGGTCCACTGCCAGTGGAAGCCGTAGCCGGCGGTGACGAGCACGGCGAAGGCGACCAGGAGGGCCGTCCCCAGCCGGCGCACCCGCGGATGGATGCTGCGCCGGAGCGCCAGCCAGATCGGGAAGGCGGTCACGGTCACCGGCAGCACGAGCAGCTCGAGCCAGTCCCAGAGCGTGCGCCCGTCAAACCCGGTCCAGGTCCAGCCGAGCTCGTAGCCGCCGGCGAGCAGGATGACGAACGCGATCGCGAGGGCCGCGAGCAGGAGCCGCCATTCCACCCGGGCGCTGCGACGGGTGCCGTACCAGACCGGCGCCGCCGTCAGCACCACGGGGAGCACCAGCAGGTGCAGCCAGTCCCACACCGTGTTGTTGTCGGCGAACCCGGTCCATGTCCAGCCGAGCCACTCGCCGCCGGCGATCGTCACGGCGAACGCGAGGGCGGCCGAAAGGGCCGCGAGCCGCAGGATCGCCGCGCCCGAAGCACGTCCTCCGGCCGGGCCGGCGATCCCCGTCACGTCCTCCGCCACGTCGAGCGGAGACTACACTTGCGGGATGGGAAAGGGATACGCGGACGGGCCGGCCGGCGAGGAGCTGCTCGCGGCCCAGGAGCGCGGAGACCACCTGGCGCAGGCCGTCGCGCCGCCGCCGCGCAAGATGGTGTGGGGCTCGACGAAGGACGATCCCACGCCGCACGTGCTGGGGGAGGTCGGCGACGTCGACCAGGACGAGCTCTTCGAGTCGGGCCAGGCGTGGGGGCTGTACGTCGCGGTGGAGGTGGTGGATCGGTAGGCTAGGCGGCCATGCCGACGAACCCGTACGACCGCCCCTCTGATCCTGCCAAGCGCCACAGTGCCGCCCTGACCGACGGCCCCGACCGGGCCGCCGCGCGGTCGATGCTGAAGGCGATCGGCTTCACCGACGACGACCTCGCCAAGCCCCTGGTCGGCGTCGCCACGACGTGGATCGAGACGATGCCGTGCAACTTCAACCAGCGGGAGCTGGCGCAGCGCGTGAAGGCGGGCATCCGCGCCGCCGGCGGAACGCCGATGGAGTTCAACACCGTGTCCATCTCGGACGGCGTGACGATGGGGACGGAGGGGATGAAGGCGTCGCTGATCAGCCGCGAGCTGATCACCGACTCGATCGAGCTCGTCGTGCGCGGGCACCTGATGGACGGCCTCGTGTGCATCGTCGGCTGCGACAAGACGATCCCCGCCGGCGCGATGGCGCTCTGCCGCCTCGACGTACCGGGGCTCGTGCTCTACAACGGCACCATCGCGCCGGGGACGTTCCGGGGCCGCGACATCACGATCCAGGACGTGTTCGAGGCGGTCGGCGCCTACGCCGCCGGCAAGATCGACGCCGCCGAGCTGCACGAGGTCGAGTCGTCCGCGTGCCCGGGCGCCGGGGCCTGCGGCGGCCAGTACACCGCCAACACCATGTCGATGGCGCTCGACTTCCTGGGGATCAGCCCGGCGGGCCTGAACGGCATCCCGGCGCTCAACCGGGGCAAGGGCGACGCCGCCGAGGAGTGCGGCCGGCTGGCGATGAAGCTCGTGCGCGAGGACATCCGCCCGTCGCACATCATCACCCGTGAGGCGATCGAGAACGCGGCCGCCTCGGTGGCCGCCGCCGGCGGATCGACGAACGGCGTGCTGCACCTGCTCGCGATCGCCCACGAGCTGCAGATCCCGTTCTCGATCGACGAGTTCGACCAGATCGCGGCCCGCACGCCGATCGTCGCCAGCCTCAAGCCGGGGGGCCAGTTCGTCGCGACCGACCTCTTCGACGCCGGCGGCGTCGCGCTGGTCGCCCGCGAGCTGCGCAAGCGCGAGCTCGTCCACGCCTGCGCCCGCAACGTCGACGGCCGCACGATGGGCGAGATCGTCGACCAGGCCGTCGAGACGCCGGGACAGCCGGTGGTCGTCCCCATCGAGTCGCCGCTCAAGCCCACCGGCGGGCTCGCGATCCTGCGCGGCAACCTCTCGCCGGACGGCTGCGTCGTCAAGCTGGCCGGCCACGAGCGCACGTCGCACAGCGGCCCGGCCCGCGTGTTCGACTGCGAGGAGGACTGCTTCGCGGCGGTCAAGGCGGGGGCGATCAAGCCGGGCGACGTCGTCGTGATCCGCTACGAGGGCCCCGCCGGGGGCCCGGGCATGCGCGAGATGCTGCACGTCACCGCCGCGATCGTCGGCGAGGGCCTGGGCGAGGAGGTCGCGCTCCTCACCGACGGCCGCTTCTCGGGCGCCACCCACGGGCTGATGGCCGGTCACGTGACGCCCGAGGCGGCGCACGGCGGCCCGATCGCCGCCGTCCAGGACGGGGACACCATCGAGTTCGACGTGGAGGCACGCGAGCTGCGGGTGCTGCTCTCCGAGGACGAGATCGCGGCCCGCCTGCGCGACTGGACGCCGCCCAAGCCGCGCTACGAGCACGGCGTGTTCGCGAAGTACGCCGCGCTCGTCTCGTCGGCGAGCGAAGGCGCCGTCACCCGGCCGTGAGCTGGCGGCTCCGGGGCACGACGCTCGAGGCGTGCAACTGCGATCCGATCTGCCCGTGCCGCCGCATCGACGGCGTCCCCGGCGGCCGCTCGACCTACGGCGAGTGCATCGGCGCCCTCTCCTGGCACGTGGAGGAGGGGGCGGTCGGTGACGCCGACCTGTCCGGGCTCGACGTCGTCATGGTCATCCGCTACGCCGACGACGAGCCGGGCTCGCCGTGGCGGTTCGTGCTCCACGTCGACGGCCGCGGCGACGACGGCCAGCGGCAGGCGCTTGAGGACGTGTTCCTGGGCCGGCTGGGCGGGACGCCGGCCGAGCAGTTCCCGTGGGTCTTCAAGCCGAGCGAGGTGCTAGCGGTGCACGCGAGCGACATCGACCTCGACCACACGCGCGGCCGCGGCCGCTTCCGCGCCGGCGGGGCCGTCACGCTGACGATGACCACGCCATATGAGACGGGGAGCACGGTGACCTGCATCATCCCCGGCCACGACCGCTCGGGTCGCGAGGTGGTGGCCGAGCGGCTGGTCGCCGCCGACGAGCACTTCTCGTTCGAGTTCACCGGCCGCACCGGCTTCGAGTCGACGTTCGACTACTCGGGCTGAACGACCCGACACTGCCGCATCAGGCGAAGTTCGACTCGAAGATGTCGGTGGCGCCGCCCACGCAGTGCAGCTTCGCGAAGAGGTAGCTGTCGGTCGCGTTGGCGAACAGGAACGGGTGGAACATGTCGATCCCCGGCCGCAGCGTCCCGGCGGTGATCATCGGGCCGCCGACCGGGTAGATCTCGACGGTCGCGTTGGCGCCGCAGCGCCTCCCGCTCTCCTCGAAGTACACCGTGCCGAACGGGTTCACCGCCGCCGAGGAGTGCACCCTGTCGCGCGGGTTGGGCACCTCGACGAGCGTCCTCGTCGAGATCCGGTAGCGCCAGACGTTGAAGCGCGTCCCGTCCACGGACTTGGTGAAGACCGCCCAGTCGCCGTTCACCTGGCCGGCCTCGAGCAGCGCGGCGCGCCCGTCCACGGAGGCGAGCACCCGCGTCTCCCCGCTGCGCAGATCGCGCAGGATGACCCGCTGCCCCGGCGTCGCCCCGCCGTGGCTGCGGTGGAAGAGCAGCCAGTCGCCGGAGACGGTGGGCTCGTCCTCGATGCGCGGCGTGTTCACGCCGGCCGGGGGCGCGAAGCGGTGCTTCGTCGCGAGGTCGAACATGCGGATGTTGAACCCCCCGCGGTGCCGCTGCGTGTAGACGAGCGTCGTCCCGTCGATCCCGGTGCCGAGCCCCGCCTGCGTGCCGACCGGGTTCACCCGGTACCGGGTGCGGCCGTCGTGCTGCGCGTAGACGTTGAAGAGGTGCGGGTGGCTGCGCGTGTTCTGCACCCAGGCGAGGTAGCCCGGCGCCGCCGACGGCGACTCCTCCTTCACCGGGGGCGGCTTCGTCCGCACCGGCATCTGCGGCAGCGGCCTGGCCGCCGCCGACGCGGGCAGCGCGAGCGCGGCCACGACCACGGAGACGACGCCGGCCCATCTGCCCATCGGGTCACCCTACCGCGGCGAGCGCGTCCTGTGTGAGGGTCTCGAGCAGCCGGCGCTTCCAGCCTGTCATCTCGAGGCCGGGCAGGCCGGCCAGCGGATCGGCCGGGTCGAGCAGCCGGGGCAGGTTCGACACGCCGATCGCCGCCAGGCGCACCTCGCCGCCGAAGCGGGCCGCGGCGACGCCGCAGAGGGCGAAGCTCCAGGCCGCCCGCTCGCCGGCGCGCATGTAGGCGCTCGCGTCCGGCGGCTCCGGCACCGTGACGGCCGTGACCAGCTCGCCGTCGTCGAGCGCGATCGTCGAGCGGTCCCCGGCGGTCGCCTTGCGGTAGAGGTCGGCGAGCGGGAACGACTCCCGCCGGTTCGTGGTGACGACGGCCCGCAGGGCCAGCAGCGCGGCGGCCAGGTCGGAGGGGGCGACGGAGATGCAGTCGCCCGGCTCGAGACCGTGCTTGCGGTGGTCGCCGACCTGGGCGTAGCAGGTGTCGCCGCCGCGCAGCCAGCAGGTCAGGTCGGGGTGGCGGTAGTACCAGCACCGCACCGCCTGGCACAGGTTGCCGGCGACGGTGCCCATCTCGCGCAGCTGCGGCGACGCCACCGCCCCGGCCGCCTGGGCCAGCACGGCGAAGCGGGCGGCCATGTCGGGGTCACGGGCCACGTCGGCGACCCGGGTCGCCGCGCCGATGCGCACCCCCTGGCCGGCCGCCAGGATGCCCGCCGGCACGGCGCCGCGCAGGTCGACGACCTCGCCGGCCCGGCGGATGCCGCGCTGCAGCTGGGGCAGGAGGTCGGTGCCGCCGCCCATCGCCCGCGCGCCCGGAGCCGCGAGCCGCTCGGCGGCCTCGGCGACCGACGCCGGCGCGGAATAGGTGAACGGCTTCATCCCGCGAGTGCCTCCAGCACCCGCCGGGGCGTGAACGGCGCCTGCCGCACGCGCACGCCGGTGGCGTGGGCGAACGCGTTTCCGATGGCCGCCGCGGTCGGGATGATGGGCGGCTCCCCGAGCCCTTTGATGCCCAGGGCGAGGTGGGGATCGGGGGAGTCGACGAACTCGCACACGATCTCCGGCGTGTCCGCGATGGTCGGCACCTTGTAATCCTCGAGCCCGGCGTTCACCACGGTGCCGGTGGTCGGATCGACGACCCGCTCCTCCGACAGCGCGAACCCGACCGCCTGCAGCACGCCGCCGGTGACCTGGCTCATCGCGCCCATCGGGTTGACGATGCGGCCGACGTCGTGCACCGCCCACACCTTCTCGACGGTGACCGCGCCGGTGAGCGTGTCGACCGCGATCTGGGCCGCCTGGCAGCCGAACGTGTTGACGCGCATGCCGTCGGGGTTGGGCCCGCGCGAGCCGTGCCCGACCAGCGACGAGTTGCCGAGCTTCGACGTGATCTCGGTGATCTCGTGCCGCAGCGTCCCGTCGCGGGAGCTGACGTGGCCGTCCGCGAGCACCAGGTCGGAGGCGGCGATCTCGAACATGTCCGCGGCCAGGTCGAGCAGCTGCGTGCGCACGTCGTGCGCGGCCGTGCGCACGGCCGGCGCGACCGACGCGAGCGTCATCGACCCGCCGGACGTCGGCCCGTAGCCGGAGCGGGCGGTGTCGCCGGCCTGGACGCGCACGTGGCCGACGGGCACGCCGAGCGCCTCGGCGACGACGACGGCGCTGGCCGTCATCGTGCCGGTGCCGATGTCCTGGAAGCCGCACACGAGCGTCGGGCGGGCGGTCTTGCCGAGGCGCACGGTGGCGTGCGCGGGCGGGCCGCCGCCGCCCCACCAGATCTGGCTCGCGAGCCCCATCCCGCGGCGCACGCGCCCGTCCGACCGCAGCGCGTCGCGCTCCTTCCAGCCGGCCAGCTCGGCGACGCGCCGCTGGCAGGCCTCGAGGTGCTTGGACGTGTACGGCTTGCCGCTCGCCTGCTCGATCGCCGCCGGGTTGCGCAGGCGGATCTCGAGCGGGTCGATCCCGAGCTCCTCCGCCAGCTCGTCGAGCGCCTGCTCGAAGCCGAACGTCCCCTCCATCACGCCCGGCGCCCGGAACGCGTTCGAGAAGCCCAGGTTGAGCTTCACCGGCAGCACCATCGAGCGCACGTGGGCGCACTCGTACAGCGCCTCCGCCGGGTTGAGGACGGGGAAGACCCAGCCGTGGACGCCGACGCCGATGACGGCGGAGCCCTCGACGCCGACCAGCTTGCCGTCCGCATCCGCGCCGATGCGGTACGTCTGCACCGTCGGCGCACGGTAGCCGGCCGTCGTGTGCTCGTCGCGGCGCGTGTACACGAGCCGCACCGGACGGCCGGCGCGGCGGGCGAGCTCGGCCGCCATGTAGCCCTCGGGGCCGCATCCCTGCTTGCCGCCGAAGCCGCCGCCCATGTACTCGCACACGACCCGCACGTCGTCCGGCTCGAGGCCGAAGGCGCGGGCGAGCTCGTCGCGGGCGGCGAAGATGCCCTGCGTCGACGACCACACGGTCAGGCCGCCCGCGTCCCAGGCCGCGACGGCGCAGTGCGGCTCGAGCGGCGTCTGGATCTGGGTCGGCGTGCGGTACTCGGCCTCGATCACCGCGGCCGCGCCGGCGAGGGCGGCGTCGACGTCCCCGCGAGAGGTCTCCTCCGGGTCCTCGGTGAACTCCTGGCGGGCCAGCCCCTCGTCGAGGTCGACGACGAACGCGAGTGGCTCCCACCCCGGCGCGAGCGCCTCGAGCGCCCGCTCGGCCTGGTCGGGGGTGTCCGCGGCCACCGCGGCGACGGCGCCGCCCGCGTAGGCGGGGGCGTCGGTCAGCACCGGCCGGCCGTCGCGTTCGGGCACGTCGCCCGGCCCGATCACGGCCCGGACGCCGGGGAGCGCCGCCGCGGCGGCCCGGTCGAGCGACGCGACCCGGGCGTTCGCGTGTGGGCTGCGCAGCACGGCCGCGTGCACCATGCCGGGCAGGTCGATGTCGGAGATGAAGCGGGCGCCGCCGGTCACCCGGGCGGCGGCGGAGACGCGCGTATGCGGATGACCGACGACGGCGAGCTCCTCGCCGTCCGCGTACTCGGGCGTCACATCCTCCTCGACCAGCGTCCAGCGCTCCTCGTATCGGCCCTCCATCTCGACCTGGGTCTTCACGAGCCGAGCCACTAGCGCGCCTCCCCGGCCGCCCGTGCGACCGCGCGCTCGATGGCCGGATAGGCGCCGCAGCGGCACAGGTTCCCGCTCATCCCGGCCCGGATCTCGGCCGAGCTGGGGCGGGGGTTCGCGCGCAGCAGCGCGACCGCCGAGAGCAGCTGGCCGGGCGTGCAGAAGCCGCACTGGAACGCGTCCTCGGCCGTGAACGCCGCCTGCAGCCGGCCGAGCAGCTCGTCCTCGCCCTCGACCGTGCGCACGTCCGCCCCGTCGCAGGCGACGGCGAGCGTGAGGCACGAGAGCACCGCGCGCCCATCCACGAGGACGGTGCAGCTGCCGCACGTGCCCTCGCCGCAGGCGACCTTCGTGCCGGTGAGGGCGGCGTCGGTGCGGATGACGTCGGCGAGGGGGCGGTGCGGCTCCACCTCCAGCTCATGACGCTGGTCGTTGATGGTCAGCCGCAACTGCATCTCAGGCTACGGTACCAATTTTGTCTCTGCCCTCAACATCCACCGCGCGGCGGGCGCCGCTCGAGATGGCTTTCGTCCCGCGGGGGGTCGAGGAGCCGGTGCTCGGGCTTTACTCGTTCTCGCCTCTGACGCCGGGAGGGTGGGTCGATCTGCTGGACGAGCTGGGGTTGCCGCCGACGCTGCGGCGCCTGAACCAGACGGTCGTGGTCGGCGGGCGGCGGCGGTCGGTGGAGATGCGCTGCCTGGCGTCGCTCCCCGGCCTGGCCTACCTGCTCACCGACCGCGACGGCGCGTCCAGCGCGTCGGTGCGGGCGTGGCGGCTGGCGGCGCGGGTGGTGGAGCGGGCCATCCTCGACGGCGGCACCGTGCCCGACCTGAGCCGGTTCGCGGCCGCCTTCCCGGAGGCCGGCCACGCCGTCGTCGAGGATCACGAGAGCGAGGAGCCGGCGCCGCTCGCGCCCGAGGAGGCGGTGGCGGGGTTCGTGGACTCGAGCATGCAGGCGCTCGCGGCCGCCGTGCGCGAGCCGAAGATCCTGCGCACGGGCGAGGTGCAGGTGTCCGGGGTCGACCTCTCGGTGCTGCAGCCCATGCTGCGCGCGGTCGCTCCCGACCTGGGGATGGCGGCGCCGGTGGTGCGGCTGCGCGACTCGCTGGCGCCGCTGCAGCTGCGCCTCGACCTGCCCGGCGACGCCTCGGGCGGCTGGCCGCTCACCGTGACGCCGGACGACCCCGGGCTCATGCGCCGGGCCGCGCACGTGTTCGCGCCGCTCGGGCGGGTGGCGGACGGCGTGGTGATGCTGGGCGAGGACGCGGTCGTCGAGCTGCGGCTGGCCACCTCGGCGCTCGAGTTCGCCGGCGCGCGGGTGGAGCTGCCGGCCGCCGTCTCCGAGGAGCGCGACCTCGACTTCGACGACGCCCGGCTCGAGCTGGCCGGAGGGCCGCTCCAGCTCGACGGCGTCGTCCGCTACGACCTGAAGGCGTCGCTCGGAGGCCACGAGGTGAGCGTCGAGGAGCTGCGGGCGCTGGCCGCGGCCACCCAGCCGCTCGTGCGCCTGGGCGGGGAGTGGCGGGCGCTCAATCCCAAGGCGCTCGCCCGCGCCCGGGCGCTGGCGGCATCTGCGCTGCACAGCCCCGGGATGCCGGCCATGACCGCCCTCGGGGCGGCGCTCGCCGGCTCCACCGATGTGCGCGGCGTGGTCATGGGGGTCGTCGAGTCCGAGGGCGACCTGGCCGGTCTGGCCGCGCGGCTGCGCGACCCCGCCCTGCGCCGGCCGGTGGAGCCGCCGGCGGAGTTCGAGGGGCTCCTGCGGCCGTACCAGAAGGCGGGCCTGGGCTGGCTCGTGCGCATGCGCGAGCTGGGGCTGGGGACGCTGCTCGCGGACGACATGGGCCTCGGCAAGACCGTCCAGCTGATCGCCTACCTGCTCGACCGCGGCGACGAGGACGACCGGCCGGCGCTGATCGTGTGCCCGACGTCCGTGCTCGGCAACTGGCAGCGCGAGCTGCACCGGTTCGCGCCCGGCCTGCGCACGCTCATCCATCACGGCCCCGACCGCACGTCGAAGGCGGCCGACCTCGACGGCTGGGACGTCGTGCTCACGTCGTACGCCCTGCTGCCGCGCGATCGCCGCCTGCTGACGTCGCGGGAGTGGCGCATGTTCGCGCTCGACGAGGCCCAGGCGGTGAAGAACCCGCTCACCCGGGCCGCCCAGACGGCCAGGGCGATCACGGCCGGCCACCGGGTCGCCCTCACCGGCACGCCGGTGGAGAACCGGCTCGACGACCTGTGGTCGATCATGCACATCCTGAACCCCGGCCTGCTCGGCACCCGCACCGGCTTCCGGCGCCTGTTCGCAAACGCCATCGAGCGGCGCGGCGACGGCCGGGCCGAGGACGCCCTGCGCCGCATGACGGCTCCCTTCCTGCTGCGGCGGCGCAAGACCGACCCGGCCGTGCTCCCGGATCTGCCCCCGCGCCAGGACTCGACGGAGTTCTGCACGCTCACCGTCGAGCAGGCGGCGCTCTACCAGGCCACCATCGACGCGATGCTCGGCCGCGTCCGCGGCCTCTCGGGGATCGAGCGGCGCGGCAACGTCCTCGCCCTGATCACGCGGCTGAAGCAGGTGTGCAACCACCCGGTGCACGCGCTCGGCCGCCAGGGCGCCCTGGCGGGCCGCTCGGGCAAGCTCGACCGGATCACGGAGATGCTGGCCGAGGTGGTGGACGAGGGGGACAGCGCGCTCGTCTTCACCCAGTACGCGGTCATGGGGCGGCTGCTGGCCGAGCACTTCGGCAAGGAGCTCACCGGCGGCCTGCTGTACCTGGACGGCTCCACGCCGCGGACCGCCCGGGAGCGGATCGTCGACGACTTCCAGGCGCCGGGTGGCGACCCGCGGGTGCTCGTGATGTCGCTGCGCGCCGGCGGGCTGGGCCTCAACCTGACGAACGCGAGCCATGTCTTCCACTTCGACCGCTGGTGGAACCCGGCCGTCGAGGATCAGGCGTCCGACCGCGCCCACCGCATCGGCCAGACGCGGGTCGTGCAGGTACACCGGCTGGTCTGCGCCGGGACGATCGAGGAGCGGATCGACGGGCTGATCGCGGGCAAGCGCGACCTGGCGACCCGGGTCGTCGACCGCGGAGTCGAGTCGGTGCTCTCCGACCTCGACGACGACGAGCTGGCCGCCCTGGTCGCGCTCGGCGAGTAGCGCGGCTGGCAGCCTCCCCCAATTCGGGTGATGGAGCGAAACGCGCCTCCTGTCGATGGTGAGGGGAGCGAACGCGCACCGGCTTTGAGGAGGGCCGGCCTCGCGCGACCCCTTTTCCCTGGGAGGCATCTCGTGGCGCCCACCCCCGCAGAACACCGAGCCGGCCGCCGTCTGCGCGCGGTCGCCCACACGTCCGGCCAGACGCTCCCGCTGGTCGTGGTCTTCATGTTCTCGATCCTGGTATTCGCCGGCCTCGTGATCGACTTCGGCAACGCGTACCGCGTCCAGAAGGCGCTCCAGGCGTCGGCCGACGCGTCCGCCACCGCCGGGGCCGGCCAGCTGACGATGGCCTACCCGCCAAGCTCCGCCAACGCGACCACCGCCGCGGGCAAGTACGGGTCGCAGTCAGGCGGCTCGAACCCGATCAGGGGCGTCCCGGCCGGCAACGTCAGCCAGAACGTCAGCGTCACCTGCGCGCCGCAGGCCGGCTACAACTGCACGAACGGGTACCCGAACACGGTCACGGTCGACGAGACCGCCAACGTGCCCACCTACCTGCTCAAGCTGCTGGGCTTCAGCACGATCCAGCTCAAGGCCTACGCCCAGGCCTGCTCGCCGTGCGGCGGCGTGCCCCTCGACGTCATGGTCGTCCTCGATCGCACGGGGTCGATGTCGTCGAACAGCAAGCTGAGCCAGGCGAAGGCCGGCATCAACGCCTTCATGAAGACCATGGACCCGACGCTCGACGACGTCGGTCTGGCGGTGCTGCCGCCGGCGCCGAGCACGAGCCAGTCATGCGTCGACGTCGACCCGTACTTCAACAGCACGAAGCGGTACCCGGACGGCAGCCAGCAGTACGACGGAAACGGCGGCACCTACAGCATGGGCAACGCGGCCTACGTGCTCGTCCCGCTGTCCAACTCCTACGCGACCAGCACGGGCAACCTGAACATGTCCTCATCGTTCATGTCGACCCTCAACTGCGTCAAGGCCGGCGGCGGCACCGCCTACGCCGAGGCGATCGACGCCGCGTACCAGGAGCTCGTGAAGGACGGCCGCGCCGGGACGCAGAAGATCATCGTGTTTCTCTCCGACGGCGCCGCGAACGACGCTCCGACCTTCATGGCCAGCACGTCGCCGTACCGCACCAACCCGTGCGGCCAGGGCGTCACCAGCGCCGGCGTCGCGAAGGCGGCGAAGGTGCTCGTCTACTCGATCGCGTACACCGCCGACGGCGACGAGTGCGATGCGGCGATCGGCGCGAAGATCGGCGGCACGACCGTGCAGTGGTACGGCAGCTCGCGCTGGGGGACGCCGGAGACGCCGTCGATGCCGGCGGAGACGGCGCTCGAGAAGATCGCCAGCCCCGGCAGCCAGTATTTCTACGACCTGCCGAATCCGACGTCGCTGACCGGCATCTTCCAGCAGATCGCGTCGGACATCACCGCCGGCCAGTCGCGCATCGTCCAGTAGTCCTCCGGCGGGTGCGGGTGGCCGCTGCGGCGGCCATCCGCGCCCGATACGCTTCTCGCCGATGATGGACGCGGTCGAGCTCCTCCAGCGTCTGGTCGAGCTCGAGAGCCCGACCGGCGACGGCGAGCGGATGGGGCACATCGGCCGCTTCATCGCCGCCGAGCTCGAAGCGCTCGGCGCCCGCATCGAGCGGCGCGACCCGCACCTGATCGCACGGCTCGGCCCCGATGACGGCCCACCGCTCGTGCTCATGGCGCACATGGACACGGTGTGGCCGGCCGGCACGCTGCCGGCGATGCCCTTCCATGTGAAGGACGGCTACGCCTGGGGGCCGGGCGCGCTCGACATGAAGGCCGGGATCGTCACCGGGCTCGAGGCGCTGCGGCGCCTGGGCGAGCAGCCCCGGCCCGTGCACTTCCTGGTCACGGCCGACGAGGAGATCGGCAGCCCCACCGGCCGCCCGCTGGTCGAGGAGCTGTCCGCCGGCGCCCGGGCCGCGCTCGTGCTGGAGCCGCCGGTCAAGGACGGGACGATCACGACCACGCGCTCGGGCCTGGCCCGATACCAGCTGCACATCCGCGGCCGGGCCGCCCACGCCGGCAACGGCGCGCGCGCCGGCGTCTCGGCGGTCGACGAGCTCGCCCACCAGATCATCGCGGTGCACGGCATGGCCGACCCGGCGGCCGGCATCCGCACGAACGTCGGGCAGGTGGGCGGCGGCACCGGCGACAACGTCGTCGCGGGGGAGGCCTGGGCGCGCATCGACGCCCGCGCCTGGACGGTCGAGGGCCAGCGCACCCTCGAGAGCTCGATCCGCGGCCTGCGGCCGCGCCTGGACGGCGCCGCGATCGAGATCACGGGCGGGGTGACGCGGCCGCCGATGATGCAGACCGCGGGGGCGGCCGAGCTCGTCCGCTCGGCGATCGCGATCGCCCGCGACACCGGCATCGACCTGGCCGAGAACGCCTCGCCGGGCGGCTCGGACGGCAACTTCGCCGCGGCGGTCGGCACGCCGGTCATCGACGGCCTCGGCCCGACCGGGTCGGGGGCGCATGCCGTGGACGAGCGGGTGTCGCTCGAGTCGCTGGGGGAGCGCATCTCGCTCCTGTCCGCGCTCCTGGTTGCCCTGTAAGGTTGCAGAGGATTCGCCGTGGGTGCGGCGAACAAGGGCAGGTTTTTCGACCGTCGTCTTCTTGAAGGAGTGTGACTATGGACTGGTCGCAGGTTTCGCGCAGCCAGTGGATCGTCGTCGGCGGCACGCTCGCCGCGGTGATCGGCACGCTGTTCCTGGACTGGTACTCCATCACCGTCAACCTCGGCCCGCTCGGCCACGTGAGCGCGAGCGCCAGCGCATGGGACACCAACGGGCTCGGCAAGCTGGCCGTCATCGGCTCGCTCGTGCTGCTCGCCGGGGCGGTGCTGATGTTCGTCCCGAACGCCGTGCCGCTGCCGATCCCGCTGCCGCAGGCGCTGCTGGTCGTGGCCGCGTTCACCGCCGTGATGGTGATCCTCGAGTTCATCGATCACCACAGCCACACCGCGTTCGGCCTGTGGCTGTCGCTGATCGGCGCCCTCGTCGCCGGCTACGGCGCCTTCGAGATGGGCGGCCGCGTCCGGGTGCCGACCGGCCCCGCCGCGTCGTAGCAGGGAATGGGGACAGTCCCCTCGGGGACTGTCCCCGCTTTCCGCCCGGCTACACCGCCTTGACGGCTGTCGTCAGGCTGGCGACCGACGCCTTGGCGTCCCCGAACAGCATCGACGTCTTGGGGTCGTAGAAGAGCTCGTTCTCGATGCCCGCGAAGCCCGTGTTCATGCTCCGCTTGAGCACGACGATCGCCGCCGACTCGTGCACCTTCAGGATCGGCATGCCGTAGATCGGGCTGCCGGGGGTGTTCTGCGCGGCCGGGTTCACGACGTCGTTCGCGCCGATCACGAGCGACACGTCGGTGCGCGGGAACTCCGGGTTGATGTCGTCCATCTCGAACAGCTGCGGGTACGGCACGTCGGCCTCGGCCAGGAGCACGTTCATGTGCCCCGGCATGCGGCCGGCGACGGGGTGGATCGCGTAGCGGACGTCGACGCCGCGGCGCTCGAGCTGGTCGGCCAGCTCGCGCACGTTGTGCTGGGCCTGGGCGACGGCGAGCCCGTAGCCCGGCACGATCACGACCCTGCGCGCGTACGCCAGCATCACGGCGACATCCTCGGCGGTCGTCGCGCGCACCTGGCCGTCGACCGCGCCCGCGCCGACCGCGGCGGCGGCCCCGCCGCCGGTGCCGAAGGCGCCGAACACGACGTTCGTGATGGTGCGGTTCATCGCCCGGCCCATCATCTGCGTCAGCAGCGTGCCCGAGGCGCCGACGAGCGTCCCCGAGATGATGAGGACGTTGTTCGAGAGCACGAAGCCGGTCGAGGCCGTGGCCAGGCCGGTGAAGGCGTTCAGGAGCGAGATCACGACCGGCATGTCGGCGCCGCCGATCGCCATGACCATCTGGATCCCCAGCACGAGGGCGATCGCCATCGTCACCGCGAGCAGCGCCTGGCTCTCGTGGCCCGTCCCCAGGATCACGCACAGCACGGCCACGACGGCCGCCAGCGCCCCCGTGACGAACCGCTGGCCGGGGACGACCGTGGGCGCGCCCGAGATCACCTCCTGGAGCTTGCCGAACGCGATCATCGAGCCGGAGAAGCTGACCGCCCCGACGACGGCCGAGAACAGGATCGACGCGATGATCCTGACCTCGACGTGGCCGGGCAGGCCGACGGTGTCGTGGTAGTCCGCCAGGGCCACGAGGGCGGCCGCGCCGCCGCCGACGCCGTTGAACAGCGCGACCATCTGCGGCATCGCGGTCATCTTCACCTTGCGGGCGCCGACGGCGCCGGCGACGCCGCCGGCGATCGCGCCCACCACGATCCAGCCGAAGGAGAGCACGCGCTCGTCGAACAGCGTGGCGGCGATCGCGATCGCCATGCCGACGGCCGCGAGCCGGTTCCCGGAGCGGGCGGTCGCGGGGGACGAGAGCCGCCGCAGGCCGATGATGAAGAGGATCGCGCAGACGAGATAGGCCGCGCCGATCGCGTCTGTGCGGCTCAACCGGTGTCCCCGCCCTGGTCGGACGCACCCGCCTCGGGGCGCTTGCGGAACATCTCGAGCATCCGGTCGGTGACGAGGAAGCCGCCGATCACGTTCGATGCGCCGAACGCGACCGCGATCGTGCCGACGACGGTCGTCAGGGCGCCGTGGTGCGATCCCGCCACGAGGATCGCGCCCACGATCACCACGCCGTGGATCGCGTTCGTGCCGCTCATGAGGGGCGTGTGCAGCATCGTCGGCACCTTCGAGATCACCTCGATCCCGACGAACGCCGCCAGCACGAACACGGTCAGCTCGATCAGCAGGGACTCGTTCACGCGGCCTCCGTCTGCAGGAGCCGCGTCGTGACGCGGCCCTCGTGCGTGATGATCGCATCGGCGTTGATCTCGTCGTCGAGGTCGAGCGTCAGCTCGCCGTCCTTGACCAGGTGGTCGAGCACGGCGCCGATGTTGCGCGCGTACATCTGGCTTGCGTGGAGCGGCATCCCGGCCGGCAGGTTGAGGACGCCGACGACGGTCACGCCCTCGCGCACCACCGTCTCGCCGCGCTCGGTCAGCTCGCAGTTGCCGCCCGTCTCGGCCGCCAGGTCGACGATCACCGAGCCGGGGCGCATCGCCTCCACGGCCGACGCGGGGATCAGCCGCGGCGCGGGCCGGCCGGGGACGAGCGCGGTCGTGATGACGACGTCCATGTCGGCGATGTGGCGCTCGAGCTCGCGCTGCTGCTGGGCCTGCTGCTCGTCGGTGAGCGCGGTGGCGTAGCCGCGGGAGTCCTGCGCGCCCGAGACTGCGAGCTCGATCTCGACGAACGAGGCGCCCAGGCTCTCGACCTGCTCCTTCACCACCGGCCGGGTGTCGAATGCCGACACGACGGCGCCCAGCCGGCGGGCGGTCGCGATCGCCTGGAGCCCGGCCACCCCGGCTCCGAGCACGAGCACCTTGGCCGGCGCCACCGTGCCCGCGGCGGTCATGAGCATGGGGAAGAACTTCGGCAGCATCTCGGCGGCCAGCACCACCGACCGGTAGCCCGAGACGGTGGCCTGCGAGGAGAGCGCGTCCATCCGCTGCGCGCGGGTCGCGCGCGGGATCGACTCCATCCCGAACGCGGTGATGCGGCGGTCGCAGAGCGCCTGCACCAGCTCCGGGCTCGTGCGCGGCCACAGCCAGCCCACGAGCACGCAGCCCTCGCGCAGCGCCGGCACCTCCTCCGCCTGGACGCGCCCGGCGCGGACGACGATGTCGGCCTGCTCGTAGAGCGCGGCGGCCGTCTCGACGATGGTCGCGCCGGCCTCGCGGTAGGCGGAATCGGGCAGCGAGGCCGGATCGCCCGCTCCCGACTCGACCAGCACGTCGATCCCGAGCGGCCCCAGCCGGCCCACCGCATCCGGTGTGAGCGCCACCCGGCGCTCGCCGGGCTCGTGCTCTCGCGGGACGGCCACGTACATGGCGGGAGATCGTACCGACCCCGGTTCCGGTTCGCCGGGGGAACCGTGGCAAAGCCATCTCGTTCACGCTACAATGATTAGTGATGTTAACGATCACTGATTCTCTCGAGCTGGCGAACGGCCTCCGGCCGCTGCTGCTCCAGCTCAACCGGCATCTGCGCCGCGAGCTGGCCGGGCTCGGGATCACCGCCGGCCAGGCGGCGCTTCTGCACGTCATCCGCTCGAACCCCGGGATCGGGGTGCGGGCGCTGGCCGACCACGAGGGCGTGTCCGCGCCGGCCATGTCCGGGTACATCGACCGGCTCGAGGGCGCCGGCTTCGTCGAGCGTGTGCGCTCCGAGGCCGACCGCCGCCGGGTTGGGCTCCGGGTCACCGTCGCCGGCGTGCGCGTGCTCCGCTCGGCCCGCTCCCGCCGCACCGCCTGGCTGGCCCGGCGGCTGCGCCGGCTCACCGACGCCGAGCGGGCCACCGTCCAGGCGGCGCTCGAGCCGCTGGCACTGCTCCTGGCGGAGGAGACTGCGTGACCGAGGCCCTCCTGCGCGCCCATACGCGCACGTTCGCCAGCCTCCGCAAGCACCGCAACTACCGCCTCTTCTTCGGCGGCCAGGTCGTGTCCGTCAGCGGGACGTGGATGCAGAACATCGCCACCGCCTGGCTCGTGCTCGAGCTGACCCACTCGCCGGTCGCCGTCGGCATCCTGGCCGCGTTCCAGTTCCTGCCCTACACGCTCTTCGGGTTGTTCGCGGGGGTGCTGGTCGACCGCCTCGACGTCCGCCGGACCGTCATCGCCACGCAGGTGTTCTCGATGGGCTTCGCCTTCGTGCTCGCCGCGCTCACCCTCGGCGGCGCCGTGACGGTCTGGGAGGTGTACCTGCTGACGGGCCTGCGCGGCACGGTGCTCGTGCTCGACGCGCCGTCCCGGCAGGCGCTCACGTACCAGATGGTCGGTCGCGACGAGCTCCCGAACGCCGTCGCGCTCAACTCGAGCCTCTTCAACGCGGCCCGCGTCGTGGGCCCCGCCGTCGGCGGCCTGATCGTCGCCGCCGCCGGCCCCGGCGCCTGCTTCCTGATCAACGGCCTGAGCTTCGTGGCCGTGCTCGCCGGGCTCCTGCTGATGCGGGTCGACGAGCTCTTCCCGGTCGACACGAGCCGGCGCCCGACCAGCCTCCTCGGCGGGACCGCCGACGCGCTCGCCTACGTCCGCCGCACGCCGATTGCGATGACGGCGCTCGTGGCCGTGCTGCTGCTGAGCACCTTCTCGTTCAACTTCAACGTCCTGCTGCCCGTGCTGGCGCAGACGACGCTCCATTCCGGACCGAACGTGCTCGGCGCGATCACTGCGGCGTTCGGCGGCGGCGCCCTCCTGGGCGCGCTGATCTCGGCGTCGCTCGGCCGGGCCAGCCTGCGCGCCCTGGTGGTCGCGATGGCCGGCTTCGGCGCCGCCCAGCTCCTGCTCGCGCCGGAGACCTCGCTGATCGCCGCCTGCGTGCTGCTGTTCGCGACCGGCCTGAGCTTCACGCTGTGGACGTCGAGCGCCAACTCGACCCTCCAGCTGGGCGCCCCCGACCATCTCCGCGGGCGGGTCGCGGGCCTGTACTACTTCGCCTTCAACGGCACCGGCCCCGCCGCCGGCATCCTGGCCGGCTGGCTGGCCGCGCGGGGCGGTACCGAGCTCTCCTTCGCCGTCTCCGGCGTCATCGCCGCGGCCACGGCGGTGTGGGCCGCAACCCGGCTGCAGCGCGACGGCCGCCTGTCGGGCCTCCCCGCCCTGCGCGTCGGCGGCGCCGGCGCCCGCGGTCGCTAGAAACGCACCAAACGGGGTCAGACCCCTTCTGGTGCGTGGCTAGATGGCGAGCGCGTCCGGCCCGACCCGCTCGCGCTCGGCCTCGTAGCGCGCGATCTCGTCCGCGCGCTGCTCCGTGAGCGAGATGTCGTCCCAGCCGTTCAGCAGCCGCTCGCGCACCTGGGCGTCGATCTCGAACGGCACCGCCCGGCCGGACGGCAGCGTCACGGTCTGGGCCTCGAGGTCGATCGTCGCCTCCGCCGGCGCCGAGTCGAGCAGCTCGCGGATCGCGTCCGGCTCGAGGACGACGGTGAGGAGGCCGTTCTTCGAGCAGTTGGTGGCGAAGATGTCGCCGAAGCTCTCGGCCACGATCGCCTGGTAGCCGAAGTCCTGGAGCGCCCAGGCGGCGTGCTCGCGCGACGACCCGCAGCCGAAGTTGCGCCCCGTGACGAGGATCGGCGCCCCGTGGTACTCCGGCCACAGCAGCGGGAAGTCGGCCTGCTGCATCCAGTCGTAGAACAGGAACTCGCCGAACCCGCTGCGCTCGATCCGCTTCAGGAACTGCTTCGGCACGATCTGATCGGTGTCGACCGACGCCCGGTCGAGCGGCGCGACGGTGCCGGAGATGAGGCGGACGGGCTTCATCCGCCCACCAGCTCGCGCACGTCGGTGAGACGGCCCGTGACGGCCGCGGCGGCGGCCATCGCCGGGCTCATCAGGTGGGTGCGCCCGCCCCGGCCCTGGCGGCCCTCGAAGTTGCGGTTCGACGTCGACGCGCAGCGCTCGCCCGGCTCCAGGATGTCCGGGTTCATGCCCAGGCACATCGAGCAGCCGGCTCCGCGCCACTCGAATCCGGCGGCCGTGAAGATCCGGTCGAGGCCCTCGCGCTCGGCGTCCGCGCGCACCTGGAACGAGCCGGGCACGACCATGGCGCGCACCGACGAGGCCACCCGCCGTCCCTCGACGATGGCGGCCGCCGCCCGGAGATCCTCGATGCGCGAGTTGGTGCACGAGCCGAGAAAGACCCGGTCGACGGCGATATCGGAGAGCGGCGTCCCGGGACGCAGGTCCATGTAGCGCAGGGCGCGCTCATCGGTCTCGTCCGCCGGTTCGGGGACGACGCCCGTGATCGGCGCGACCTGGGAGGGGTTCGTGCCCCACGAGACCTGGGGGACGATGCCGTCCAGCTCGATCGTGACCGTGCGGTCGTATGTCGCGCCCTCGTCGGTGGCGTAGCGGCGCCAGCGCTCGACGGCGGCGTCGAAATCCTGCGGCGCGCCCGGCCGGCCCTCGAGGTGGGCGAAGGTGGTGTCGTCGGGCGCGATCATGCCGGCCCGGGCCCCGGCCTCGATCGACATGTTCGCGACGGTGAGACGGCCCTCCATCGACAGCCGCCGGACGGCCGCGCCGGTGTACTCGACGACGTGGCCGCTGGCGCCGTCCGTCCCGATCTGCGCGATCGTGCCCAGGATCATGTCCTTTGCGGTGCAGCCCGGCCCGAGCTCGCCGGCGTAGTCGATCCGCATCGTGTGCGGCCTGCGCTGCGGCAGGGTCTGCGTGGCGAGCACGTGCTCGACCTCGCTCGTGCCGATGCCGAAGGCGAGCGCCCCGAACGCGCCGTGGGTCGAGGTGTGCGAGTCGCCGCAGACGATCGTCATGCCGGGCTGGGTGAGGCCGAGCTCCGGCCCGATCACGTGCACGATGCCGTTGCGGCGGTGGCCGAGCGGGTACACGCGCACGCCGAAGTCGGCGCAGTTGCGCTCGAGCGCCGCGAGCTGGGCCTGGGAGAGCTCGTCCGGCTCGCCGGGGCCGGTCGCGACGTTGTGGTCGGCGGTCGCGATGGTGCGGTCGGGGCGGCGCACTTTGCGGCCCGCCGTCCGCAGCCCCTCGAAGGCCTGCGGGCTCGTCACCTCGTGGACGAGGTGCAGGTCGACGAACAGCAGATCGTCCCCGATCACGTGGTCGTCCCAGACCTTCTCGACCAGCGTTTTCGGTGCTGCAGCCATCCTGCCGAGGAGTGTACCGACGCGTCTGCGTGGGTATCGACGGTGCGGAATTCACCTCCGGAGGGAGCATCATGGCTGTCAAGAGCAGGAGCGAGGGGATCCTCGGCAAGGACCAGTCGGACAAGCGCGACCACATCGTCGAGATGCTGTCCAAGGCCTACTGGATGGAGATCGAGACGGTGATGAGCTACATCGCCAACTCGGTGAATCCGGACGGCGTCCGCGCGCGCGAGATCGTCGAGTCGCTCGAAGAGGACATCCAGGAGGAGCTCGGCCACGCGCGCCAGTTCGCCGAGCGGATCAAGGAGCTCTACGGCGTCGTGCCCGGCTCGCAGGAGTTCACCGCCGAGCAGAGCTACCTGCAGCCGCCGGATGAGCAGACCGACATCGTGCACGTGATCCGGGGCGTGATCGAGGCCGAGACCGGCGCGATCGAGCACTACACCGGCATCATCGAGGAGACGGAAGGCATCGACCCGGTCACCCAGGACATGGTGATCGACATCCTGCACGACGAGCAGGGCCACCGGCGCCTCTTCGAGGGCTATCTGCGCGAGTTCGAGAAGAGCTGAGCGGCCCCGCGCACTAGCCTCCGACCCGGGCGGTCCCGTACACTCGGTGCGTGATCTGCGCCGCGTGCGGGACGGAAAACCCTTCCAGCAAGCGATTCTGCCGCGGGTGCGGCGCGTCGCTGGCCGCGGTCTGCGGCTCGTGTGGGGCAGCCGTCCTGCCGGGCGACCGGTTCTGCGGCGAGTGCGGGACCCCGGTCGTCGCGCGGGATGGCGCGGCGGAGGGCGCCGCGGCCGTCGTCCCCGGCGAGCCGGCGACGGAGCGGCGCCTGGTCACCGTGCTCTTCGCCGACGTTGTCGGGTTCACGGCGCTCTCGGAGGCGCGCGACTCCGAGCACGTCCGCGCCCTGCTGTCGCGCTACTTCGACGTCTGCCGGCGGCTGATCGAGCTCTACGGCGGCGTCGTCGAGAAGTTCATCGGCGACGCCGTCATGGCCGTCTGGGGCGCCCACAACGCTACCGAGGACGATCCCGAGCGGGCCGTCCGGGCGGCGCTCGACCTGGTCGCGGCCGTGACCGCGCTCGGGGACGAGATCGGCATCCCCGACCTGCGGGTGCGGGCGGGGGTGCTCACGGGTGAGGCGACCGTGACCGTCGGCGCCGTGGGCGAGGGCATGGTGGCGGGCGACGTCGTCAACACGGCCGCCCGGGTGCAGTCGCTGGCGGAGCCCGGGAAGGTGCTCGTCGGCGACGCAACGCGGCGCGCGACCGAGCCGGCCGTCGTCTACGAGGACGCCGGCGAGCACGAGCTCAAGGGCAAGATCGGCCTGCACCGGCTGTGGCGGGCCGTGCGGATCGTCTCGGGCGCGCGCGGCTCGCTCAAGTCGGAGGGGCTCGAGGCGCCGTTCGTCGGCCGCGACCGCGAGCTGCGCCAGATCAAGGATCTCTTCCACGCCTGCGCCGACGAGCGCCGGGCCCATCTCGTCTCGGTGACCGGGATCGCGGGCATCGGCAAGTCGCGGCTCGTCTGGGAGTTCTACAAGTACTTCGACGGCCTGGCCCAGGTGGTCTACTGGCACCGCGGCCGGTGCCCGTCCTACGGCGAGGGAGTGACCTACTGGGCGCTGGCCGACATGGTGCGCATGCGCTGCCGCATCGGCGAGGACGAGCCGGACGAGGCGGTGATGGCGAAGCTGGCCGATGTCCTGGACAATCACATCGGCGATGCGGAGGAGCGCGCGTTCGTCGAGCCGCGGGTGGCCCACCTGCTCGGGGTCGGGAGCGAGGGCCGGTTCGAGCGGGAGGACCTCTTCGCGGCCTGGCGGCTCTTCTTCGAGCGCCTCGCAGACGTCTACCCCACCGTGCTCGCGTTCGAGGACATGCAGTGGGCCGACGCGTCGCTGCTCGACTTCGTGGAGCACCTGCTCGAGTGGTCGCGCAACTCGCCGCTGTACGTGATCACCGCTGCGCGCCCCGAGCTGGTCGAGAAGCGGCCCACGTGGGGCGCCGGGAAGCGCAACTTCACGTCGCTCTACCTCGAGCCGCTCGGCGACGCCGCCATGCGCGAGCTCCTGGACGGGCTCGTCGCCGGGCTGCCCGACGCGCTCGCGGCCCAGATCCTGGCCCGGTCGGAAGGCGTCCCGCTGTATGCCGTCGAGACGGTACGCATGCTGCTCGACCGCGGCCACGTGGTGCAGGAGGGCAGCGTCTACCGGGCGACCGGGCCGGTGGAGACGCTGGAGGTGCCCGAGACGCTGCATGCGCTCATCGCCGCCCGGCTCGACGGCCTCACACCGGATGAGCGGCTGGTCGTCCAGAACGGCGCCGTGCTCGGGAAGACGTTCACGAAGCATGCGCTGGCCGCACTGGCCGACGCGGACCCCGCCGCCTATGACGTGATCCTGGCCGGGCTCGTGCGCAAGGAGGTGCTCTCGATCCAGGCCGACCCGCGCTCGCCGGAGCACGGCCAGTACGGCTTCCTCCAGGATCTCATGCGCCGGGTCGCGTACGAGACGCTCTCCCGGCGGGAGCGGCGCCTGCGCCACCTGGCCGCGGCCGCCCATCTGGAGGCGGCGGCCGCGGACGACGACGAACTCGTCGAGGTGCTCGGCGCCCACTACCTCGACGCCTATGAGGCCGCTCCCGACGACGATGACTCCGACCGCGTCCGCGCGCGCGCCCAGGCGCTGTTCGTCCGCGCGGGGGAGCGGGCCGAGTCGCTGGGCGCCCCGGGAGAGGCGCAGCGCTACTACGCCCAGGCCGCCGGGCTGACCGACGACGACGCGGCCCGTGCGGACCTGTTCGACCGCGCCGGCCAGATGGCGACGCGAAGCGGCCGGCTCGCGGATGCGACCGAGATCTTCGAGCAGGCGATCCGGCTGCACGAGGCCGCGGGAGACACGCATGCGGCCGCGCGTGCCACGAGCCGGCTTGCCTACGCGCTCGAGCGGGGCGGCGATCACGAGCTCGCCATCCAGCGGATGGAGGCGGCGTTCGGCGTGATCGGCGAGGACGCGCCCGACGCCGATCTGGCCTTCCTCACGGCGCGTCTCGGAAACGCGCTGCTCTTCGTCGGGCAGATCGAGCGGGCGTCCATGCTGATCGAGCGTGCGCTCGACATGGGCGAGGCGCTCGAACTGCCCGAGATCCTCGTGTTCGGGTGGGGGGCGAAGGGTGTGCTCGCTGCCACCCGCGGACGCCGCCAGGAGTCGAGCATGCTGCTCTCCGCGGCCGTCGAGATGGCGCTCGAGCACGGCTTCGTGGAGCGAGCGGGCGTCGGCCTCGGCAACCTCTCCGATCAGGCGTTCGCCGTCGACCGCTACGAGGAGGCGCTCGGCCATCTCGCGCGGATGCTGGAGCTCGCGCGGAAGTCCGGAGACCGCCCCAACGAGTGGTTCGCCCAAAGCGAGAGCACCTACCCGCTGTTCCAGCTGGGGCGCTGGGACGAGGCCATGGCCGCGTTCGCCGAGGTCCCGCGCGAGCAGCTGCCGAGCGGCCATACGCTGATCAGTCCGCTGACGTCGATCCTCGAGATCCACCTGAACCGGGGTCAGGTGGACGACGCCCGCGGGCTGCTCGAGATCTTCTCGCGCCTGCCGACGTCGTTCGACGTGCAGGAGCGCCTCGGGTATGTGGGAGCCGCGGCCGCGGTCGCGTATGCGGAGGGTCGCTACGCCGACGCGCTCGAGCTCGGCGAGCAGTCCGTCGCCGCGCGGGGGCTGCTCGGCGACACGGCGCAGGCCGTGAAGCAGGGCCTGCGCTGGGCGGCCGAGGCGGCCTACGCGCTGGGCAGGATGGACCGCCTCGACGAGATCCTGCAGATCGTCGAAGACCGTCCGCCGGGTCTGCGCTCGCCGATGATGGAGGCCCATGCCCATCGCCTTCGCGCCCGCCTCACCGACGGGGCGGCGGGGGCCGACGAGGCCTACCTCGCAGCCGAGCGCCTCTTCGACAGCCTCGGGCTCGTGTTCTGGCTCGCCGTCGCCCGGCTCGAGCACGCGGAGGCGCGGCTGGCGCACGGCGGCGACGCCGCCGGCCTGGTCCACGAGGCGCGCGAGACGTTCGTGCGGCTGGGCGCGGCTCCGTGGATCGCCCGCGCCGACGCCCTCGCGGCTCCGGCGGCGGCTACGAGCGCGGCGGCACCAGCCGGAACGCCTCGGCCCACAGCCTGACGGGCACCATCTTCGCCGTCTTCATCAGGAGCAGCATCGGCAGCGGGAAGGCGATCTCGGCCCGGCCGCGCTCGAGGCCGCGCGCGATCCGGCGGGCGGCGTCGTCCGCCTCCATGATGAACGGCATCCGGAAGGTGTTCCTCGCCGTCAGCTCGGTGTGCACGAACCCGGGACAGATCGTGTGCACGGCGATGCCGTACGGGCGCAGGTCGATGCGCAGCGACTCCAGCATGTTGATCTCGGCCGCCTTCGTCGCGCCGTAGGCCTCGGAGCGCGGCAGCCCGCGGTAGCCGGCCAGGCTGGCCATGCCGGCGATCGCGCCGCTGCGGCGGCGGCGCATGTCGGCCAGCACGGCCTCGATGCCGTGCGCCATCCCGATCACGTTCGTGTCGAAGTGGCGGCGGATGACCTCCGTGTCCCAGGCCTCGACCGAGAACCCGCCCCAGTAGGCCGCGTTCAGGATCGCCAGGTCGATCGCCCCGAACCGCTCGCGCACCGCCTCCCCGGCGGCCATCATCGCCTCGCGGTCGGTGACGTCGACGGGCACCGGCACGACCTCGCCGCGGGCGCTGCCGGCCAGCTCGTCGAGCCGGTCGGCGCGGCGCGCGCTCGCCGCGACCCGGCAGCCGCGCCCGGCCAGCTCGCGCGCGAGCGCGGCGCCGATCCCGCTCGAGGCGCCGCAGACCCATACGCGCGTGCCGTCCTGCAACCGCATCGCCATCACCGTAGCCGCTCGCGACGGGGCGGGCCGTGTTCACCGCGGACAACGCTCGTAAGATCCCTGGCAATCCATGGCGGGTGCCTCCGACACGGCTCGGGTCGACCCCGCGGGGTTCGCCCCGCTGAGCACGTACGAGCGGTCGCTGTTCGGCGGCATCGTGTACAGCCGTATCGCGATCCTGGTGGGCCTCGGGCTGCTGCTCCCGGCCGAGCCGGCGTCGCACGGCGATCGCCTGACCGTCGTCATCGCCGTGGCGTGGACGGTCGCGCTCGCCTGGGTGCTCATGCCGCTCCGCTCGGTCGACCGCGCCTATGCCCGGGTGGCGGCCCGGCGGCGGCTGGTGTGGGTCGATGTCGCCGCCTGGTGCGCCCTGCTCGTGGTCGCGGGCGGGTGGGAGAACCTGTTCTACGTGTACGGCTGGTCGCCGTTCGGGTTCGCGTCGGTGTTCTGGTCGGCGCGACGCACCCTGCTCCTCGGGATCGGCGGCTGCGCCGTGCTCGTCGCGAGCCACCTCGGGTGGCGGCTCTCGGGCGCCGACCCGGCGACCCGCAGCGTTCCCCTCTCCGCGTGGACCGCGCCGGTGGTCGGCTATGTCGTCGTGGCCGGCCTGTTCGCCTACGTGCGGCACCAGTTCGACGAGCTCGCGGACGCGGCGGCGGCGTACATGGGGCGCGCGGCGGACGCGATCGCGGCCGTGCGCGCGGCCACGGTCGCCGCGGAGCGCCAGGAGGTCGCCTTCCGCCTCCACGGCCGCCTGCGCCAGGTCTTCCCGGCGCTCGCCCTGCGGATCGCGGCGCTGCGGGCGGAGTGCGAGGAGGATCCGGCCGCGGGCGCCACCCTGGACGCCGTGGAGGGGCTGGCCGCGCGGGCGGACGCCGAGCTCGACGTCGCGATCGGCCGGCTGAGAGGTACCCCCTCGACCGGTACCTTGGAAACTGGCCGCGGCCCGACCCCCTCCGTACCCTGACCCGATGGACGCGTCGCTCGCCACTCCGCTGATCGACTCCGGCGCGGTTCTGGCCCGGTTCCGGGCCGCCCGGTGGGCGCTCGGGCGCGCGGTTCTGCTCGTGCGGGCCGGCGTGGCGGCGGCGATGGTGGTCGTCGCGGCGCGGCCGTCGGGCGGGACGCGCGAAGCGGGCTGGGACGTCGCCGTGTTCGCCCTCTACCTGGCGTGGGCCGTCGCCACCGGTGCGTTCGGGCGGCGGCTGTACGGCGTCGTGGAGCGGCGGCCCGGCTGGCTGTGGGTCGATCAGGCGCTGTGCGTCGGACTGGTCGTGGTCGGAGGCGGCGCCCGGGTGATCGCGCTCTACGCCTGCGCCCTGCCGGTCATCATCGCGACCGTCTTCGTCTCCCCCCGGCGCGCGCTCGCGCTGGCGACGGCGGACGCCGTCGTGGTCAGCCTCGTGCTCGGCGGCGCCGCGCTCGCCGGCGTGCGGGCGGGCACCGAGCCCGTGCACACGACGGAGTGGCCGCTCGGGCTGGTCGGCCTCTACATCGGGATCGGGCTGTTCGGGTACGTGCGGCGGCTGTTCACGGCGCTGGAGCAGACCGGGATCGCCTACCAGGCCCGGTCGGAGGAGGTGGCGGCCGCGGTGGCAGACGAGGCCCGCACGCAGACCCGCGTTGCCGCCCTCGCCGACGTCGCGGGCCGGATCGGTGGCGTCATCCCCGACCTCCAGGCCCGTCTCGGCGACCTGCGCGGCCGCCGGCCCCTCGATCCGGCCTGGCAGGAGGAATGCGACCAGCTCGACCGGCTCGTCCGGCACGCCGGCACGAGCCTCGACGAGCTCTCCGGCTACGCGCCGGGCGGGCCCGCGGCGGCACAGACGATCGCCGCCGCGCTGGCCGCCGCGGTCGGCCGGGCGCGGCTGCTCGGGGCCGAGGCCGACGTCTCGGTCGCGGCGGGGTGCGAGCTGCCCGTGGCCGCGACGGCCGCCGCGGCGCTCGGGCGGTTCGCGGAGGAGGCCGTGTGGAACGCGCACAAGCACGGAGGCTCGCCCATCACGGTCTCGGCGAGGGTCGACGGCGGGGAGGTCGCGGTGACGATCCGCGACAGCGGCGCCGGGTTCGACCCCGGGCCGGACACCACGCACCTGGGCCTCGAGAGCCTGCGCCGCGACGCGGCCGTCCTGGGCGGGCGGCTCCACATCGACGCCGCTCCCGGGCGGCCCGTCACCGTGCGCCTGGCCTTTCCCGTGGGGCAGCGTGGCTGACGCGCCGGAGCCGTCCCGGGTGTCCGTCATCGTCTGCGACGACGAGTGGGCATGGAGGGAATCCGTCGTCTCGGTGCTGTCCCGGCGCGCGGATGTCACCGTGCTCGGCCAGGCGGACTCCGCCGAGGAGGCCATCCGGCTCGTGGGCCGGCTGCATCCCGACGTGCTGCTGGTCGACCTGGAGATGCCGCGCATGCGCGGCGTCGAGCTCACCCGCCATGTCCGCGACAACCATCCCGGCACGTATGTGCTGGTCTTCACCGTGTCGCGCGACCCGACCGACGTCGTGGACGCCCTCGCCGCCGGGGCCAGCGGCTACGTCGTGAAGCAGGACACGCGCGATCCGGCCCTGCTCTCCGACGTGATCCGCATGGCGGCCAACGGCGGCGCGGTGCTGCCCGGGCCGGGCGCCGCCGCGCTCATCCGCGACATCGCCCGCCGCGATCCGCCCGATCCCGCGGCCGGATACGGCCTCACCCGGCGCGAGCGGGAGGTGCTCGCCGTCGTCGCCGGCGGCGCGTCGAACCGCGACGTCGCCGCGCAGCTCACGATCACGGAGCAGTCCGTGAAGAACCACGTCCGGAACATCCTCGCCAAGCTGCACGCCCGCAACCGCACCGAGGCGGCCGCGATCGCCCACCGGCTCGGCATCGCCGAGGACGAGGGCGGCAGGGCCACGTGAGCGGCCGGCGGGAGGCCCGCGGCGGAGCGCTCGAGCGCGGACGGGCGGACGCCAGTCGGCGCCGTTTACATGTGTCATTTGCAGATCCATGACGCTCTCGCAACACCCTGTCACCAGCCCGTGACCCCGCGGCCCCCGCGCTCCCGCATCCGGGTACCGGGCAGGTGGGTACTTCCGGGTCTTGCCGGCCGCGGGCGTGGAGGCCATGATCGGGCCGGTCGAGTTCGGAGGAGGAGCAGTGGCCGGGTGCGCAACGGTGGTGGCGGGGACGAACTGGGGGCAGGTCTGCCCGGAGCCTGACGAGGCTCCTCAGACCCGCGCCAGGCGGAGCTGGGCGTCGCCGAGCGCCCCGGTCGCGAACCCGGCCTCGCAGTAGGCCAGGTAGAACTCCCACATCCGCACGAACGTGCCGTCGAAGCCGAGCGCGTGCACCTGGTCGCGCCGGGCGAGGAAGCGCTCGCGCCAGTGCCGCAGCGTCGTCGCGTAGTGGCGGCCGATCTCCGCGGCGCCCGTGACCCGGAGCGACGACGTGTCCCGCAGCACCCGGTCGATCGCCTCCCGGGACGGGATCAGGCCGCCCGGGAAGATGTACTTGTGGATCCACCCGTAGGCCCGCCGTGACGCGAGATAGCGGCGGTGGGGCATCGTGATCGTCTGCAGGGCGATCGCCCCGCCCGGCTTCAGGAGCCGGTCGCAGGCGGCGAAGAACGCCGGCCAGTACTCCTCGCCGACCGCCTCGAGCATCTCGATCGAGACGATCTTCGCGTAGCGGCCCCGGAGGCCCCGGTAGTCGCGCAGGACGACGTCGACCCGGTCGGACAGGCCCGCCGCCGCCACCCGCTCGCGGGCGAGGGAGGCCTGCGCGTGCGAGATCGTCGCCGTCGTGACCCGGCAGCCGTGGGCCGCCGCGGCGTGCACGGCGAACCCGCCCCAGCCCGTGCCGATCTCGAGCACGTGGTCGTCCGGCCCGAGGCCGGCCATGCGGCACAGGGCCTCGTACTTGCGGATCTGGGCGGCCTCGAGGGTATCGCCGGGCTCGAAGACCGCTGCCGAGTAGGTCATCGTGGGGTCGAGGAAGAGTGCGAAGAGGTCGTTCGAGAGGTCGTAGTGGCGGGCGATGTTGCGCGCGGCGCCCGCGACGGTGTTGCGCTCCTCGGCGGGCAGGCGCGGCTCGTACACGGCCCGCAGCCGCTGCAGCGGCCCCGGCAGCAGCCGTTCCACCCGCCCGGCGAAGCCGCGCAGCACGGCGGCCAGGTCGTCCGCCTCCCAGTCGCCGGCCATGTAGGCCTCGCCGAACCCGATCTTGCCGTCCGCGGCCAGCCGGTGGAAGAACGCGTCGCGCGCGATCGTCATGACCGGTGCGCCCGGCCCGCCGCCCCCGGCCGCCGCACCGTCCGGCAGCACCACGCGCAGGGGCAGCGCCCCCACGGCCCGCAGGAAGAGCGACCGGGCGATGAGCGCCCGCGCCGCCACCCGCGGCGCCCGCGGCATGCACCAGACGGGGTCAGACCCCTCCTGGTGCGCGACGGCGCTCATCAGACGTGCTCCTGGGGCGGGTGCGGCGGCCGCGGGACGCGGCTCACGCCGCGCAGGAAGAGCTTGACGCCCTGCAGGTGGATGAGCGAGGTCACCCGGGCCGTCATCAGCGGATGGCGCAGCAGCATCCGCGCCACGGTGCCGTTCGTGACGGGCCGCCGGCGGCCGGTGAGCGAGGCGGCGAACACGCGCTCGCCGTCCTGGCGCAGCGCCATCTGCACCGAGAGCCGCTCGCCGGGCGTCGCGAGGGTCATCTCGTAGCTCCCGTCCACTGCCAGGAAGGGCGAGACGTAGAACTCCTTGCCGGCGCTCGCCCGGCCGCGGTCGCCCGGCTCCAGCAGGTAGCAGTGGCGCTCGCCGTAGGTGTTGTGCACCTCGGCGACGACGCAGCGCAGGCTGCCGTCCGGGCGGTGGCAGTAGAAGATCGAGAGCGGGTTGAAGACGTAGCCGAGCACGCGCGCGTTCGTCAGCAGGGATACCCGCCCGCCGCCGAGGTCGATCCCGTGGGCGGACAGGTAGCGCTCCACGTTCGCGCGGATCGTCCGCCGGGGATCGCCGAGGTGGTCGCGGGCCCGGATCGTCGTGAGCGCCCGGCGGTCGTTCCCGAACGCCCACAGCCGCCGGTCGAGCTCGTCCAGCTCGTCCAGGTCGACGTGCCACATGTAGACGCGGTAGCGGAACAGGTTGCGGAGGCCGGCCCGGCGATCGTGCACCACCTGGCCCTCGTAGAGCGCCGACCTCACCAGGCGCACCCCAGCCCGACCGCGGCCCGCAGGCCCGAGACGCAGCCGTCCTCGTGGAACCCCCAGCCGTGGTACGCGCCGCAGTAGTACGTGTTGCGGTCGCCCTGGATCTCCGGCAGGCGCGCCTGCGCCGCCAGGCTGGCGTGGGTGTAGATGGGGTGCTCGTAGGTCATCCGCCGCAGCTCGTGCCCCGCCCCGATGCGGGCGGTGCTGTTCAGCGTCACGCAGTAGTCGACCGGCTCGCGCAGGGCCTGGAGCCGGTTCAGGTGGTAGGTGACGTGGACGAGCGGCTGGCTCGTCGAGCACGCGTCGAGCAGGTAGTTCCAGGACGCCCGCGCGCCGGCGGCGCGGGGGAGCAGGGAGGAGTCCGTGTGCAGCACCGTCTGGTTGCTCGAGTACCCGAATCCGCCCAGGACGGCGCGCTCGGCCTCGCTCGGGTCGGCCAGCATGGCGAGCGCCTGGTCGGGATGGGCGGCGATCACGACCCGGTGGAAGCGGTGCTCGCCGTTCAGGGTGACGCCGTCGTCGTCGCGGGCGACGGACACGACCGGCGTGCCGGCGTGGACGCGGTCGCGGAGGCGGGCGGCGATCCGGCTCACGTACTCGCGGCTGCCGCCGGTGACCGTCCGCCACTGGGGCGAGTTCTTGACCGTCAGCATGCCGTGGTTGGCGAAGAAGCGGATCAGGTAGCGGGCCGGGAAGTCGCGGATGGTCGCGGGCGACGACGACCACACCGCGCCGGTGAGCGGCAGCATGAAGTGGCCGGCGAAGTAGGCCGAGTATCCGCCCTGGCGCAGGAAGCCGTCGAGCGTCAGGTCGTCGGCCGCCGGGTCGGCGAGGACGGCCCGGGCGTGGCGGTGGAACCGGCGCACCTCGGCCAGCATGCGCAGGTACCGCGGCCGCCCGAGCACGCCCGGGCGCGGGACGACGCCCTGCATGCCGCGGGCGCCGGCATACTCGAGCCCGCAGCCCTCGCACCGCACGCCGAACGACATGTCGCTCGCCTGCGTGGGGATCCCGAGCTCCGCGAAGAGCCGCAGCAGGGTGGGGTACGTGCGCCGGTTGTGGACGATGAACCCGGTGTCGAGCGCCAGCTCGCGGCCGTCCGCCGCCCGCACGGCGATCGTGTTGGCGTGGCCGCCGAGGCGCTCGTCGCGTTCGAACAGCGTCACCTCGTGCGTCCGGCCCAGGATGTGGGCGGCCGTGAGGCCGGCGACCCCGCTCCCGACGACGGCCACGCGCAGGCGGCTCACAGCGGCACTCGCAGGGCACGCTCGGGTGGCAGGGCGAACGCCGCGGCGATGCGTTCGTCGAGCGGCTCCAGGCCCAGCGTTCCCAGGACGAAGCGGCGCGTGAGCGACTGCCACAGCGGCAGCCGCTCGAGCATCGCGTGCCCGGCCCCGGCGACCTCGACGCGGGCGATCCGGGCGGCGGTGCCGCGCGCCCGGCGCCCGAGGTGCAGCGATCCGGCCGGATCGGTGACCCGGTCGCGGGAGCCGTGCACCAGCATGACGGTGCGCCCCTCCAGCTGGGCCACCGGCTCGTTCGGCGGGCACCACGCGGCCAGCCCGGCCACCGACCGCACGGCGTCGTGCCCGGCGGCCCGCAGGGCGGCCCGGGCGCCCATGGAGTGGCCGACGAGGCACACGGGGGCGCCGAAGCGGCCCGAGAGCTCGTTCAGGGCCCATTCCAGGTCGCGGACGGGGTCGCCGTCGTTGTAGCCGATCACCCGGTAGCGGAGCTGGGCGACGGCCAGGCCGCTGCGGCGCCCGGCCCGGGCCAGGTCGGCCAGGAACGGGAGCATGCGCAGGGCCGGCGCTCGCAGGTTGGAGTCGGGTGCCGTGCTCTTCGATCTGCCTCCGTGCGCGATCAGCGCCACGCCGCGCGCCGGGCTCCGTGGTGCGACGGTGACCAGGGAAGGAGCGGGGGCGGGCAAGGGAGCGGCGATCGTACCGGGCGTAGGGGCGTTCATGGGCGTCATTCGCACGGCGCCTGCGAACGGATCGCCCGCGCCACACCGGCACTACCCGTACGGGGGATTTCACATGCCGCGGATCGGCGCTACGATCCCTCCCCCGAGCGGGAGGGCAGTACGATGTCGTCGAAGTCGAAGTCGAGCGCGATCGGGACGGGCATCCTGATCGGTGCGGCCGCGGGAGCGGCGCTCTACGTCATGTGGCGGAGGGCGCGAGAGCGGCGTGCGGCCTACGAGGCGCCCGCGCAGCCGCCGCGACCCCGGCCCGAGCCGGCCCCCGAGCCCGCGCAGCAGGCGCCCATGGCGCCCGTCGCGGCGGTCGAGCCCGAGCCCGAGGCCGTCACCGAGCCGGAGCCCGAGGTCGTCACCGAGCCGGAGCCCGAGGTCGTCACCGAGCCGGAGCCCGAGGTCGTCACCGAGCCGGAGCCCGAGGTCGTCACCGGGCCCGAGCCGGTCGCCGAGGGGGCGCCCGAGCCGGTTTTCGAGGTCGCAGCGCCCGAGGGGCACCCGCCGCCCGTTCCCGTCGCCGGGGACGGCGCCGCCCGCCGGCAGGGCCTGACCTCCACGGGCCGGCCGCGCGACCTGCGCCCCGCGGGCTGGCCGCAGCCCATGCCGCTCGCCTCGGCGGGGGGCGTGCGCAGGCCCGCGCCCCTGAGCGCCCGCGCCAGCTGGCCCGGCGTCGCCGCGGCCGGCCAGATGCGGCCGACGCCGTTCCGGCGGATCGCGCCGCGAGGGAGCGGCGGGCCGCTTCACCGGACCGGCTGAGCCCGGTCCATGCCGATGTTCGTCGTGCTCGAGCGCCGCAGGGGCCCTGAATGGGACCCCTCCGCGCCGCTCGAGGGCCAGTCCGGGTGGGAGGAGCACGCCGCGTTCATGGACGGGCTCGTCGACGACGGGGTCATCGTCCTCGGCGGTCCGCTGGCCGACGAGCACCGCGTGATCCTCGCGATGGAGGCCGCGTCCGAGGACGAGGTCAAAAGCACGCTGGCGCGCGACCCCTGGCACGGGTCGCATCTCGTCGTCGAGTCGGTCGACCTCTGGACGATCCGGCTGGACGGCCGCGGCTCCGGGTCGAGCGCGCGCTGACCGCGATGCCCCTTCGGACGGTCGGAACCTTTCCGCCGGCCGGGCTGTCTCAATGCCGTGAAGCGCCTTGCCGTCGTCGTCGTCGTCTCGGGGCTTGCCTGCGTCGCGGGCGGCTGCTTCGGCGGCGCCGCCTCACCGCGGCCGGCCGGATCTCACCCCGAGGCAACGACGCCGGTCCGCGCGAGGGCGTACGCGCGCTTCGTGGTTCGCGGTGTCTACGCGAGCCGGGCCCGTGGTCGCCGCAACCACTTCTTCGGCCCCGGCGTCCGGCGCCGGTTCACGGTCACGTGCCGGGCCCCGAAGCGGCGCCGCGATCGAGCCCGGCCGGCCTCGTGGGAAACGCGGCTGTGCGCGGCGCTGATCGACTACCGGACCGCTCCCCGGAGCTCGACCGGATGCTTCTGCCCGTTCTCCCCCTTCAACGTCGTGGTCCGCGGTGAGGTTCGGGGACGCCGGATCCGGGAGGCGTTCAGCGCATGCGTCTGCGGCCTCGGCCGCCGCGCGCGGCGGGACACGCTGATCATCCTGAGAACGCGCCCGCCGCGAGGGTACCGGGCGGCCTAGCGGCGCTCGGCCCTACGTCTTTGCCTTCTCCTTGGCGGACTGGCCGATCCACGGCATCATCCCGCGCAGCTCGGCGCCCACCTGCTCGATCTGGTGCTCGGCCGCGTGGCGGCGAAGCGCCTTGAACTGGGGCCTGCCGGCTGCCTCCTCGGTGATGATGTCGCGCGCGAAGCGGCCCTCCTGGATGTCGCGCAGAAGGCCGCGCATCGTCTCGCGGACGTGCTCGTCGATGACGACGGGCCCGCGGGTGAGGTCGCCGTACTCGGCCGTGTCGGAGATCGAGTAGCGCATCCCGCTCAGGCCGCCCTCCCAGATCAGGTCGACGATCAGCTTCAGCTCGTGCAGGCACTCGAAGTACGCGATCTCGGGCTGGTAGCCGGCCTCGACGAGGGTCTCGAACCCGGTCTGGATCAGGCGGGTGACGCCGCCGCAGAGCACGGCCTGCTCGCCGAAGAGGTCGGTCTCGGTCTCCTCCTCGAAGGTGGTCTCGATCAGCCCGCCGCGGGCGCAGCCGATGCCGTGGCCGTAGGCGAGGGCAAGCTGCCTGGCCGCGCCGCTCGCGTCCTGGTGGACGGCGACCAGGCCGGGGACGCCGATCCCCTGCGTGTACTGGCGGCGCACGAGGTGGCCCGGGCCCTTCGGCGCGATCATGGCGACGTCGATGTCGGCCGCCGGCGCGATCTGGCCGAAGTGGATCGTGAAGCCGTGCGCGAACATCAGCATCGAGCCGGGGCGCAGGTGGGGCGCGATCTCGTCGCGGAACAGGCCCGCCTGGATGTGGTCGGGCACGAGCACCATGACGATGTCGGCCTGGGCGGTCGCCTCGGCCACCGTCGCGACGGCGAGGCCGTCGTCCGAGGCCGTCTTCCACGCCCGCGAGTCGGGGCGGGCGGCGACGACGACGGTGTTGCCGCTGTCGTGGTGGTTCAGCGCATGGGCGTGGCCCTGGCTCCCGTACCCGATGACCGCGATCGTCTTGCCGCCGAGGGCGCCGGGATCGCAGTCGGACTCGTAGTAGATCGTGCTCATGCAACCACCCTTATTCGTCGTCGTTGTCCCAGCCCGCCGTCGCGGTCGAGGGCGATC
>JAICJC010000025.1 GCA_025928655.1 Thermoleophilia bacterium | reverse complement strand
TGACGGTGCCGATTTCACACGTGGGTGACGAGGTGTCACAGAAGCGTCCGGATTCTGCAAATGACACATGCAAACAGCGCCGAATGCCGCCCCACCCGGCCGAGGACTCCCGCCCGTCCTCCCCACCCAGACCCACCCGCCGCCTCGGTGACCAGGCCCGAAACCCCGCCGCTACCCGCGGCTCGTCAGGAGCGCCATCGCGGCGGCGCTGGGTGTGCACCTGAAGCTCGGAGGGTCGGGCGAGAACGACGGGCTCCGTCGCCCTGCAACCCGTACGCGCGGTGCAGCAGCTCGAGCGGGTGCACCGCCGGGATGCCGGTCGCCGCGGCGATGTGCCAGCGGCATGTCTCGGAGTCGCAGGCGGTGCAGTCGGCCCGCGCCCCGGCGATGTCGGCAAAGATGCTCGCGCCGACGGCCATCGCGACCGGGTACTTCTCCCGCTTCAGGCCGTACGTGCCGGCGACGCCGCAGCACTCCCGCTCGATCTCGATCACGGCGAGGCCCGGGATCAGCCGCAGCAGGTCGAGGGCGGGCTTTCCGAACCCGTGCCCGCGGCCCTGGCAGGGCTGGTGGTAGGCGATCCGCAGCGGTAGCCGCCGCATGTCGGTGCGCAGCTCGCCCGCGTCCAGGAGGTCGCGGAGGAGCTCGCAGATGTCGTACAGGCGCTCGCCGACGAGCGCGAGGTCGGGGTCGTCGAGGCCAAGGATCTCTCGCGCCTCGCGCTTCAGCATCAGGCCGCAGCTGGTGGAGCTGGCGACGATCGTGTGCCCCGCACGCGCGTACGGCACCAGCCGGGCGACCAGCGCCCGGACGTGCTCGCGGGCGGGCTCGAAGCTCCCGTTCGACTGGAGCGGCAGGCCGCAGCAGCCCTGCGGCGGCACGATCACCTCGAACCCGTTGTGCTCGAGCACGTCGATCGCCATCGTGCCGACGCCGGGCTCGTTGTAGTTGGCCGCACAGCCGTGGAAATAGACGACGGTCCGCGTCGCGGCGGCGGGCTTCGGCCGCCGCCGTGCCCGCGCCTGCAGCGTCCGGAACGCGAACGAGGGCAGCGCCGCGTCGCGGTGGATGCCGAGCGCCGCCTCGGCGGCACGGCGGGCGAGGCGCGAGCGCACGACGGCGTTCGCGACCGGCGCCACGGGACGCGCCAGGCGCCCGAGCAGGGCCGGCCGGGCGATCAGCCGGTCGCGCAGCGGCATCCCGCGCTCCGCCCGCATCCGCGCGCGGGCCTGGGCGTTGATCTCGGCGACGTGAACGCCCTGCGGGCACACCTGCGTGCAGATCCCGCACCCGGAGCAGTAGTCGAGCGACGCGTCGGCGCTCGTTCCCGGCGCGCGGTAGCGCTCCGCCTGGGGGCCGGCGTACTTCGGGCCGGGAAAAAGCGGCGTCGCGGCCGAGACGGGGCAGAACGTCTCGCAGATCGTGCACTTCACGCAGCCGTCCAGCGATGCGCGGATGTCGTCACTCATGCGCCCGCTCCTCCAGGATCGCGTCGGCGGCGGCGAGGCCGGTCGCAAGCGCCAGCCCGTTCCCGGACAGCTCGCGCCAGGGCACGGCCCCGTGCACGAGCGCCCCGACCGCGTGGACGTTCGGGTGGACGACGGAGCCGTCGTGGCCCAGCGCCCGCATGCGCGCGTCGACCCGGATCCCGGCCCGGTCGGCCGGCTGCTCGCCGAAGGCGTCGGGGCCGTAGCGCTCGCCGCCGGGGTCGGAGGCGACCGACAGCCCGAGCACCGGCTCGCGCAGGCCGTCGCGCCCCAGCTCGATCCCGCCGGCCGCCAGGCCGCCGGTGGCGAGCACGACCGAGTCCGCCGGCAACGTGCGCGCCCGCCCGGACACCTGCACCTCGAGCGCGGCCAGCCGGTCGCCGTCGCGCACGCCCCCGACGACGGCCGGGCCCACGATCAGGCGCGCGCCCAGCCGCCGCAGCTCCGCGGTCAGGGCGCGGTAGAGGCGGATGCCCGGCACCGACGGCGGGGCCGTCGGCACCTCGAACACCTCCGCGCCGAGCGCGTCCGAGACGGCGGCGGCCACCTCGGCATGGCGGTCGATTCCAAGCGCCGCCGGGAGGCCGATGCGGGCGCCGCCGGGGTCGCCGATCGCCGCCCGCAGCGCCGCCGTCACGCGCCCCCGCTCCTCCGGCAGCTCGAGCGCCCGGGCCAGCGCGACCGGCGAGGCGTCGGCGTCGCCGCGGACGTCGACGTCGGCCTCGGCGGCGCGGGCCTCGACCCGCACACGGGACGATGCGCCCACGTTCGCGGCGACGAGGGCGGGGAAGAAGTCACGCAGCGGCCGCACCCCGGCGAACACGACCGCCCCGCCCGCGCGCAGGTCGCCGGCGGCGACGGCGGCCGGCGCGGCCGCCGTCGGGCGGACCGCGCCGAGGGCGGTGGCCAGCAGCAGGTTCTCGCTCCCGTCGCCGTGCAGCGCGATGCCCGGGAGCCGCTCCCCCAGCCATGCCACCGCCGCGGCAACCCGCGCCGGACCGAGCAGGGCGTAGGGGTGGCCGGCGGGCAGGCCGTCCAGCGCCTCCAGCGGCCGCGGCACGAGCTCCGGGCCGTACCCGAGCAGGTCGATCGTCGCGCCCCCCAGCCCCAGCGACCCGGCCCCGGCCGCGATCACCGTCACCGGCGCCCCGCCGTCGGCCAGCCGCAGGGCGCAGGCGAGGCCGGACAGGCCGGCGCCAACCACCAGCGCCCGCGTCATCCCGGCAGGTGGTCGACGTCGAGGGCGCCGTGGAGCATCCAGTCGTCGAGCCGCATCTGGCGTGCCTGGCGGCCCTCGAGCAGGGGCCAGCCGCCCTTCCACCGCTCGGCCACGAACTCGCGGACGGCGGCGTTCGCGGCCGGCGCGTCCATGCGCCCGGCCCCGGCGAGCAGCCCGGCGGCGCGCGGGATGCAGAAGCCGCCCTGACAGGGGCCCATCCCCAGGCGGGTGGCCCGGCGCAGGTCGTCGAGGCTCGCCCCCGGCCGGGCGGCGGCGGCCGCGAGCAGCATCTCCCGGGTGACGAGCTCGCACTCGCACACGATCGCCTCGTCGTGGAGGGTCCGCTCGCGCTCCGCCAACCGCTCCGTCACCGTCTGGAACCGCCCGTCCTCCGACCCGGGCAGCGGTTCGTCCTGCGTGCGGCACGCGGCGTCCACGCCGAGGTGGGCGCAGACCGCGGCGACCGTCACCTCGGCCATCAGCCGGAACGTCGTCAGCTTGCCGCCGGTGATGGTGAGGAACCCGCCCACCCCGTCGCGGTCGCGGTGGTCGAGGAGCGCGAACCCGCGGCTCCTGTCACGGGCCGCCGCCCGGGTGTCGCGCTCGCCGTAGAGCGGCCGGATCCCGGCCCACGCCCGCAGGGCCCGCGCGTCGCGCACCTGGGGCACCATCTCGGCGCCCTCGTCCAGGAGCCGGCGCACCTCGTCCGCCGGGATCCGCGTGTCGTCCGGGTCGTCGGTCGCGACGTCCGTCGTCCCGATCACGCTCACGGTGTGCGCGGGCACGAGGATGTCGCCGTCCGCCGGCATGCGGCAGCGGTTCACGACCGCGTGGGTGAGCCGGTGGTTCAGGGCCACCATGACGCCGCGGCCGCCGTGGACGCGCGCCTCGCAGCCGGCCATCGCGGCCAGCTGCCCGGCCCACGCGCCGGTGGCGCTGACCGTGATGTCGGCCCGCACCTCGGACTCCTCGCCCGTGCGGGCGTCGCGCAGGCGGGCGCCGCGGACGGCGCCCCCCTCGACGATCAGGCCGGTGACGTCGTGACGGCGCATGACGGCCCCGCCGCGGCGCTCCACGTCGTCCGCGCACGCCCCCACCAGCGCCCACGTGTCGACGGCTGCGTCGGGAACACCGAACGCGCGCGTGATGCCGGGGTTGAGTCCGGGCTCGCGCCGCAGCGCCTCGGCCGCGCCGATCTCCTCGGCCGGGATGCCGGCGTCGGCGCACGCCGCCGCGAGCCGGTCGCCGAACGCCGGGTCGTCGGCCGGCGTGCACACGAACAGGCCGCCCGTGTCCTCGATGCAGCCGGACGCGATCCGGCGCAGGATGCGGTTCTCGATGACGCACTCGCGGGCCGACTGCGGGTCGCGCACCGCGTACCGGGCGCCGGAGTGGAGCAGCCCATGGAAGCGGCCGGTGGTGCCCTCGGCCAGGTCGCCCCGCTCGACGAGGGCGACCGGCAGGCCCCGCAGCGCGGCGTCGCGGGCGACCCCGACGCCGGTGGCGCCGCCGCCGACGACGAGCACCTGCGTCTCGATCGCCCTCAACCGTCGGCCTCGACCCAGCCGAACGTGCGCGTCACCGCCTTCTGCCACATGCGGTACTCGCGCTCGCGGCGGCCGGGATCCATCCCGGGCGTCCACTCCCGGTCGGCGGCCCAGTTCGCGCGCAGCTCGTCCGTGCCGGCCCAGAACCCGACCGCCAGGCCGGCCGCGTAGGCGGCGCCGAGCGCCGTCGTCTCGGCCACCTGCGGACGGATCACGGGCACGTCCAGGATGTCTGCCTGGAGCTGCATCAGGAGGTCGTTGCCGACCATGCCCCCGTCGACCTTCAGCGACGCGAGCGCCACGCCGGAGTCGGCGTTCATGGCCTCGACCACCTCCCGGGTCTGGAACGCCGTCGCCTCCAGCACGGCCCGGGCCAGATGGCCGCGGTGCACGTAGCGCGTGAGGCCGACGATCGCCCCGCGGGCGTCGCTGCGCCAGTACGGCGCGAACAGGCCCGAGAAGGCCGGCACGAAGTAGGCGCCGCCGTTGTCCTCGACGGTCTGCGCCATGTCCTCGATCTCGGGCGCGCTCGCGATGAGGCCGAGGTTGTCCCGCAGCCACTGGACGAGCGACCCGGTGACCGCGATGGCGCCCTCGAGGCAGTACACCGCGTCCCGGTCGCCGAGCCGGTAGCCGACCGTCGTCAGCAGCCCGTTGGCCGACCCCACCGGCTCCGTCCCGGTGTTCAGCAGCAGGAAGTTGCCCGTGCCGTAGGTGTTCTTGGCCTCGCCGGGGTCGAAGCAGACCTGCCCGAACAGCGCCGCCTGCTGGTCGCCCAGGACGCCGGCCACCGGGACGCCGTCGAGCACGCCCCGCGCGTGCGCGTACACGCCGCTCGAGGGCCGGATCGCGGGCAGCATCGCCCGGGGGATGTCCATCGCGGCGAGGATCCCGTCGTCCCAGTCGAGGGTGGCGAGGTCCATCAGCATCGTGCGTGAGGCGTTGCTCGGGTCGGTGACGTGGACGCCGCCGTCGGGCCCGCCGGTCAGGTTCCAGACGAGCCAGGTGTCGACGGTGCCGAAGAGGATCTCCCCCCGCTCCGCGCCATCGCGGACGCCGGGGACGTTGTCGAGGATCCACCTGATCTTGGGGCCCGAGAAGTAGGTCGCAAGCGGCAGGCCGGTCGTCGCCCGGAACCGGTCGCGGCCGCCCTCGCGGGCGAGCGCGTCGCAGATGCGGTCGGTGCGCGTGTCCTGCCACACGATCGCGTTTGCGACCGGCTCCCCCGTCCTGCGCTCCCACACCACCGCCGTCTCGCGCTGGTTGGCGATCCCGACCGCCGCGAGGTCGGACGCCCGCAGGCCGCCCGCCGCGAGGGCGGCCTCCACCACGCCGCACGCGCGCTCCCAGATCTCGCCCGGCGAGTGTTCCACCCAGCCCGGCCTGGGGAAGATCTGCTCGTGCTCCTTCTGCGCGGTCGCGACCACGCCGCCCGAGTGGTCGAAGACCATGCAGCGGGTGCTGGTCGTTCCCTGGTCGATGGCGGCGACGTAGCCCGGCATGGCCTGGTGTTCCTACCAGATCGGGGCGGGCCGGGCCTCCGCGGGCCGTTATGGTTCCCCGGTGCCCCCCACCGCCGACCACCGTCGGGACCGCCGTCGTGGGCGGGGCCCGCGTCCGGGAGGGACGTGATCAGGCGCTCGGAAGGGTTGCTCACCGCCCTCTCGTCAACGCGTGTGCTGGCCGTGCCCGTCGTCATGGCGCTCGTGCTCGCGAACGACGGCCGCGGGTGGGACGATGCAGCCGGCGCGCTCTTCGCCCTGGCGGCGGTCACCGACACGCTCGACGGCTACCTGGCCCGGCGCTGGAGGCTCGAGACCACGCTCGGCTCCTTCCTCGACACGACGGCCGACAAGCTGCTCACCTCGGGCACGCTGGTCGCGCTCGTCTCGGTCGGGCGGGCGTCCGCCTGGGTCGCGACGATCATCATCGCCCGCGAGCTCCTGATCATGGGTCTGCGCGGCCTGGTCGCGGCCGACGGCCTCGTGATGAAGCCGTCGATCTGGGGCAAGCTGAAGACCAACACCCAGTTCGTCGCCATCCTGCTCGCGATCCTGCACCCCTCTATCGACATCGGCTCGTGGCGCCTCGACGAGGTGGCCATGCTGATCGCGGCCCTGATCACCGTCGCCTCGGCCGTCGAGTACCTCGTGCGCTTCTCGGGCTCCTTCACCGGCGCGGCCTCCGAACCGTGAGTGTCGTCCTCGTCACCGGCGCGACCGGCTTCGTCGGCGGCGGTATCGCCCGCCGCCTCCTGGCCGACGGCCGCGAGGTGCGCGCGCTCTCCCGCCGGCCGGAGGCCGCCACCGCGCTGCAGGCGCTCGGCGTGGACGTCGTCGCGGGCGACGTGCTCGCGCCCGAGACGGTCGAGCGGGCCGCCCGCGGGTGCGAGGTCGTCTACCACGCCGCGGGCGTGAACGGGTTCTGCATGCGCGACCCGGAACCGATGCGGGCCGCGAACGTGACCGGCACCGAGAACGTCATCGACGCGTGCGCACGCGCCGGGGTGCGCCGGGTCGTGTACACGTCATCCGCCGCGGTGATCGGCGAGGCCGCCGGCGTCGTCGCCACCGAGGACACGCCCCACCGGGGCTGGTTCCTGTCCGAATACGAGCGCTCGAAGCACGACGCCGAGGCGACGGCCGTGCGCGCGGCCGAACGGCACGGGATCGAGCTCGTCTGCGTCAACCCGGCGTCGGTGCAGGGCCCGGGCCGCACCGGCGGCACCGCGCGCCTGATCCTCGACTACGCCAACGGCAGGCTGCGCACGCTCGTGCGCTCCCGCTTCAGCCTGGTCGACTCCGACGACTGCAGCGAGGGCCACGTGCTGGCCGAGACGCGCGGGGCAGCCGGCCGCCGCTACCTCCTGGCGGGCGTCTGCGTCACGACCGACGAGGCGGTGGCGACGATGGCGCGGATCACCGGGATCGAGCGGCGGGCGCTGCACCTTCCCCGCCCGGCCGCGCTGGCGGCGGGCGACGTCGCCGCGACGCTGGCCCGGGCGCGGGGACGCCGCCCGCGCCTGTGCCGAGAGATGGTGGCCACGGTGTTGCACGGCCACGCCTACGACGGCTCGCGGGCATCCCGCGAGCTCGGCCTCGAGTACCGCTCGTTCGACGACATGGTGCGGCGGACGCTGGCCTGGTACGTCGACCAGGGGCTGGTCAGCGGCGCCACGATCCGGTCGGATCGCCCGGCGTGAGAGTTACGCCGTGGCGCCGATCGGGTCGCGCCTGACCCCCGCGGGCTCGACCGCGGCAAGCGTGCCCTGGAACCAGCCGGCCCGCTCCGGTGCGAGCCAGATCGCGTCGTCGCCGAGGGCGATCCGCTCCGCGCGGCCGTCGAACACCAGCTCGAGCATCGCGGTCTCGGCCGCCGTCCGGTCGGGCGCGTCGTTGCCCTCGGCCAGCAGCGCGGCGATCTCCTGCGTCGTCAGCCCGTCCGGGTACTCGGCCAGGAGCTCGGCCGGATCGTCCGGCGCGGCGCGGCGCTCGAGGGTCGGATCGAGGTTCGCGACCAGCACGTCGTAGGCGGCCACGGGCTGGAACCCTCCGGCCACCAGGCGCACGCCGTCGCGCTCGAACGTCACCGACGAGGCCGTGAAGCGCACCGAGCCGTCGGTGGACGCGGTCTTGCCCTGCAGCTCGGCGGCGCTGCCGGCGGCGCTGCGGGCCTCGGCCCGGTCGCGCTCGTACGCCGCGGTCGTCTCGGCCGAGTCCAGGCCGGCGCGGATCGCGTCGGCGTCGTGGCCGGTGGCCGCCGCCACGACCCGGGACACGGCGTCGTCGTCGTCGAGCACGATCGGCGTCGTGAACTGCAGCAGCTGGAGCGCGCGCAGCGCCGCCCACTCGCTGCCGGGCTCGATCAGGCGGGCGGCCTCGATCGCGCGGCAGGCGCGGGCGGTCGCCGAGACGCGTGCCTTCGGCCGGGGAGAGAACGGCATCCCGTAGCGGCGGAAAGCGGCGTGGCTGCGGGCGGAGCGGAGCGTCGTGTAGCCGCGGTCGACGTACTGCTGGGCGCTCTCGGTGAGCCCGATCAGCACGAGCCGCCAGTCGAGCTGGGAGCCGTAGCGCCAGTCGATCACCCGCAGCGCGGGGATCTCGGAATACGCCCACGGGCACGCGGGATCCGTGAAGAGCGTGGTGTTGATGTGACCCGGCATGCGACCCCCCAGGATGAAGCGGAAAACCTTCCGACGGCGTACGGTTGGGCGGCAGCCTAGCAGCATGCTTACTTTTCGTCGGTAAGTGGGGCCGGCTCCGGTATCCTGGGGCGATGACCGACCCCACGCCGCTCGAGTGCTGCCCCGACCTGCGGGCCGCGTTCGACCTGCTCGGCAAGCGCTGGACAGCCCTCATCCTGGACGTGCTCGCCGTCCGGCCCGCGCACTTCTGCGAGATCCATCGGGCCATCCCGGGCCTGTCCGACCGGCTGCTCGCGGAGCGCCTGCGCGAGCTCGGAGCCGCGGGCGTCGTCTGCCGCTCGGGGAAGCCCGGGCCGCGTGCCGCCTACCAGCTGACCGAGCGCGGTCGGCGCCTCCTGCCGGGCCTGGACGAGCTGCGCGGCTGGGCCCGCGAGGAACCCTCGGCGGCACCTTCCTAGGGCGGCGTTTGCGCGGATCGCGACGTGCGGATACCCTGGCTGGTTGTGCCTGTTGTCAAAGATTCACCAGGGCGGCACAGGCGCGGGCGCGCGACCGAGGTCGCGGTGGGGACGGCAACGCTCTCCCTGGCAGCGGTGCTCGCAGTCGTGATCGGCACGCTCGCGCCGGTCAGCCGCTATTACTGGATCGAGGCGGCCGTCTGGGCCGCCGCCGTCATCACCACAGGCAGCATCGCCGCGATCGCCGCCGCCCGCATCCACGACCAGCGGGTGCGGGCGGAGCGGCTCGTGGGGCTGCAGTCGTCGGTCGCGCGAGCGCTCGCGTCCGTGACCACGCTCGAGGAGACGACCAACGCCATGCTGCGGGCGCTGGGCGACTCGCTCGGCCTGGGCCTCGCGGTGGCATGGCGGGCGGACCCCCGCGACCAGCGGCTGCGCTACGTCGGCAGCTGGGCGGCGCCGCAGGTCGACGCGGAGGCCTTCCGGGCCAACTCCGAGGTGATCGAGTTCGAGCGGGGGCAGGGCATCCTCGGTGGTGTGTGGGAGCGCGGCACCGCCCTCGCGACGCCGATCGGCGGCGTCGAGTTCCGGCGCCAGGAGCTGCTCGAGGGCCTCGGGTTCGCCGGCGTCGTGTTCGCCCCCATCGTGCGCCACGGCGTCGTGAGCGGCGTGGTCGAGTGCTTCACGGACGACATCAACGGTGTCGACCAGCCGCTGCTCGACGTGATCGAGCAGATCGGCGGCCAGATCGGGGTCGCGTACGAGCGGGCCGAGCGGATGCGCGAGCTGGAGGAGGAAGAGGAGCGCCGCCGCCACGTGCTCGGCGCCCTGCTGCGGGCGGAGGAGGACGCGAAGGCACAGCTCGCGAGCGACCTCCACGACGACACCATCCAGGTCATGGTGGCGGCCCAGCTCGCGCTCGACCGGCTCGAGCGGGCCATGGCCAACGGCGACCCGGCCAGGATGCTCCCGGCCGTCGTGTCCGCACGGCAGACGATCCACGCGGCGACCGAGCGCGCCCGCCACGTCATGTTCCAGCTCCGGCCCCAGGTGCTGACCGAGCGGGGGCTCGAGGCGGCGGTGCGGGGGCTGCTCGAGGACGCGGCGGCCGACGCCGGCTTCCGCTTCGAGCTGACGAGCACGGTCGAGCGCTACCCCCGGCCGCTCGAGAACCTGTGCTACCGCGTCCTCCAGGAGGCGATCACCAACGTGCGCAAGCACGCCCGGGCGCGCATGGTGTCGGTGATCCTGAAGCAGCACGCCGACGCGATCGTGTGCGAGGTGTCCGACGACGGGGTCGGCTTCAACCTCGACGACGCGCTCGACCGCGACCGCATGCGCCTGCATCTCGGCCTCGAGTCGATGCGCGAGCGGGTGAGCGTGGCCGGCGGGACGGTCGACATCCGCACCGCGCCGGGCCGCGGAGCGACGTTCACGTTCGTGTTCCCCATCCGGGCCGTGGCCGAGCCCCGCGAATCCCGGGTCGCGGCGATCTAGGCGACGATACGGCTCCGCGCGTTGCCGGCGCCGCCGCCGGGCCGCGAGGCGGATCCATCGTTCCGCGATAGGCTCTCGTGCATGGATCCACGCCCACCAGTCCCCCCGTTCACCGACGAGGCGGCGCGCAAGAAGGTGCAGGCGGCCGAGGACGCCTGGAACACCTGCGATCCCGAGCGGGTCGCCGGCGCGTACTCCCCGGACTCCGCCTGGCGCAACCGCGACGAGTTCTTCCAGGGCCGCGAGGCGATCGTCGGCTTCCTGCGCCGAAAGTGGGAGAAGGAGCTCTCCTACCGGCTGCGCAAGGAGCTCTGGTGCTTCCACGAGAACCGCATCTCGGTGCGCTTCGAGTACGAGAGCCAGGACCCGTCCGGCCAGTGGTGGCGCAGCCACGGCAACGAGCACTGGGAGTTCGACGAGCTCGGCTACATGCGCCGCCGCGACGCGAGCATCAACGACTACCGGATCGAGGAGTCCGACCGCCGGATCTGGGTCGACCGCCCGTCGCCGTACCGTCCGTAGCTCTCACCCGAACGTGAACGAGTAGAGCGACGTCCCGGCGGGGACGGACAGGGCCAGCTGGTGCGGGCCCGCGTTCGGCATGTGCGCGAGCTGGTACAGGTCGTCGTCTGGCACGCGCACCGGCGCCTTCGGCGACCCGTCGACCGAGACGCCCAGGGTCACGGGGCCGGTTCCCGGCGGCGCCGCGACCACGTAGATCCGCGGCGCGACGTACTCGAACACGAGCGTCGCGCCGGCCCCGGCGACGATCTGGTGGCTCTCGACCCGCCAGTGGCCCGCGAGGGCGACGGTGTTCGGCCGGGTGGACGTCTGCGGGCCGTAGTCGAAGTCGGTGTCCGGATGGAGCTGCTGGGCGTAGCCCTGGGCGCGGGATGTCCCCAGGTACGTCTCGGGCGTCTCGACCTGCGGCGACGGCGCGATCGCGTTCGCCGCCCGGGCCCGCGGACCGTTCGCACGCTCGCCCAGGAGGGTGCGGATGTCGCCTTCGGTCTGCGCATAGGCGCCCTCGCCGAAGTGGGCGTCGCGGACATCGCCGTTCCGGTCGATCAGATAGTCGGCCGGCCAGTACTGGTTGGCCCACGCGTCCCAGGTGCCGTAGCGGTCGTCGACGGCCACGGGGTAGCGGATGCCGTGCTCGCGCACCGCCCGCTGCACGTTCGAGACGACGTGCTCGAACGCGAACTCGGGCGTGTGGACTCCGACGATCACGAGCCCGTCGCGGTGGTAGCGCGCATACCAGGCCTTCAGGTACGGCAGGGTGCGGATGCAGTTGACGCAGGAGTACGTCCAGAAGTCGACCAGGACGACCTTGCCCCGCAGCCGCTGCAGCGTGAGGGGGCGCGAGTTGATCCAGGTGGTGATCTTCGCGAAGTCCGGTGCCGGCCCGTAGTCCCGCAGCGTGTCGGGGGAGCTCCCGGCGGCGACGGCAGCGGGAGCGTTGGCCGCGGACGCGGTCAGGTCGCGCAGGTCGCCCGCGACGGCGCGGGCGCGCTCGACCTTCTGGATGGCCGACACGTAGCCCGGAGCGCTGGCGGCGAGCTGGGTGGGGATGTCGGTGGTGAACAGGTAGGCGGCCGCGACCAGGACGGCGCCCGAGGCCCGCCGCGCGACGAGTCCAGCCCGGCGCATGCGCGCGAGAGACCCCGCCGCCCGGTGCCCGAGCAGGGCAAGGGCGAACAGCGGCAGCGTGGAGCCGGCGGAATACGCGACGGTGATCGCGACCAGCTCGGCGGAGATGCGGCCCTCGGCGCTGAGCGCCGTCACGGCGGCCAGGATCGGGCCGGCGCACGGCGTCCACACGAGCGCGAGCCCGGCGCCGAGCGCGGTGCCCGACCAGAACCCGTCCCCGCGGGCGAGCCCGCCGCCGGCCCGGGTCGCGAGCGGCTGGAACGCTCGCCCGAGCGCCTCGCCCACCGCGGGTACGAGCAGGGCGACACCGGCCACGGCGAGCAGGCCGATCGCAACGTTGCGGAGCAGGTCCTGGGGCAGGCCGAGTGCGGACAGGGCCCGCGAGGCGAGCAACGTGAACGCGACGAAGGCGACGGCGAGCCCGGCGGCGATGCCGAGCGGGCGCCGGCGGCCGCCCGTGGTCGACGCCGCCGCCACCACCGGCAGCACGGGCAGCACGCACGGCGAGAGGAAGGTCGCGAGCCCGGCGACAGCCGCGACCGCGATCAGCGTCCGATCCACGTCTCTTGTATACGCCCCGGCACGGGCGCCGGTTCCACCGCGCGGCGAGCTTGCAACAATTCTGCAACAACTTGCGCCCGCCCCCCGTTCGGGGTCAGACCCCGGTTTTCAGCGCGGCGCGGGCGCGGGCGGCACGGACCGCGCGGGAGAGGGTCTCGATGTCGTAGGCGCCGTAGTGGCGGCGGTCGTTCACGAAGAATGTCGGCGTCCCGGACACCCCGGAGAGGTCGGCGCCGTCGACGTCCTCGGCGATGCGGCCGCGCCCCACCCGCCGGCGCATGTCCTCGGCGAAGCGGTCGGTGTCCATTCCGAGCTGGCCCGCATACGCGATCAGGTCGGGCAGCTTGAGGGCGCCCTGGTGGCGCAGCAGCAGGTCGTGAAGGTCCCAGAACCGGCCCTGCTCGGCCGCCGCCTCGGTCGCCTCGGCGGCCAGCTGGGCGTGCGGGTGCACGTCGTTCAGGGGCAGGTGGCGCCACACGTAACGCAGGTCGCCGAAGTCGGACAGAAGCTCGCGGATGACGGCCTCCGCCTGCCCGCAGTACGGGCACTCGAGATCGCCGTACTCGAGCAGGGTGACCGGCGCATCGAGCGGGCCGCGAACGTGGTCGCGGTCGGCGTCGACGGGCACCGCCAGGTCGACGATCGGCCGGGCCGAGCCGAGCAGCGCCCGCAGGCGCAGCCGCCTCGGCAGCCGCTCGGTGGCGCGGAAGAGCGTCCACGTCGCGCTCGACGAGACCAGGGCGGCGCACAGGACACCGAGCTTCGCCTCCTCCAGCTCGCTCCCGTGGAAGGCGAGGGTGGCGATCAGGATCGAGACGGTGAACCCGATCCCGGCGACCGTCCCGCCGCCCGCGACGGCGGCCCACCCCACCGGCGGCCGCAGGCGCCCGCGGCTGAGGCGCGTGACGATCCACGCGCTCGCGACGACACCGATCGGCTTGCCGAAGGCGTACCCGACCACGATCCCGAGCGTGATCGGCGAGGTGAACGCGTGGCCGAGGAAGCCCCCCGAGATGGCGATCCCGGCGTTCGCGAGGGCGAACAGCGGCACGATCACGTAGCTCGTCCAGGGGTGGTAGAGCTGCTGCAGGCGCTCGTTCGGCGAGATGGCGGTCTGCAGGCCGGCCTGGGCCGACCGGGCCAGCTCCGGCGTCGGCTGCTCCCGGAACAGCCGGAAGAGGTCGGACGCCCGCTCGAGGTCGGTGCGCTGCGCCGGGTACGCGTAGGTGAGCAGGCCCATCACGAGCCCCGCCAGGATCGGGTCGATGCCGGATTTCAGGAGCGCCACCCACAGCACCGCGCCGAGCGCCGCGTAGACGAGCCCGACGTGCACGCCGGCGGCCCGGACGGCGAGGATCAGGACGAGCACGCAGCCGGCCACACCCAGGGCCGCCATCCACACGTCGCCCGCGTAGAAGGTCGCGATCACGATCAGCGCCGCCACGTCGTCGACCACGACCACGGTCAGCATGAACGAGCGCAGCCGCTCCGGGAAGCGGGGGCCGACGAGCGTCAGCATCCCGAGCGCGAACGCGGTGTCGGTCGACATGGCCGTCCCCCAGCCGTGCGCCGACCCGTGACCCGCGTTGACGGCCAGGTAGATCACCACCGGCACCGCCATTCCCCCCAGGCCGGCGACCAGCGGCAGCGTCACCCGGCGCCGCTCGCGCAGCTCGCCCATGTCGAACTCGCGCCGCGCCTCGAGCCCCACTACGAAGAAGAAGAACGTCATCAGGCCGCTGTTCACCCACTCGCGCAGGTTCATCGCGATCGCGTCCCCGCCCACCCGGATCGTGAGCTCCGTGCTCCACGCCGACCGGTACGAGCCGGCGTCGGCGTTCACCCACACGAGCGCGGCGACGGTGGCCGCGAGCAGGATCGCGGCGCTGCCCGCCTCGGTGGTCAGGAAGTCGCGCAGCGGCCGCTCCAGGCTGCGCGCCCAGGCGGTGTGGCCGCTGTAGGCGGCCGTCGAGTCGGAGTCGCTCATCCCGCCGAGGGTAGCGTGCGCTACACCATGCCCCGGGCGAGGTCGATCAGGCGCCCCAGGATGCGCGCGCCGTCGACCCGGAGGCCGTCGTGCTCGTACTCGTTCGTGAGCCACGGCCGCAGCCCGCGGATCCCGGCGGCCGTCTCCTCCGAGAGGGCGCGCACGACGTACATGTCCTCGGCGTAGATGATCGCGGCGGCCGGCACATCGTTGCGGGCCAGCCGATCGCCGTCGTACAGGCGCGGCCACTCGCGCTCGGCCAGGATGCCCGCCGCTTCCCGGAGCGGCGCGAGCGTCCCGTAGTCCTCGAACATCCACGGGTACACGTGCTCGCCGGTGAGCAGCTCGGGATCATCCGCGTACGCCGCCGGCAGCAGGCGCTCGGCCGCCCAGCGGGTCGCGCATCCGTCGGCGTAGCAGGCCTCGTGGATGACCGAGTAGATCGGGTTGCGGCGGAAGTCGAGGGCGCCCTCGACGTCGTGCAGGAACGCCGGCGAGTCGTGCGGCAGCTCGAGGATGTAGTGCAGCCGCTCGGCGCCGGGCCCCATCCCGAGCAGCATCCCGAGCTGGCGCAGCCGCGGCCCGGTGAGCCGGTCGCCCGACGGCAGCCGCACGTCGTCGGCCTCGAGGCGCCTGCGCAGCTCCCGCATCCGGCCCCGGTCGGCCGGGTAGCGCTCGTAGTAGCGGCGGGTGCGGTCGAGGACCCGCTCGTAGGTCAGCCGGTACACGTCGTCGGTGTGGCGGCCGACGGGCGGCAGGCCGCCGCTGATGAACGCCTCGCGCAGGCCCTCGGGGGCGAACGAGAGGTAGGTCGTGACGCAGAACCCGCCGAAGCTCTGGCCGAGGACGCTCCAGCGCTCGACGCCGAGCTCGTTGCGGATCCACTCCGCGTCACGGACGATCGAGTCGGCCCGGAAATGGGCCAGGTACTCGGCCTGCTCCTGTGGGCTGCGACCGGCCAGCGCTCCGACCGGGGTCGAGCGGCCGGTCCCGCGCTGGTCGAGCATGAGCACCCGGAACTCCTCGAGCGCGCGGTCGAGCCAGGCGGGCGACCCCGGGCGCCGGATCGGGCGCGGCGCCTCCGACCCGGGCCCGCCCTGGAAGTAGACCAGGAACGGCCGGTCGCGCCCGTCCGGGTCGGCCACCTCGCGCGCGAAGACGGTGATGCGCTCCCCGTCCGGGCGATCGTGGCCGAGCGGGACGTCGAACTCGTGCTCGGTGAGGACGAGCCCCGGTGCGCGGACGGTCTCGGGCATCGGGGCGATTATGCCCCACGACCACCGGGGTCAGACCCCGAACGGAAGTGCAACGAACCTGTCCCGGCCGCCGTTCGGGGTCTGACCCCGCCTGGCGGGTGCCGCGGGTGAGTGCGACCTCGCCTTTCCGGAGGAGCCAGGCGGCGGCGGCGCCGATGCCCGAGCCGAGAATCGCGCCGGCGATCACGTCGCTCGGGAAGTGGACGCCCAGGTAGACGCGGGAGAGGGCGATCAGGGCGGCGAGGCCGAGCAGCGGCCACCGCGCCCGCGGCACCACCGCCGCCAGCAGCACGGCGCCGGCGAAGGCGTTCATCGCATGGCCGCTCGGCATCGACGGGTCGTGCGGCAGCCCGATCGACGGGTGCACGCGGGGGTCGCCGACGAAGGGCCGCCCTCGGCCGATGGCCGACTTGAGCACCCCGTCGGCGTACGACGCGACCGCGATCGCGACGATGACGGCGATGAGCGCGAGCGGCCGCCGCAGCCACACGGCCGCCACGACGCCGAGCACGATCCAGACCAGCCCTCCTGCGCCCGCGAACGTGAGCCCCTTCATGACCGGCGTGACCACCGGCCAGTGGAGGCTCGACATCCACTCCACCAGCGACCGGTCGATCCCCACCGCTAGCGAAGAGCGCTGCGGAGCGCGGCCCGGGCGCCGTGGTAGCCGCACATGCCGTGCACGCCCCCGCCGGGCGGGGTCGACGACGAGCACAGGAAGATGCGCGGGTTCGGGGTGGTGTACGGGGTGATCCGCGCCGCCGGGCGGGCCAGCACCTGGCGCAGGTCGGCGGCACCGCCGTTGATGTCGCCGCCGACGTAGTTCGGGTTCTCCGCCTCGAGGTCGGCCGGGCCGCGCACGGCCCGCTCGAGCACGACGTCGCCGAAGCCGGGCGCGAACCGCTCGATCTGGCGCTCGATCGCCGCCGTCATGTCGATCCGCGAGCCGTTGGGCACATGGCAGTACGCCCACAGCGTGTGCCTCCCCGCCGGCGCGCGGCCGGGGTCGACGAGGCTCTGCTGGGCGACCAGCACGAAGGGCCGCTCGGGATGGCCGCCCGCGGCGACCGTGGCCTCGGATGCGGCCAGCTCGGGGAGCGTGCCGCCCAGGTGCACGGTGCCCGCCCGGCGGGCGGCCGCGGCCGTCCACGGCACCGGCTCGGAGAGGGCGTAGTCGACCTTGAAGGCGCCGGCGCCATAGCGGTAGCGGCGCAGGGCGCGGGCGTAGCGCCCGGGCAGCGCGTCGCCGCAGATCGCGACCAGCCCGCGCGGGGTCACGTCGAAGAGCAGGGCCCGCGCCTCGGGCAGGTCACCCAGCGAGCGCACCTCGAAGCCGATGCGGATCTCGCCCCCGAGCGAGCGCAGGTGGGCCGCCATCGCGTCGGCGATGGCCTGGGAGCCGCCGCGCGCCACCGGCCAGCCGGCCGCGTGGCCGAGCGCGAGCAGCACGAGCGCGAACCCGGCCGTCGGCGCCCGGTGGAGCGCCCGGAACGAGTGCGCCCCCATTCCCCCCAGGAGCGCGCGGGCGGCGTCCGAGCGGAAGCGCGCCGTCGCGAGGCCGGCCACGCCGCGGACGCCGGCGCGCGCGAACCGGGCGGCGAGCAGCGGGTGGCGCGGCGGCCGGGGCGCGCCCAGCACGGTCGGGGCGAGCTCGTCCCAGCCCTCGGCGAACGGGCGCATGAGCGCGTCGTATGCGTCGCCGTCCGGCCCGAGCTCCGCCGCCGTCTCGGCCAGCGACCGGTGCAGGACGGCCGCCCGGCCGCCGTCGAGCGGGTGGGCGGCCTGCACGTCGGGCTCGAGCAGCTCGAGCCCGTGATCGGCCAGCGGCAGCGCCCGCAGGAACGGCGATCCGACGGCGAGGGGGTGGACGGCCGAGCAGACGTCGTGCCGGTAGCCGGGCAGGGTCAGCTCGGCCGTCCGCGCCCCGCCGCCGATCGTCTCGTTGCGCTCGCACAGCAGCACCGACCGGCCGGCGCGGGCCAGCTCGATCGCGGCCGCGAGGCCGTTCGGCCCCGCGCCGACCACGACGGCATCGGGCAACCCGTCAGCCGCCCCGGCGGAACGGCCGCGTGATCAGGCGGATCGGCGCACCGGTCATGTAGATGCCGGAGCGTATCCCGGCGTTGCGCCAGACGGACGAGGCGATGGAGGAGCTGAAACGGGCGGTGGCCATCTTCGCCGAGGTGGGCGGCCACGAGGACGAGCTGCGCCCCGGCGTCTGGCGCCTGGTCGAGTGGTGATAGGTTGACCCTGGCTCCAGTCCAGCGCGCGGCGTAGGAGGTTTTCGATGGCTGTCGGGACGCGACCCACGACGAGGCAGGGGGCGGAGACGGTGTTCGTCGACCGCTTCTGCGACGGCATCATCGGCCCGTCGAGCGAGATGCTCGGCCCGGTGCGCGACGGCGGCCACATCGTCGCCAACACCGCACCCGGATGCTGGGGGCCGATGATCACCCCGGCGATCAGGGGCGGCCACGAGGTGACGGTCCCCGTCGCCGTCGAGGGCGCCGAGGTCGGCGACGCGGTCGCGATCCACATCCGTGACATCTCGGTGACCTCGATCGCAACGGCCTCGGGGAACGACCGCATGGTCGAGGGCCGCTTCAACGGCGACCCGTACTGCGCCAAGGTGTGCGCGAAGTGCGGCGCCGAGGACGAGGCCACGGTCGTCGAGGGGATCGGCCCCGACAGCGTCCGCTGCGCCAACTGCGGCGAGCCGGCGGCGCCGTTCGCCTTCACGAACGGCTACACGATCGCCTTCGACGACGAGTGGCGGGTGGGCGTCACGGTCGGCCGCGACGGGGCCGAGGCGTTCGCGAACGACGCCCACACGGCGGGCGCGATCCCGGCCAACTCGGTCCAGAACCCGATCCTGCTCTTCGCGCCCCACGACCTCGTGGGCGTCGCCACCCGCCTGCGGCCGTTCATGGGCCAGATCGGGACGACCCCCGCGGTCGACCTGCCCGACTCGCACAACGCCGGCGACTTCGGCGCGTTCCTGCTCGGCGCGCCCCACTCGCACGCCGTCACCCCGGAGCAGCTCGAGGCCCGCACCGACGGCCACCTCGACGTCGACGCCGCCCGGGCGGGCGCGATCCTGATCGCCCCGGTGAAGGTGGCGGGCGCAGGGGTCTACCTCGGCGACATGCATGCGATGCAGGGCGACGGCGAGATCGCCGGCCACACCTGCGACGTGTCCGGCACCGTCACGCTGCAGGTGCACGTGCTCAAGGGCCTCACGATCGACGGGCCGATCCTGCTGCCGGTGGCATCCGACCTCCCCTTCCTGGCCCGGCCGCTCTCGCCGGCCGAGCGGGCGCGGGCGACCGAGATCGCGCAGCGCAACGGCCTCTCCGAGATCGAGGAGTCGCTGCCCATCTCGGTGATCGGCACCGGCCCCGACCTGAACAGCGCCGTCGACAACGGCCTCACGCGGGCAGCCGACCTGCTCGACGTGACGGTGCCCGAGGTGAAGAACCGGGCCACCATCACGGGCGCGATCGAGATCGGCCGGGCGCCGGGCGTCGTTCAGGTGACGTTCCTCGCGCCGGCGAAGGCGCTGGCCCGCCGCGGGCTGGCCGAGCTCGTGCGGACGCACTACGGCATGGCCTGAATAACCGGTGCCAGGCACCGGTTATTCAGGGGGGCGGTCCCCACTGGGGACTGTCCCCGCCGTGTGACCCGGTCTGATCTAGCCGCCGGACACCGGCACCAGCACGTCGAGGTCCTCGCCGTCGGCCACCGCGCGCCCGCGCGCGACGAACGTGCCGCCGGAGACGACGGCGAGCCCGCGCAGCTCCCCCGGGTCGAAGCCCGCCTCGCGGGCGATCGCGGCGACGAGGTCGTCGACGGTCGCCCCCTGCTCGAGGGCGACCGCGCGCCGCGCGCCCAGGCGCTGCGCCAGCGTCCCCGACAGCCGCACGTGCACCTCCGGCATGGGGCCACACTACCGCGCGGCCCCTCACGGGTATCGTGCGGGAAAGGCATACGGGAGGAGATGGACATGGCCGAGTCGCGAGCGAGCGCCCTGTGGGAGGGCGACCTGATGGGCGGCAAGGGGACAGTGAGCGTCGCGAGCGGCGCGTTCCCGGAGCAGGCGGTGACCTGGAAGGCGCGCACGGAGAGGCCCGATTCCAAGACCAGTCCCGAGGAGCTGATCGCCGCGGCGCATGCGGCCTGCTACTCGATGGCCTTCTCGCACGCGCTGGCCCAGGCGGGCCACACGCCGGAGCGGGTCGCCGTCGACGCCGCCTGCGAGTTCGGCCCGGTCGAGGGCGGCTTCGCGATCACCCGCATCAACCTGACCGTGCGCGGCCGCGTCCCGGGGATCGACCAGGCCGAGTTCGAGCGCCTGGCCGGCGACGGCGAGCGCGGCTGCCCCGTCTCGAACGCGCTTCGCGGCAACGTCGAGATCGGCCTCGCTGTAACGCTCGAGAGCTAGCCGAGACTGCATGAGCGAACCCATGAAAGGACTCCTGAGCATGTTCCTGCGCAAGCCAAGCGCCATCCCCGAGACCGCCGACGCGCTCCCCGGCCGCGACGAGCCCGCCTTCGGCGTGCCCGAGCGCCACGCCGTCCTCGACGCGCCGCTGCTCCCGCCCTACCCCGAGGGCGTCGACTACTTCTCCGTCGGCATGGGCTGCTTCTGGGGCGCCGAGCGCATCTTCTGGCAGACCCCGGGCGTGTACTCGACGGCGGTCGGCTATGCCGGCGGCTCCACCCCCAACCCGACCTACCGCGAGGTGTGCACCGGCATGACCGGCCACACGGAGGCCGTGCTGGTCGCCTACGACCCGAAGCGGATCTCGACCGAGCAGGTCATGCGCCTGTTCTGGGAGAGCCACGACCCCACCCAGGGGATGCGCCAGGGCAACGACCACGGCACCCAGTACCGGTCGGCGATCTACTGGCGCACGCCGGAGCAGCGCGACGCCGCGCTCGCGACCCGCGACGCGTACGCCGACGCGCTCCGCGCGAACCACCGCGGCGAGATCACGACCGAGATCGCCGAGGCGGGGACGTTCTACCCGGCCGAGGACTACCACCAGCAGTACCTCGAGAAGAACCCCGGCGGCTACTGCGGGATCGCCGGCACGGGCGTCTCCTGCCCGATCGGCGTCGGCGTCAGCGCCTCGTAGCAGGATGGGGACAGTCCCCGCTCGGCGGGGACTGTCCCCGATTCACCCGCCGTATAGGTCGACGCCGTGCGGCTCCTGGATGATGTTGCCGCCGTCGACGACGAACGTCTGGCCCGTGACGTAGGCGGCCTCGTCCGAGGCCAGGAATATCGCGACAGCCGCCGCCTCGGCGGCGGTCCCGGCCCGGCCGACCGGCGTGCTGCGGGCGGCGACGAGCTCGTCGTCCAGTGACGACGCCGTGTCGATCCAGCCCGGGGCGACCGAGTTCGCGGTTACGCCGCGGCGGCCGTAGTCCAGGGCGATCGAGCGCATGACCCCGTCCATCGCCCCCTTGGACGCGCCGTAGCCGGCCTGGCGCGGCGCCATCACGAACGGCCCCGTGACCGACGAGATCATGACGACCCGGCCGTAGCCGCGCCGGGCCATCCCCGGGAGCGCCGCCTGGGTCGTGTGGACCGCGGTCATGAGGTTCACGTCGAGCTCGCGTCGCCAGTCCGCCTCGGTCAGGTCGGCAAAGGCCGCGTCCGGCGCCGGGATGCCGGTCTGGGCGATCCCGGCCGCGTTCACGAGCACATCCAGCCGCCCGTGCTCGCGCTCGACCGCCTCCACGAGCGCGAAGGCCTGCGCCCGCACGGTCAGGTCGGCGACGTGCGCGGTGGCGGCGGCGCCCGCGCCGCGCAGCTCCTCGGCCCGGGCCTCGACGCGATCCGTGGTCGCGGTCTCCGCGACCACGGCGCCCAGGCGGGCGAGCAGCCGGGCGCAGGCGTGCCCGATGCCGGACTCGCTGCCGCACCCGGTCACGAGCGCGACCCGGCCGGTGAAGTCGAACGGGCGGTCGTCCACAGCGGCGATTCTACGGCCCCGGATCTGAGATAACCCCGGCACCCGACGAAGCGAGGATCACACGTGCCGTACTTCGACGCACCGCTGGAGGAGCTGCGCGCCTACCGCACCGCGGTGACCGCGCCCGACGACCTGGACGCGTACTGGGGCGAGGCGCTCGCCGACGCCCGCGCGAAGGCCCGGCCGGCCGCCTTCGAGCCCCACCGCCCGGACCTCTACCGACACGTGGAGGTCTCCGACGTCAGCTTCTCCGGCGCGGGCGGCGACCCGGTGCGGGGCTGGTTCATCCGCCCGCCCGGCCGCGACCGGCTCCCCTGCCGCGTCACCTTCATCGGCTACGGCGGCGGCCGCGGGCATGCCGCGGAGCACATGCTCTACGCCGGCGCCGGCTTCGCGGAGCTCGTCGTGGACTCGCGCGCGCAGGGCGGAAGCTGGCGGGCGGGCGACACGGGCGACCCCGGTGCCGGGTCGGCCCCCGGGCCGGAGGCGCCGGGCGTGATGACGCGCGGGATCCTCGACCGCAACGCGTACTACTACCGCCGTCTCTACGTCGACGCCGTCCGCGGCGTCGAGACTGCTGCAGCCCACGACCGGGTTGATCCCGACCGCATCGGGGTGGGCGGCTTCAGCCAGGGCGGCGCGCTCTCGCTGGCGACGTCCGCGCTCGCCCCCGACCGCGTCCACCTGTGCCAGGCGCACATGCCGTACCTGTGCGACATCCCCCACGCAATCGCGATCGCCGCCGAGCCGCCCTACACCGAGCTGGTCGAGTTCCTGGCCCAGCACCAGGAGCACATCCCGCGCGTCCTCGACACCCTCCGCTACGTCGACAACGCCGTGCTGGCCCCGCGGATCCGGGCCTCCACGACCGTGAGCGTCGGCCTGATGGACGGGTGCTGCCCGCCCTCGACGGTCTTCGCCGCCTACAACGCGATCACGGCTCCGAAGCGGATCATCGAGTACCACTACTGCGAGCACGACCTGCCCGGCCACCATGTCGAGCGCGAGCTCGAGGAGTTCGCGGCGGCGTTCCGCTGATCCGTCTAGCCGGCGCGGCGCAGCTCGACGACGCCGTTCGCGTCGGCGGGGCGCGGTGCCGGAAGCTGGACGGCCGGCTCGGCCGGCGCCCAGTCGGCGTCCGGGCGGCCGAGCAGGAAGCCCTGGCCGGTGGCGGACCCGAGGAGACGCACGACCCGCAGCTCACCGGCCGTCTCGATGCCCTCGGCGCAGATCAGCGCGCCCGTATCCTGGGCGAACCCGACGAACGCCTTGATGACGGCCGCCTTCGTCGGCTGGACGTTGACGCTCTCGACCAGGCTGCGATCGAGCTTCACGACATCGGGCCGGACGCGCACGAGCTGGGCGAATCCCGCGTATCCGACGCCGGCGTCGTCGACGGCGATGCGAGCGCCACGGGCGCGCAGATCCTGGAGCGCCAGCTCGAGCTCGGGCCCCTCCGTCACGAGCGCGTTCTCGGTCACCTCGATGGTGATCGCGCTCAGATCTTCGGGCAAATTCAGGGCGTCTCGGCCAGACAGCAGCGCCTCCGGGCTCAGGTTGAGCGAGAGCGAGGCGCCGGCGGGGCGCCCCGGCACGTCGAGCGCGGCCCGCACCGCGGCCGCCTCCAGCTCGACCGCCAGGCCGTGCTTGCGGGCGAGGTCGAACCACTCCTGCGGGGTGTGGCCGACCTCGGCCGGGAAGCGTGAGAGCGCCTCGTAGCCGACGATCTCCTGCGAGCGCAGGTCGAAGATCGGCTGGAAGACCGGCGTGATGGCGCCCGGTGTGTCGATCACCGCGAGCAGCTGGGCGCGCTCGAGGTCGGCCGGGGTCGGGCCGGACTCCAGATGGACGCTGTAGTGGCGGGTGGGCGCGCGGTCGGCCTTCGCGGTCGTGATCGCGACGTCCGCCCGCCGGATCAGCTCCTCGGCGGTGAGCCCCTCCTCCCACGAGGCCACCGCGACCGTCGCCGACGGCTGCGGGGCGGCGCTGCGCCCGCAGGCGACGTGGATCTCCGCGGCCACCCGGTCGGAGTCGCCGTCGGCGTCCACCAGGAGCACGAACTCGTCGCCGCCCATGCGGTAGGACGCGGCCCCGTGGGCGGCGCCGACCTGGTCAAGCGCGGTGGCGACCTGCACGAGCAGCTCGTCGCCGGCCTTGTGCCCGTGGGTGTCGTTCGTCCCCTTGAGGTTGTCCACGTCGACGAGCAGGAGGTCGATCCCACGCGACCCCGCGATCGCCTCGCGCAGATCCTCGTGGAAGCAGCGGTGGTTGGGCAGCCCCGTCAGCCCGTCGCGCAGGGCCGCCGTGCGCAGGCGCTCGAGCTCGCGCCGGTGGGCGGCGCCGAGCCGCCGGCGCAGGCGCACCATCCGCAGGACCGCCAGCGACGCGGCGACGCCGAGCACCGCGGTGATGATGGCGACGACGCTCAGGCGCGATCCGGCGGCGCCGGACGCGGCCATGTTCGCGCCCGCGGAGCGGACGTAGGCCGTCCGTTGGTGGGCGATCACTCCGCGGATCTTCCGGATCTGGGGAAGGACGCGCTGGTTGACGACCCGGCCACTGCCGCCGTAGCCCCAGACGGCCGCCTGCAGGCGCCCCAGGGCAGCGTCGAGCGCCTCGTCGCCCGCCGCCAGCCGGGCGGCGGCGGACGTGTCCGCCGAGGTGGCTGCGTGGGCGCGGAGCGAGGCAATCGCCCGGTCGAGGCCGCGCTGTGAGCTCCTCAGCGCCGCGGAGGTATCGACCCCCGGCGCGAACGCGAACCGGCTCGCGCCGGCCTGAACCCGCTCGACGGCGATGGCCGCGGAGTCGTACCGGGCTGCGGCCGCGGTGGAGCCGTGCACCCGGGACGAGGCCCTACCTGCGGCCTGGATCGTCGTCCATGCGAAGGCCGACAGACAGAGCATCGCCGCGATCGTGGCGCCGATGCCCGCGAACGAGGCCAGCTCGCGCGCCCCGCCCGTGATCCGTCCCCTGTCTGCCGGCGCTGCCATGGTCTCGCTTTAGCAGTAGTAGCCGACGCTGACGCTGGAGAGATCGGTCGTTCCGGCGGTCACGGAGACGGTGACCCGCAGCGCGTTGCGCGCGACCTTGACGCTGTGATGCACGGTGGCATGCCCCCACGTGCTGACTCCAGACGTGGGCTTGCCCTGGATGCGGCAGTGCCCAGGGCCGCCGTCGCCGATCGGGAACACGTAAACGAGCGTCGCGGTCTGTCGCGAGCGGCACGCAACGAGCAGGGAGCCGTGCTGCCAGGCCGGCTTGATCGAGCAACCGCCCGCAGCTCGCGACGCGGTGCCCGCCGCGTGCTTCATCTGCGAGTGCCATTGGGTGTGGTGGTGGTCGGCCAGCGCCGGCGGCGCTGCGATTGCCAGGCCGGCCAGCGCCACTGCGATCGTTCGTCGGAACATTCGTGCGCACCTCGGGGTGCCTAAGGGGTCACTCTCACGATGGCACCCGGACGCGCACGCGTACACCCCCGTTAAGGGGAGGGAAGGAACCCCCGCTACACCGACCCGTCGAAGCCGTCCTCGAGGTACGTCTGCAGGGCCGCGGCGTCGCGGTCCGAGCGCAGGTAGCGCGTCCATGCCCGCTGCTCGTGGCCCACGACGCCGAGCTCCCAGACGCAGAAGGTGGACCGGTGCGGCCCTTCGGCCGGCCACGGCCGGAACGCGGGGTCGGCATCACCGTCCTTGGCGAACACGGTCTCCCACACCTCGTTCTGGTTGCGCCAGGTGCAGACCAGGAGGAAGTAGAAGTCGCGACCGCAGCGGTGCAGGATGACGAAGCCGACGTCGTCGGCCAGGGCCAGGCCGCCCCGACGCGCCGCCTCCTCGAGGCCCGCGCGCGCGAGCGCCCGGATCTCGTCGGGCACGGGCGCCGTGGCGCGGGCGACGTCGTACCACTTGAGCGTCGAGCCGGCCAGATCGATGCCCGGCGCCGGGCGGGCCAGCTTGGCAACGTGGCGGTAGTCCGGCGGGATGCGGCTCTCGAGACCGGTCGTGCTCATGGCGCGCCCTCCCTGCGGGTGAAGTCCATGACCCAGTTCGGCTCCCAGGTCTCGCCGCCGTCGGCGGAGAATGACTGCTCCCAGCGCGGCGTCGGCGTCGTCACGCCCGACCACACGAAGCGAACCACGATCGGGCGGCCGCCGAAGGTGTCCGGGCCCTCGAACACGCCGGTGCCGCCGGCGAACCCGCCGATCACCGGCGGGTCGAGCAGGCCCGGGCGGCGGGCGTCCGCCCAGTAGATCGACCATCGCCGCGAGCGCGGGTCGAAGAAGCGGAACGACATGGCGACGAAGCCACCGCCCCAGGAGGTGCGGAACTCGTCCTCGTTCCCGAGGCCGTCCAGGATCGGGCGCGCCACCACCGTCGACGCGAACTCGTCCCACTCGTCGGAGCCTTGCAGGCGCGCGCACAGCAGCCGGTTGCGGACGTTCCAGCTGCCCATCCAGAAGTCGAAGTCCCTCGCCGTCCCGACGGGCTGTGCGGTATCGGTCATCCGATCCCTCCTCGCTCGTACGTCCCCGCCACCGTAGCGGTCAAATAGGGCAGATCACGCCCGCTATTCGTGCTTGACTCCCGGTGTGCTCACGCCGACCGCCCGGCTGCTCGAGCTGCTCGAGCTGCTCCAGTCCCAGCCCGCCGTCACGGGGCGGGAGATCTCGGAGCGGCTGGGCGTCGACGCGCGCACGGTGCGCCGGTACATCGATGCCCTGCGCGCTCTGGGCATCCCGGTCGCGGGCCAGCGCGGCGTCGGCGGCGGCTACGCGATGCGTCCCGGATTCCGCCTGCCGCCGCTGATGCTGGGAGACGACGAGGCGGTCGCCGTCGCGCTCGGCGTCGTCGCCGCGGCGCGGCTCGGGCTGGCCGGCTCGCCCGACTCGGCGGCGAGCGCCCTGGCCAAGGTGCACCGCGCGCTGCCCGAGCCGCTGCGCCGGCGGGTGGAGGCGCTCGAGGGCGCGCTCGAGCTCACCCCGGCCTCGACCGCGGCCGTCCCCGTCCCCGGCGAGACGGCGCTCGCACTGGCCGAGGCGATCCGGCGCCGCCGCCGCCTGCGGGCCGCCTACCGCGCGTTCTCGGGCGAGCGCACGACCCGTGAGCTCTCGCCCCACGGCCTGGTCGTGCACGGCGGCCGCTGGTACCTCGCCGCCCACGACCACGCCCGCAACGCGCTGCGCACGTTCCGGGTCGACCGCATGCGCAACGTCCGCGCGACCGAGGACCCGGCGCTGGCGGCGCCGGACGGCTTCGACGCGGTCGCCCACGTCAGCACGTCGCTCGCCCGTGTCCCCTGGCCGTGGGAGGTCGAGGTCGTGCTCGACCTCCCGGTGGACGCCGCCGCCCGCCGCCTCCCGCCGACGATGGCCGAGCTGGCCGCTGCCGGCGGCGGGACGGTGGTGCGGATGCGGGTGAGCTCCCTCGACTGGATGGCCGGCGTCCTCGCCGGCATGGACTGCGGCTTCGAGATCCGCCGTCCGGACGAGCTGCGGGCGAGCGTCCGCGCGCTGGCGGAGCGGCTCACCACCTCCTGCGGGGACTAGGCCGGCGCGGCCGCGGGCGCCCACGCGAAGCGGCGCAGCGCGACGAGGAGCCCCACCGCGGCCCAGGCGGCCAGCATCCCCAGGTCGCTCCAGACGAGCCCGGCGCCGCGGACGGACGGGTCGTACGCGTGGTGCAAGGCCGCCGCCAGGTGCTGCACCGGAAAGACCCGGGCGACGTCCTGCAGCCAGCCCGGCAGGTTCGGGTTGGGGATGAAGACCCCGGAGATGAAGTACAGGGGCAGCATCACGGCCTGGGTCGTCGGCTGGGCGGAGTCGGCCGAGCCGATCGCCGTCGAGAGGGCGTAGGCGAGCACGCAGAACGCCGCCGACCCGGCCACGATCGTCACCGCCACCGCGGGGATCGTCGACGTCGGCATGTGGACGCCGTACGCGACCCGGCCGACCGCCAGCAGGATCGCCGAGACGGCGACCGAGACGGCGATCGCCGTGACGGCGCGCCCGGCGATGATCACCCAGGCGGGCACGGGCGTGGCCCGCCGGCGCTTGAGCACGCCGGCCTCGCGCTGGGCGGTGATCGAGATGACGAGGTTCACGAACGACCCCGCGATGACGGCCATCGCCGTCAGGCCGGGGACGTAGTACGTCGACGCCTTCACGTGCTCCGGGCCCACCCTGTCGTTACCGAAGATGCCGACGAAGATCACGAGGAAGATCAGCGGCAGCACCATCGTGAAGAAGCGCGCCTGGCGGTCGCGCAGGATGCCGAGCAGGTCGTAGCGGGCCTGGTGGGCGACGAGGGCGATCGGCCCCCGCCCGGGCCCGTCCGGGTCTTCCGGACGGGCGGTGGAGCGGCGGGAGCCGAGGGCGCGGATGAGGCGGAGCAGGAGGAGGATCACGGTCGGTCCTTTCGGTCGGTGGTGGTCAGCGACAGGTAGACGTCCTCGAGCGTCGGGCGGCGAACGTCGAGGTCGGGGAGGTCGAAGCCGCGGCCGAGCGCCCAGCCGGCGAGCACCCCGACGTGCGCGAGCGGCGACTCGCTGCGCAGCGTCACGGAGCCGTCCGCGCCGGGCTCGGCGAGCGGTTGCAGCGGCGCCGGGAGCGGCCCCGCGCCGGCGGGCGGCGAGAAGCGGATGCGCGCGTCCATGCGGTCGCGGCCGCCCAGGGTGGCGGGCGTGCCGGCGGCGACGATCTCGCCGTCGACGATCACCGCGATGCGGTCGGCCAGGCGCTCGGCCTCGTCCATGTAGTGGGTGGTGAGGAAGACGGTCTTCCCCAGCGAGCGCAGCCCCGCGACGACGTCCCACGCCGCCCGGCGGGCGGAGGGGTCGAAGCCCGTGGTCGGCTCGTCCAGGAAGATCAGCTCGGGATCGCCGACGAGCGCGAGCGCGACGTCGAGCCGGCGGCGCTGTCCGCCCGAGAGGCCCTCGCCCGGCGTGTCGGCCTTCGCAGTCAGCCCGACGAGCGCCAGCGTCTCGGCGATCGGCCGGGGCGCGCGGTAGTAGCCGGCGTAGAGCTCGAGGCACTCGCGCACGGTCAGGCCCGGCTCGGCGCTCGACTCCTGGAGCACGACGCCGACGCGGTCGCGCCAGGCGCCGCCGGCATGGGCGGGGTCGGTGCCGAGAACGGTGACCGCGCCGGCCGTGCGCTCGCGGAAGCCCTCCAGGATCTCGACGACGGTGGTCTTGCCGGCGCCGTTGGGGCCCAGGAAGGCGAAGATCTCGCCCCGGTGCACCTCGAGGTCGACGCCGCGAACGGCCTCGAGGTCGCCGTAGCGCTTGCGCAGGCCGCGGACGGCGATCACGGGCTCCGGCGCCGCCGCGGCGTCCGGAGGCGGCGCCGCGACGGGCTCTTTGGAGGGGGTTTCGGGGGTGGTGATCATGGTGCTCCTCGGTGTTCGGAATGTCTTCCGTCACGCTAGGGAGGGGGTCCCGGATCCGCATCGGCGCCGGGATCGAACTTGACCTCAGACCACGGGTGGAGACGGCCGCCGGAGGATCTCCACCCGGCGGCCGATCACCCGCTCCGGGAGGCGGCCTACGCTACGAGCGTGACCGCCGAGACGCCCACGTTCGCGTCGCTCGATGCCGCCCGCGAGCGGCAGGGGACGGCGCTCCGGCGGCTGCGTCCGCTAGGGGCGGTCATCGTCGTCATCATGGTCGTCGCCGGCTCGCGGTCGCACCCGCATCCGGCGACCCACGGACGCGGCCTGGCGGTGCTGGCGGCGCTCATCGTCTTCTCCATCGTCTGGGTGGGCACGATGCGGACGCGGGCCGCCGCGCCGAGCGTCCAGGGGCCGCTGTTCCTGGCGTTGATCCTGAGCTCCGCGGCCCTCGCGTGGCTGCAGCCGAACGGCCCGGGCATCCTCGGCGTCTTCGTCGCCGTCGCCACCGCGGCGATGCGGGGCAGCGGCCGCATCGGCGTCGCCGGGGCCGCTGTCGCCCTCGTCACCGTGGTCGTCGCAGGCGCCACGGTCACCCACCGCACCTTCCTCGGGGTGGCGCTGAACGGCCTCGGCGTGACCGCGTTCTACCTGCTCGCGCTGCTCGCCCGGCGCCTGCGCGACGGCCAGGATCAGGCCGAGCGCCTGCTGGTCGAGCTCGAGGGGTCGCGGGCGGCGCAGGCGCGGGCCGCCGCGCTGTCGGAGCGCCAGCACCTGGCCCGGGAGATGCACGACGTGCTCGCCCACTCCCTCTCGGGCCTCGTGCTCCAGCTGGAGGGCGCCCGCCTGATGGCGGGGCGCGAGCGGGAGCGGGTCGATCCCCAGCTGGTCGACGCGATCGAGCGCGCGCATCATCTGGCGAAGGCCGGGCTCGAGGAGTCGCGCCGCGCGATCGGCATGCTGCGCGGCGACGACCTGCCCGGCCCGGAGCGGCTCGACGCCCTCGCCGCCGAGTTCGAGCGCGACTCGGCCATCCCGTGCCGCGTCGGCGTCGAGGGCGACGGGCGCGAGCTGGGGTCCGAGGCCCGGCTGGCCGTGTACCGGGTCGCCCAGGAGGCCCTCACCAACGTCCGCAAGCACGCCCGGGCCGGGCGGGTGGAGCTGCGCCTGCGCTACGAGCCGGACGGCGTCCGGCTGGTCGTGGAGGACTTCGCCGGGCCCGATGCCGCGCCGGCCGGCCCCCCGGACGGCGGTGGCTACGGCCTGACGGGGATGCGCGAGCGGGCCGAGCTGCTGGGCGGGACGCTCGCCGCGGCGGCGACCGGCCAGGGCTTCCGGGTCGAGCTGTGGGTGCCGGCGTGACCGCGATCCGGGTCCTGATCGCCGACGACCAGCGGGTCGTCCGCGAGGGCCTCGAGATGCTGCTGCGGCTCCTGCCCGGGATCGAGGTGGTCGGATCGGCCTCGGACGGCGAGGAGGCCGTCGCCCTGGCCGGACGCCTGCGTCCCGACGTCGTGCTCATGGACCTGGGGATGCCGCACTGCGACGGCGTCGAGGCGACCCGGCGCCTGCGCGAGCGCCGGCCCGGCACCCACGTCCTCGTCCTGACGACGTACGCCGACGACCGCTCCGTGGTCGCCGCCCTGCGCGCCGGGGCGCGCGGGTTCCTGACCAAGGACGCCGGCGCCGACCAGATCGAACAGGCGCTGCGCGCGGTGATGCGCGGCGAGGCGGCGATCGATCCCGCCGTCCAGCACCACGTGGTGGCAGCGGTCGCCGCCACCGGCGCGGAGGAGGCGGCCGCGGAGCCGCTGCCGGACGGGCTGACGCCGCGCGAGGCGGAGGTCATATCGCTGATCGCCGCCGGGCTCAGCAACGCCGAGATCGCCGGCCGGCTCGTGATCACCGAGGCGACCGTCAAGAGCCACGTGAACCACCTGTTCGGCAAGACAGGCGTCCGCGACCGCGCCCAGGCGGTCGCCTACGCGTACCGCAACGGCCTGGCCGGCGACTGAACGTCCGGTCAGCCGGAGGCTGCCCGGTCGAGCCCGGCGACGGCCTCCCGTCCGAGCCGGTCCATGCCCACGTCTCGGGCGTACTCGGCCAGCGCGCCCCAGATCGAGACGGCGAGCACCCGGGCGCGCAGCAGCCGGTCGTCGTCGACCGCCCCGTACGCCTCGTGGAACGCGTCCCGCCCGGCGGGCGTCAGATAGCCCCAGTAGAGCATCAGGTCGATGGCCGCATCGGCGCGGCAGACGTCGATCCAGCCGATCACGCCGGCCAGCTCGCCGGCGTCCGAGACGAGCAGGTGCCGCAGGTGCAGGTCACCGTGACACACGACCAGCCCGTCCGGCGCGGGGAGGCCGCGCGCCCGCTCGAGGAGCTCGGGGAGGCGCGGCGGCGGACGCCACAGGCCGAGGGCGGCGAGCCGCTCGAGCTGCTCCCGGGCCCGCTCCACCCGGAACGGCATGTCCGCCCGCCTGACCGGGTCGACCGGGAGGAGCTCGCCGGCGGCGGCCGCGGTGGCCGGGTCGACGTCGTGCAGGGCGCGCAGGAACCGCCCCAGCGCGCGCCCGTGCCCGACGCGGGCGGCGTCGTCCGTCCCGGCCTCCGCCAGCTCGCGGCCGGGCAGGAGCCGGAAGCCGGCCCACGGCCATCGGAAGCGCGCGTCCGGCTCGCCCCGCACCTCCGCGACCGGCACCGGCAGGGGCAGCGACGGCGCCAGCCGCGGCAGCACCTCGACCTCGCGCAGGAAGCCCGGGACGACGACCTCCCGGCGCGGGAAGCGGAACAGCCGCTCGTCTCCGGCGAGCCACACGGTGCTGTCCCAGCCCTCGCCCAGCAGGCGCATCGGAGCACCGCGCAGGTGCGGCAGCCGCTCGCCGACGAGCGCGCGGGCGAGCCGTTCGTCGACGACCAGCTCCGGGTTCCACATGGCGGGCATCCGTGTGCGAGCCTACCGGCGTGCGCCAGATCGTTCTCCTGCGTGGCATCAACCTCGGGGCGCGCAACCGGGTCGCGATGCCGGCCCTGCGGGAGCTGCTCACGGGCGCCGGGTTCGAGAACGTGCGCACCTACGTCCAGAGCGGCAACGTCGTCCTCGAGACGCGGCGCACGCCGGCGGGGGTCGCGCGGGCGTGCGAGCGGCTGATCGCGGCGGATCTCGGCCTCGACATCGCGGTTCTCGCGCGCACCCGCGACGAGCTCGCCGAGGTCGTCCGCCGCAACCCGCTGGGCGACGTCGCCGACAACCCGAAGCGCTACCAGGTGAGCTTTCTCGAGTCCGAGCCCGACCCGAAGGTCGTCGAGAGGCTGAACGGGCTCACGGCCGACGGCGAGCGGCTGGCGGCGATCGGCCGCGAGATCTACGCCTGGCACCCCGCCGGGGTCGCCCGCTCGAGGCTTTGGGCCGGCCTGGCCGGCAAGGGCCTCGGGACGACGGCGACGGCGCGCAACTGGACGACCGTGACGGCGCTCCTCGAGATGGCCGATCAGTAGCATCGGGGTATGAGCAGACACACGATCGTGAACCTGAAGCAGGTGGAGCCGTCCGAGGCCGCCCGCGCCGCCGGGATCGAGGCCCACATGAGCCGCAGCCGGCTCGACTCGGAGCATCTCGGCGTGTCCTACTTCCGCTACCCGCCGGACTTCCGGCCCGGCACGGGCCACCGCCATCACGAGCAGGAGGAGGCCTACGTCGTCGTCGCCGGCTCCGGCCAGGTGCGGCTCGACGACGAGGTCGTCGACCTGAAGCAGTGGGATGTGGTGCGCGTGGCGCCGGACGTCGTGCGCGGCTTCCGGGCGGGCCCGGAAGGGCTCGAGCTGATCGCCGTCGGCGCCGACCGGCCCGAGGGCGGCGACGGCGTCCCGGTCAAGGACTGGTGGACGGACTGACGCCGAGGTAGACGACGTCGTCGGCGCCGCGGGCGACCGGGATCTCGACCGTGCGCACCGCCTCGAAGCGGGCGCGCAGCCGGGCCTCGAAGGTCGCGTCGGCAGCCGCCGCCCAGACGCTCAGCCGTCCCCCGGGCCGCAGCAGCCGGCGGAGCCGCTCGAGCCCCCGGTCGCCATAGAGGCGGTCGTTGCGCTCGTGGACGAGCCAGCCGGGGCCGTTGTCGACGTCGAGGCAGATCGCATCGAACGGCGGGGCGAGCGCCTCCAGGGCCTCGCCGAGGTCGGCGACGAGCAGGCGCACGCGCGGATCGTCGAGGCCGCCGCCGCCATAGCGGCGCAGATGCGTCCGCGCCCAGTCGACCACGACGGGCTCGATCTCGACCACGACGACCTCGGTCACCTCAGGCGCGCGCACGGCCGCGTCGAGCGAGAACCCGACGCCGAGCCCGCCGAGCAGCACGCGGGCGTGCGCGAGCCCGGCGACGGCCTCGCGCACGAGCGCCCGCTCGGAGCGCCCGTCGCGGGTGTCCATGAGAAACGTCCCGTTCGCGATCACCTCGTGATCCGCACCCGCGCGGCGGAGCACGAGCTCGCCGTTCACGCCGTCGCGGCGGTCGATCACGAAAGGCCGTTCGGGGGGCATGCCGGAGAGGGTAGGCGGGGCCGCTGCGGAAACCGAAAAATCTCCTTGCGCGCGGCAGAGCGCCGCACTAGCATCGCGGACCGAAGCTTGTCTCGTTATTCGCGGGGCTGGGGCCTACCGAAGGGGGCGAAGGAATGAGTCGAAGCTCGTGGTTGCGGCGTGCCGGAGCGGCCGTCGCGGGGCTGGGGATGCTGGGGGTGCTGATGGTGGTGCCCACGGCGATGGCGGGGAAGACGCCCACCGCGTCGCCCCGATTCGGCGAGGTGACCAGGGGGCACGACGCCACCGCCAAGGACGATGGCGACGTGGGCGGCGAGAGCAACGAGATCCTGGAGCGGGCGGCGATGGAGTCGTACATGCGCACGGCGCCGGCCGCCTCGGTCTCGGCGGCGGCGTATGCCGCCGCGCAGGCGCAGGCCGCCGGGATCTCGACCCACGGCGGGTCGTGGCAGGCGCTGACCGACAAGCCGTTCCTCGACGATCCGGTGCCCGGGTACACGGATCCGATCTGGAGCGACTTCGGCGCCGGCTACGGCCTCGTCACCGGACGGATGACGGCGCTGACGGCATCCGGCCATGCGATCTACGGCGGCGCGGCCGACGGCGGCGTCTGGAAGTCGACCGACCGCGGACGCCACTGGAAGTTCTGGTCGAAGGGCCTTCCGCGGCTCTCGATCGGCGCGCTCGCGACCAATCCGAAGGACGGCTCCGTGTGGGTCGGACTCGGCGAGGCGAACACGAACTTCGACAGCTTCGCGGCGCTCGGGGTCTACCGCATCACCCGGCACGGCCACACGTGGCAGCGCGTCGGCGGCACGGCCCTGCAGAGCCGCACCGTCTACTACCTGCGCTTCGACTCGGCCGGCCACGTGTACGCGGCGACGAGCTCGGGGCTCATGCGCCACAGCGCGTCGCCCGGGGGCCCGTGGCATGTCGTGCTGAAGCCCGACCCGAACCCGCACCACTCGCCGTATCGCACGTCGTTCATCACCGACGTCACGTTCCAGCCCGGCACGGGCGGCCGCGTGGTGCTGGCGGCGCTCGGCTGGCGCGGCGGCACGCTGCCGTCTGACCTCAAGTACAACGGGTTCTACGTCTCGAAGCACTGGGGCAAGGCGGGGACGTTCCACCGCATCACCCCCACGGGCGACATCGACGTGGGCGACATCGGGCGGACGGCGTTCGCGGCCGGCAAGGGCCGCATCTACGCGATCATCGAGTCGCCGGAGATGCTCGAGAACCCGTCGGCATCCACGGGGTTCACCAACCTGCAGGGCATCTACGTCTCGAAGAGCGGCAGGCCGGCAGGCCCGTGGACGCTGGTGGCCGACGCGCACAAGCTCGCGAACTCCGGCTCGGCCGAGCCGCCGCTGTTCGGCCAGTGGCCGGGGGCGCAGACCTGGTACAACGAGTACATCGCGGTCGACCCGCACAACCCGCTGCACGTGTACGCGGGCCTGGAGGAGGTCTACCAGTCC
>JAICJC010000165.1 GCA_025928655.1 Thermoleophilia bacterium | reverse complement strand
TTGGCCACGATCTGCTCCGGGCTGTACCGCTTCCGCCTACTCCCAGCAGCCGTCACAATCGCCTCCGATCACTCGCAAAGTCACCCCCAAAACACCGGGACACTCGCACAGCAACCGGACCGACCTACGGGGGGCCCGACAGAACCTTAGGTCAGGTGTGGAAGCCGGGATTGGCCCCGACGCGAGACTCGCGCGACTACTTCGAGCATACCGGCTGCAGCTCGTAGAGAAGGTGAGCCAAGGACCAACCGGATACAGCGGCCCATACCGTGTGCGGATGGAATGCGGCAGGATATTGCGAAACATTGCGGATCAAGCGGAGCGATACCACGCCCTGGTGCCAGCCGCCCACCAAGAGATCGAGGAACTCGTGACGGCAGCGACGCGAGTCGCTGACTCGCGCTGGGTTGACAGGCCCAATTATTCAGGATTTAACGACTTCGTCGAAAGCGACCTGCAGGAGATCATCGATCTCTCACAAGCGGTTCTAAGCCAATTGCCATCCATCGCAAATTTTTCGCCGACGTCAGAGGACGCACCCGTCCCGTTCGATCCTAACGAGATGCCAGATCAAATCGAAGCCGTGTCTACCAGCGAAGCGTTCGCGCAGAGCGCGAACTACATCGGGACTCTCGTGCTTCGGGTGAAGGCGCTCCTGGCCGATGCGCGATTGGCCCCAATCATATCGCCGTCCGATGACCCAGCATTCAGCGACTGGCTAGAGGAATACATCGGCGCCTCTAACGCAGAAAACGGGGCGATTGCAGTTCTTGACCTTTCACTAGTACCCAGTGACGTGCTCCACCTCGTGATCGCTGTCATCTCACGACTGGTGTTCGAGGCGTTGGTCCGCTATCGTCGACACTACGACCGAGTGCTCCCTTCCGTACTCGTCTTAGAGGAGGCGCATACCTTTATCCAGCGAACGGTCGGCGAAAGCGATGAGTATGTTTCCCCGGCGAGAATGTGCCGGGAGACGTTCGAACGCATTGCCCGGGAGGGACGCAAGTTCGGCCTGGGGATGGTCCTGTCTTCTCAGCGCCCCTCCGAACTCTCGTCAACTGTCCTCGCCCAGTGCAATACCTTCCTGCTTCACCGCATCGTAAACGACCGCGATCAAGACTTGGTGGCAAGGCTCGTTCCGGACAATCTGGCTGGCCTGCTCCGGGAACTTCCAAGCCTGCCCTCTCAACAGGCCGTCCTCCTTGGCTGGGCAGCTCCGGTCCCCGTTCTCGTCGAGATGAGACACCTCCCCACTAGCCAGCGGCCCCGATCCGAGGACCCGCGCTTCTGGGACGTTTGGACGCAACCGAACGCACGGGATACCGATTGGAGCGACGTGGCCGCGGAGTGGACCGGCCTCGACGCACAATGAGAAGGGACTCGTCCGGCGCGCGTTCACCACGCGCGTGGGCAAACGCCTGGGCAAAGGACAGAGCGCCCCCGCACACGCTAAAGAGCGAAACCCCCGCACTTGCGGGGGTTTCTGGAGATAGCGGGGGCAGGATTCGAACCTGCGACCTTCGGGTTATGAGCCCGACGAGCTACCGGACTGCTCCACCCCGCGTCGAGGGCCGAAACTCTAGCAGATCACCTAAGATCAGCGGATGCTGCTGGTCGCGGTCATCGTCTGGGTCGTGGTGGTCGGAGGGTGCTTCGTCTACGCGGCCGTGTGCGGCCTGCGCACGTTCCGGCGCGTGCGGGCGGCTCGGGCGACGCTCGAGGGGCGCATCGCCGCGCTCCAGGCCGAGGGTCTCGGGGCGCTCCAGCACAAGACCGCCGAGCTGAACGACAAGATGGCCGCGATGCAGGCCGCGCTCGCGCGACTGGAGGGCTCGATGGCGGGGCTGCGGGTGCTGACGGATTCGGTGGGCACCGCGACGACGGTGGTGTTCGCGCTGCGGCGCATCGTGCGCCGATGAGGCGGCGGGTCGGCGCCGTCGACATCGGCACCAACTCGACCCGGCTCCTGGTCGCCGACGTGTCGGACGAGGGGGGCATCGCCGAGGCGGAGCGGCTGCTCGAGATCACGCGCCTCGGTGACCGGGTGGATGCCGACGGCCGGCTCTCCGACGCGGCGATCGCGCGGGTCGACGCGGTCCTCGGGCGCTATGCGGCCCGGGCCGCGGAGCTCGAGGCCGAGGCCGTCCTGGCGGTGGCGACGAGCGCCGTCCGCGATGCCGAGAACGGCCGCGCCTTCCTCCGCGAGACGGTCGCCCGCCACGGCTTCGAGCCGCACCTCCTGAGCGGCGAGGAGGAGGCCGAGATGACGTACCGCGGGGTGTGCTCGCGCGAGGCCGTCGCCGAGTCGGTCCTGATCTGCGACATCGGCGGCGGGTCGACCGAGCTCATCCTGGGAGGGCACGACGGGGTCGTCGACCGGGCCAGCCTGAACATCGGCTGCGTGCGCATGTCGGAACGGCACCTGCACGACGACCCGCCGGCGCAGGAGCAGCTCCACGCGCTCCGCGCCGAGGTGGACGGGGCGCTGCCGCAGCGCCTCACCGGCGCTGCCCGCGGGCTCGTGGGAGTCGCGGGCACGGTGACCACGCTCGCCACGATCGACATGGGGCTCGAGGTCGAGCTGCCCGAGATCATCGACGGCCACCGCCTCCCCGCCGAGGCCGTGGAACGGCTGCTGGCCGAGCTCGCGGCCCTGCCGCTCGAGCGGCGCCGGGTCGTGCGCGGCCTCATGCCCCAGCGGGCGGCGACGATCGTCGCCGGCGCGGTCATCCTCTCGGCGATCGTGCGGGCGACGCGCGCCGACGCCGTGGCCGTCTCGGAGCGCGACATCCTCCACGGCGCGGTGCTCGCGGCGGCCCGGCTCCCGGCTTGACGTTTTCCGCGGTGCGTTTCGGCACCGCCCCGTCCGGGAACGGTCATGCGCATGAGCACAACTGCCATCATCATCATCGTGATCGCCGTGATCGTGATCGTCGCGATCGCAATCGCCCTCGCTCGTCAGGCGCGGACGCGCCAGATGGAGCAGCGGCGCGTCACGGCCGACGAGCACCGCCGTGAGGCGGAGGCCCAGGCGCTCACCGCCGAGCGCGAGCGCGCGGCTGCCGACGAGCAGGCCGCCCGGGCGAAGCAGGAGCATCTGGCGGCGCAGGAGCGCCAGGCGGAGGCCGAGCGTCAGCGTGAGGAGGCCGACGCGCTTCACCGTCGTGCCGACGAGCTCGACCCCGACGTCGACGCGGACGCCCGCGCGCGCGAGCAGGACTCCACCCGGCGGTAACCGGGGAGTGGACACCACGGCCGGAGGCCGGCACCTCGCCGCCCTCCGGCCGTGGCACGCGCATACGGGCGGACCGCCCGGGCGGATTGGGCGTTCCGTCACAATCCCGCACCCGTTCGCGACCAGTACCTCTTCTCAGACAGATCGACTTTGAGAGGAGCGCGAACGTGCGTATTCACATCGGAACACGAGGGGCGGCGGCGCTGACGGCAGCGTCGCTCGTCCTTGCAGCAGCATGCGGTTCGGGATCGTCCACGGGGGGCGGCGGAAGCAGCCATGCGGCCCCCGCAGGGGCAACGGCCACTGCGGCGCCCGTCATGACGGCCAAGAACGCGTCGCTTGGCACCACGGTGCTGGTCAACCAGCGCGGACTCACCCTGTACTCCCTGTCGGCGGAGCGCAACGGGCGCTTCATCTGCACGAACATGGCGTGCCTGAACCTCTGGCATCCGCTGCTCGCCCCGAGCGGCGGCCTCCAGGGCGACCCGGTGGGCTCGCTCGCGACCGTCAAGCGGCCCGGCGGCGGGATGCAGGTCACATATCGCGGCCTGCCGCTCTACACCTTCGCCAACGACGCCAAGCCCGGCAGCGCCGCGGGCAACGGCTTTAAGGACGTCGGCACCTGGCTGGCGGCGACGACCTCGAAGGGCGCCGGCTCCACGCAGCCCGCACCGTCCTCGACGTCGAGCGGCGGCGGCTACGGCTACTAGGCCGCGATCGTTCAGCTCCGCCCCGTGGCGAGCGCCACGGGGCGGGGCACGCGCCTACTCACACGCGATCCCATCCCCATCCCCGTCGAGCCGGTACGGATCCGGCCCCGTCACATGGATGGGCTTCTCCGAATTCGGGATGTCGCCGCAGTCCAGGTCGCTCGCAACCGGAAGACACGGCGTGTAGCCCGGCTCGCAGCTGCCGCCCGGCGACCCGCCGCCCGCGGGTGGGGGCGGCGCCCGCAGGGCCGCCACCGCATCGTCGGGCTCGAGCCGGGTGGCGGGGCACGCGCCCCACAGGCCGCGGTGGGCACGCTTCGCCGCCAGGGCCAGCGCGTACAGCCGGCCGGCGAACCGCCCGCGGTCGCCGTCGAAGAAGTACGGGGCGGCAGCGCCCCGCCGCACCATCTCCACGTTCAGGTTCGTCCCGCCCCGGTACACGTATCGCAGCAGCCGGCCGTAGCGGTCGACCGTGTCCAGCGCAGGATCCTTCCGCAGCACCACGCGCGCCCCGGCCGGGAGCAGCGCCTCGAGCAGGCCGCGCGCCCGGGTGGCGTAGCACTCGTTGCTCGAGAGCTCGGGCGTGTCGATCTGGAGGAACCGGACGTGCGGGCCCGACGTGAGCGCGATCGTGTCGCCGTCGATGACATACGCGACCCGGGCGCTCGCCCCGCGTGCGTGTCGGACGTGATGACGGTGCCGGCGGTGGTGCCGGCGCCGAGCACGCGTCGCCTTCGTCGTCGCCGCCGTGGGCCCGGGCTCGGAGGCCGATGTCGGCGAGCGATGGCCATGGCCGACCGTGGACGTCGTGCCGCCGCAGGCACTCACGACCGGCGCGAGGCCGACGGCCACCGCCACCGTGACGACCAGCGCCGACTTGCCCACGGCATGATCGTACCGCTCGCGTCGTCCACGAGGGCTGCGCGCGCCTCGACCTTGGCTCGGTGCAGCAGCGAGACGGCGGGCAGCGCGGCTCGCACGGGCCACGGGACGGCCGGGTCGGCGGCCACCGCCGCGCGCACCCGCCGCATGCTCTCGGCACGGACGGCACGCGGGATCCGGCGGTGGATCAGCGAGCCGGGCTCGATCCGGTAGAGCCGGCCCGGGCGATGGTGAAGCTCGATACCGCCGCGCCATGACAGCGGCAGCGCGAGCATCGAGTCCTCGGCGATGTTCGCGTCGCCGAAGCCGCCCGCGGCCCTGACCGCGGCGGTGCGGAACACGGTCCCGGTCGTCGTGGACAGGGCGGAGACGAACGCCAGCTGGTACAGGGCGAACAGGCGCCGATGGCCGGAGACCAGGTAGGCGTGCCGGCGCGGACGCCGGTCGGGCACCACCCGGTCCTCCTCGGCATACCAGTCCAGCACGCTGGTCGCGCATCCCACCAGGTCGCGGGAGCGCTCGAGCCGGCCGACGCAGAACGCGAGCGTCCCGGGGAGCATGCGGTCGTCGACATCGGAGAAGCAGACGTAGGGCGTCGTCACCGCGGCCAGGCCGAGGTTGCGGGCACGCCCGGCGGTGACCCGCCGGCGTGCGGCGACCACCTCCACCTCGGCGGGAAGCGCGGGCAGAGGCCGGCGGGAGGCGTTGTCGACCACCACCACCCGGGGACGCGGAACCTGCCGCAACACATCCTCGACGCACCCGCGTAGATACCGGTCATAGCCATCCCAGACGGGAATGACCACCGTCACCTGCACGGCGCGAGTCTACCCCGTGGGGCGGAAGCGGCCGGCGAAGTGACCCTGGTGTGACTCGACTATGCCCTGTCCGAGCCGGATGCATCGTCCCCGGTGCCGCACTGGTGCCATGCGTTCCGTTTTTTCATTCCGGTCGCCTGCCAGGCAAGCTCACGCCCCCGCTGGAGCGTCTCCAGCAACGCAAGGGCCTCGAGCCGGTCCGGCACGGCGACGCCCTCCAGGATGCTGCCACGCGCGCATCAAGCTTGCGGTCCCGCCACGCCAGGAACCACTGGATACCGCCGCGCGTCAGAACACCCGCGACGACGCCGATGAATCCGAAGGGCGGTCGGAGCGATCGGTCGCCACCGATCAGTCACGCGCCGCGACCTCTCCAACAGATCGACTGCTCCCGAACCGCCCGCCGCTCCATCGGGATCGCCTCGTACTCGGCGAGCTCCGACTCGGAGATGTAAGCCCATCGCTTTAGACCGCGAGCCGACGTCCCGGTGGAAAAGACCAGTCGCGCGACCACCCCCGCGCCCGACGCGGCTACAACGGCGCGCTGCCATCGGTCATCACGCCGCATACCATGAGCGCCGCTCCAGCGCCCCGGCGCATGGGCTTCCCTGCCGTGGTGATCAGATCGCGCTTGACTTCGCGGCGAGTCGCTTCTAGGTGTCCCGCCTATGGACGTTGTAAACGGTTGAGGGGGTTCCATCCGAGCCTCCCTGTTGGCTGTGTCTGCCACGACGACAGCCTGGGAGGCTCGGATGAATGTGCACGGTAACGCGAAGCTCGGACCTGCTGGACGTAG
>JAICJC010000069.1 GCA_025928655.1 Thermoleophilia bacterium | reverse complement strand
GAATATGTCAACCGGAACCGTGAAGTGGTTCAACGACGCGAAGGGCTACGGCTTCATCGCGCCTGACGACGGATCGAAGGATCTGTTCGTCCATCACTCGTCGATCGCCGGCGACGGCTTCAAGTCGCTCGCCGAGGGCGCCCACGTCGAGTTCGAGAGCCGCGAGGGCCAGAAGGGCCCCGAGGCGACGAACGTCGTGACGGTCGCGTAGGCGACGGTGGTCTCCGCTGTGGGGCGCCCCAGGCGCCCCACAGCGCCGCTACACTCCGACTGAGAGCTCCGCCACGGGCGCCGTTGGGCCAGCCGGCTCTGTCTGGCCCGAGACCTGGAGGGAGCCATGAGCGCGAGTCCCGACCAAGATCGCCCCCACGAGCCGCCACGGCGGGCAGCCGCGAGCGGTGTTCGCACCGAGCACGAGCTGCGCGTCCTGCTTCGACGGGCGCTGGAGCGCAACGCCGTCCTCGAGCGGGCGGCGCGCGAGGCGGCGGCGTTCGCCTACGGCAGCCGTGACATCGCCGACCTGCGCAAGCTGCGGGCCGTGCTCTCGGCCGCCGGGTTCCAGGATCCGAATGCCAAACGCAAGGCCGCCGACGACGACGCGCCCGCGCCGCCGGACGGCGGCTAGACGCACCGCCCCTACCCGAACAGCGAGGAGGCACATGGAGTTCACCGTGGAACTGCGCTACCAGAGCGGATCGCAGACCGTGCTCTCGATCGACGCGGAGAGCGCTGACGAAGCGCTCGCCGAGGCCCGTGACGAGCGCCGCAGGCTCGTCGGCATCCACATCACCGCTCCCAGCGAGCGCCAGCGCGACGCCGAGACCCGGAGCGAGCCGGCCCGCGGGAATGCACCCACGTACCGGCACACGCCGGTGCAGCACCGGCCGTCACGCCGGCACCACTGACGGAGCCCGCGAGGATCACGGGCGGGTCTGTGGGAGACTTGGGCGGTGGAGCCCGAGACGCGCTATGCCCGCACCGGCGGCATCGCGATCGCGTACCAGGTCATCGGGGACGGTGAGCTTGACCTCGTCTACGTGCCCGACTACATGTCGAACCTCGGCTACGTCTGGGGGTACGGCCGCTGGCGCGACTTCTACCTCCGGCTCGCCCGCTCGTTCCGGCTGATCCTGTTCGACAAGCGCGGCACCGGCCTGTCGGATCACGGCGGACAGTTCGCGGCACTCGAGACCCGGATGGAGGACCTGCACTCGGTGCTGGACTCGGCGGGCTCGGACAAGGCGGTGATCCTCGGCTCGCACGAGGGGTGCGGGATGGCCGCGCTCTTCGCCGCGACATACCCGGAGCGGACGAGGGCGCTCGTCCTGTTCCATCCCGAGCTGCGCGGGGTGTTGCAACGACCTGGCGAGACGTCCGAGATGGGCCTGAAGGAGCTGCAGGACCTCCGTGACCGGTGGGGGAGCCAGGAGTTCGCGGACGAGCTCCTCCGGGAGGGGTGCCAGGCGCTGTATGCCTCCGACGAGGACCGCCGGCAGTTCGCCGCCTATCTGCGGATCGGCGCCACGCCAGCCGTCGCATATGCGCTCAACCGCGCCTTCTACGAGACGGATCTGACCGATGTGCTCCCGGCCGTCCGCGTCCCCGCGCTGATCCTGTATCGGGCTCCCGAGCGCGCGCCGGCGCTGGACGTGGCCGAACGCATCCCGGGCGCGAGGGCGACCCAGGTGAGCGGCGAGGACTACCTCGAGATCCACCTCTCGCCGGAGATCGCAGACGAGATCGAGCTGTTCGTGTCCGGCGATGCGCCGCCGGAGGTTCCCGACCGGGTGCTCGCGACGCTCATGTTCACGGACATCGTGGGGTCGACCGAGCAGACCGCGGAGCTCGGGGATGCGGGCTGGCGCGCGCTCCTGTCGCAGCACCACGGCATCATCCGGCGGGAGCTGAGCCGGTTCCACGGCGTGGAGCACGACACCGCCGGCGACGGGTTCTTCGCATCGTTCGACGGCCCCGCCCGGGCGATCCGGTGCGCCCAGTCGATCGTCGCGGCGCTCACGCCGGTTGGCGTCCAGGTGCGGGTCGGCGTCCACGTCGGCGAGTGCGAGCTTCACGACCGGAAACCGGCCGGGCTGGCGGTTGCCGTCGGCGCGCGGATCTGCGCGATCGGCGGGCCCGGTGACGTGCTCGTCTCCTCCACGGTGCGCCACCTCGTCGGCGGCACCGGCGTCGAGCTGGCCGATCGCGGAACCCACGCGCTCAAGGGGATCCCGGGCGAGCGCCAGGTTTACGCCGTCGCCCCGGCGGCCGGCTAGCTGCGCGTGAGGAACCCGTCGACCGTGACCCGCGGGTGCCCCTTCGTGGCCACGTTCACGATCTTGAGGGTGTGGGCGCCGTCGCTCGCCCAGGCGAACGTGTAGGCGATCACGCGGTTCAGCTTGGAGGACGCGTTCGTGTTGACCGCGGCCTTCAGCACCCCGTCGACGTAGACCCTGGCCGAGCCGTGCTGCGAGTCCTCGTCGGTCACCCAGGCGATCGCGTTGCACGACGCGCAGGCGAAGGTCGACGACGCGGAGGCGGCGGTCGCGTACTTGGCCGTGCCGCCCCAGGCACCGGCGAAGGTCGTGCTGGGCCACGAGCCCGTGTAGGTGGCGCTGCCCTCCTGGAAGCCGGCCGAGCTGAAGCTGGTCGACGAGCTCGGGCCGCCGCAGTCGACGGCGAGCGTGGGGCTCGCCCCGACCGGGAGGTTCACGGTCGTGCTGAGCGCCGTACCGGTGAAGGGCGTGCTCGAGCTGCCGCCGTTCGTGACCATGAGGCGGTAGGTCGCGCCGGCGGCGCAGGTGCCCTGCGTCCACGAAACCCTGTAGGGGACGGTCGGGGTGGCGCCCGTGCTCATGGCCGACTTCCGCACGAAGGCCGCCTGGACCGGCCCCGGCGTCCCGGCCGGGGGAGCGGACCCGGCGATGAGCGTCGAGATCTGGCTCTGGGTGAGCGCCGTGTTGAAGACCAGGAACCGGGACATCGTGCCGTTGAAGAACGCCTCGAGATCCTCGTTCGTCCCGCTCCCGCCCGGTGCGTGACCCTTGCGGTGCTTGGCGCCGACGACGAGGTTCTCGTCGATCCCGGTGATCGTCGCGCCCGTGTTCAGCGTGCCCGTCTGGGCGACGCTCTTGTCGAGCACCAGGTTGCTTCCGTCGCCGTTCGCGACGTATGTCGTCAGGCGCCCGCCGTCGTAGGTGGCGATCGCCCAGGTGAGGGTGTTGCTGGGGATGACCCGGTTCCCGGTGAAGTTGTCGACGGAGTTGCCGTTGAAGAACCCGCCGACCCGGAGGCGGTACTTCGGGCTCGTGTCCTCGCGGACGTTGAACCAGAAGCTCCCTGCCTTCTCCATGAACTCGTAGCGCTGGTGCGCGGGATCGGTGTCGGTCGACTCGTTCAGCGTGAACCGCACGAGGATCGAGAAGTGATTCACGTTCAGACTCCCCGCCCGGTCGGGGATCTCGATCCGCTCCTTCTGCGCGCCGTCGAAGACGGCCGCGGGGTCCCCCTGCGAGTCCGTCGTGGTGCCGGGGCTCCAGGCCGTCTCCGACCCGATCGCGCCCTTCTTGCCCGCGCCGGCGTTGCCGCTCCCGGACTCATCCGGGACGGTCGATCCGGAGATGCCCCCGAAGCCGAGGTCGATGATGTTCCCGGCGGGCGCTGCGGCGACGGCATGGAGCTGGGCGTGAGTCGCGCCTGCAGACGTGGCGAGCCACGTGCATGCGGCCAGGATCGCGATGATTCTCTTCACCTTGCCCACCAAGGTCGGAGCAGCTTGGTGGCGATCGTATCATGCGGTCGGCGTGGGCGACCGCCCGCCTACTCGACCAGCTGGCCTCCGTCGATGACGAGCGTCTCGCCCGGACGACGGTGCTCTGCAGCAATCTCCAGCGCGACGGCAAGGCGACCAAACGGCCGTTCCTCGTCTTCCAGGGCCTGCATCTGGAGTTCGCGTACGGCGCTGGGCCATCGTGCAGGCGACCGATCGGCTGATCGCAGACACGCAAGCGGCGGGCGTGCCCCGCACCCGCGCAGGGCAAACCCTTCACCGATGAGCTCGTTTCCGCCCTGGGGGAGTTGCGCGACTTGATCGCACATGTCCACGACCAGGCCAGGTCGCTGCCCACCGGATCCGGCCGCGCCGACAACGACGCCGAGCTGTCACCGCAGATCGGCGCCGCGCTCGAGCAGCTGGGCAGGCGGCTCCGAGCGGACAAGGCGGCGAATGGCGCGGGCCTCGACCTGAGCTGCCGAGGTTCGAGCCACGCCGCGCGGCCGTAAACCCGGATGGCCGCGTCGTATGCCTTGGTCGCGATGCCACGCACGACCCGATCCTGGGTCCTGCCCGACGTACTGGAGATGAATGACCCGCTTCACCGGCAAACGAGTCCTGGTCACCGGCGGCGCGAGCGGCATCGGGGAGGCGACGGCCGATCGCTTCCTGCGCGAGGGCGCGCACGTCGTGGTGCTCGACCGCAGCCGTGAGCACCTGGACGCCGCCGAGGCGCGCCTAAAGCCCTGGCGCGCGGATGGTGCGGAGCTCGTGTTCGATCGTGTCCTCGCTCCCTGTCGAGTAGCCAATGCTCCGAGGCTACGGAGGGGGTCTTGCGCCGCGTCGGGGGGATCCTTCGGATGCAAACGGTGCCCCATGCCCGGATAATGGAGACGATGGCTACAAAGTTCCGGGTGGCGGCATTCTGTGTCCTCTTCGAGACGGCCCTCCTGTCCGTTTCCGCCGGGGCCCTCGCATCGACCCCGGACGATCCTCGTCCACGGCAAGCGGATCACCTCCATCGCCGCCAACTCGCGGGCGCTCGTGTGGCGGTCGTACTCGGCCGCCCCCTATCGAGGGGGCCCCAGGTGCGACGCGGTCATCCGCAGCCGCCGATGGGGCGGCGATTCCGTCCGGACGGTCTTCCGGTGCAAGCCCCGATCCGAAGGTGACCCCTACGGCGAAATGGCGGCGGGGGCATCGGCGACCGTGTTCACGCGGGTCTTCCTCCACTTTGGAGGCTGCTGCGCCAGCGAGTTCGTGACACACCTGCGGACGGCAGCGAGGGCCCGGATCGACGCGAGCGATCGATCATTTTCTCCGGCTGCGGCGGCAACGACATCCGAGGACTGGCGGCCAACGGGAATCTGGCCGCCTACGGGAAGCTCGAGTGGACCTCCACCTCCTGTCCGGGGAACCCGGACATCGGAACGGAGACCCTGACCGGCGGCGGTGTCTACACCTTGGCGCTGCCGAACGGCCGGCCGAAGAGGCTGGTCGGGACGCCGCCGGCCGCGTCCCTCGGCCTCACCACGAGCCGCCTGGCGCTCGTCCCCTACGACATGTCCAACCCGCCGGTGAACAGACCCCCCGGGCCCTTACCGGAGATCCAGATCTGGAACCTCGTCACCCGCTCGCTGGAGCGGACCATCCCGGAAAGGGGAGTCATCAGAGCTCTCGCCATGAGCGGCGACCAGATCGTCGTGATGGTCGGGGTCAACGGCCTTCGTCTTGACCGCTTCTCCGCATCCACCGGACTTCGCACGACGTCCCGGGCGATCTCGACCGAAGCCGCGCCCACACTCGCCGTCTACGAGCGCTGGATCGTCTACGCGGTCGGAAGCACGATCCGGGTCCTCAACACCCAGAGCAACAGGATCCGGATCGTCGCCACCCTCGCCCACCCACCACACGGCGTCATCGCCGCCCGCGGCAGGGCGATCTGGCTCGCCGGAACCGGCACCCGCATCGTGGCGACGCCGCTCTCCTGACGACCGAGCGGAGCGGCGCAGGAGTCGAACCTATTGAATCTCCGAGAGGGATCTGGCGGGATGAGTGCCATCTTGGGTGGCGAGACGGGCGAGGGCGACGAGACCGATCGCGGCGAGGGGCGCGAAGGACCAGGTGAAGTCGTAGATCCCCGACGTAATGATGACGGTGGCGACGCACGCCCATATGAGCGCGAGCGGGTCGCGACTACGGAGTGTTGGGAGCGCCCTCGCAAAGCCGGCGATGGTGACGACGGCGGCGCCGAGTCCCGCGACGACCCCGGCCTCAACCGTCTGTTCGAGAACAGTGTCGTGGGCGCGGCCGGTGCGAGTCGTGTCCTCGGTATGCGCGTAGATCGTGGAATATCTCCCGGGGCCGTAACCGAGCATGGGGCGACGGCGTATCGCTCGCCACGCGTCTGACCACGAGTCCGAGCGTGATGTGATGGTGCCATGGCGGAGGTGGCGCTCGATCTGAATCAGGCCGGGACTGGCGAACACGAGCACTGACGCGATCGCGATAAGGATGGCTGTGGCTGCGACGACGAGCAGTTGGCGGCCGCCGACCATGCGGCCGAACAGCAATAACACGCCGACCGCCATGAGCCCCGCCGCACGGTCATACGTGAGCGCGATGGCGACGCAAAGCAGGCTGGCCACGACGAGACCGGTGGTACGGCGGATGTCGCCGCTCGCAGCGAGTCCGAGCACACACGCCAGTCCGCAAACGCACGCGACTGCTAACGCCGGGGGATATTCGAATGTGCCGCCGGCGCGCCAGATGCCCGCGATCCGTTCAGCGTCGGGGTTTGCGTGCAGGAGAAGCGCACCGGCGCCGGCAAGGGCACTGGTCGCCGAGACGGCGACGATGAGCGCCGTCGGCGTCGGCGAACTCCGCGGCAGGCGGGCGAGAATGTAGAGCACCGGCCAGGCGCATACCGCCAACGTCGGCGCGACCGCGTCCGAGCTGCCCGACGCCCCTCCGGCGACGACATTCGCGAGCGCCATCAAGATCAGGCCGGCCAGTACCGGATCCGCGAGCATCTGCGGCTCCCAGCCTCCGACCCCGGCGACGAGCAACACGACCCCAACGGCTCCCACGCCGGCAAACGCGTACTGACCTGTGGCGAAGAATCCGCCCCGCACAAGTCCGACGGCGATCGCGGCGGCAACAACCCCCCACACGAGGGACGAGCGCGCCGCCGATCCATGCCGATACCACTTGCCTAGCCGACGTCGTCGAGGGGGTCTGAACAATGCGTCTGGATCGAATACTGATCGCTGTACCGCTACTGGGTGGAGCGCTTCTCACAGGCACTGCGCTGGCGCACGTGGCGGGGGTCAGCCCCACCGTTCGCGACGTCATCTATCCGACTACCGGCGCGGGCATCGCCACCGGCACCGACACCCAGCGCTGCCAGCATAACGGGGTGCATTACAACAAGCAGGGCCACGCCAACTGCGGGCTGCACAAAGGCTGGAGCGGCGACACCGCCACCACCTCCGATAGCACCCCCGCCTCAGACACCACGAACGCAAACGGCCACAAGAGCGGCCAGGCGTCGGCCACGCACGGCAAGTCCGGCACCCACGGCAAGTCCGGCACCCACGGTGACTCAGGCACCCACGGTGACTCAGGCACCCACGGCGACTCAGGCACGCACAGCAGCTCGGGCACGCACGGCAAGTCCGGTCCCCACGGCAGCTCAGGCACCCACGGCAAGTCAGGCCACCACGGCCACGCCAAACAAGATCGGTGATACGGGGCTCGGGCGGCCAGCTCTTCCGATCTCCGTCCGCCCGGCGCCACTGGCTGGACCTACACGCTGAGCCGCACCGAAAAGAGCCACACGGTGCGGGTCGCCGCGACAGCCCACCAACGCGGCCGGCAGCACCACCGCGACCTCTGCGAAGCTGCGACCGTCAAGACCTCGCGGTGCACGGACAGCTCGCGGTCCGTCGTCGGCGTGACCAGCGGCCGGCCGATGATGAGCAGGAGTCGAACCTACCACCGTGGAGCTACCACGGCCTGCCGGTTTTGAAGACCGACCGAAACAGGCCGGAATCCCGCATGGTTACGCGGAACTCGCCTCGCAGTCTAACAACCCGTCTAACGAAGTCAACCCTCCCCCGGGCCAGCGGCGGGCGCGCCCGCGGGGTCGCTGGCGGCGCCGGTGCGGGGTGGTAGCGTGGGCCCATGCCCGAGCGTACGGTGCCCCCCACGCAGCGGCTGGCATTCACCGCCGACGAGGCGGCGGAGGCGATCGGCGTCTCACGAAGCTTCTTCTACGAGCACATCCTGGCCGACCTGCGGGTAGTCAGAATCGGCCGCAAGCGACTGGTGCCGGTGAAGGAGCTCGAGCGATGGTTGGATCGCCACGCCGACCGGGTGCTCGACCGCTTGTAGGCCGCGCAGCCCGCCGCCGTCGATCTGCCCACTCAAGGCTCTCGGGGCACACCCCCAGGCCGCCGGGCGCCTTCCGGATGACCTGTGCCTCGTCGGCGAGCCTGACGCTCACCGCTTGGAGGTGTTCCACCGGCACATGGCGGCTGGTTCTCACCTGGCGGCGCGTTGCGATGATGATTGGGCCAGCGAGTTGCGGCTCTTGATCCGGCGGGGCTGCAGACGCCCAGCAGTGCACCCCCAGCGAGGCATTCCAGCGGCGCGTCGAGCTGTCGCAGCGACGAAACGAGAAGCTCGCCGATCTCGCCCGTCGGCTGGCCGACGGCCGCCTCATCGAACGCGCCGAGGGGCCAGTTGACGACACCACGAACCCGTTGGCGTCGTAGGGATTTGGGTCAGCGCGAGCGCGGGGCACCGGCAGACAATGCAGTCGGAGCAGCGCGCGTTGCGCGAAACCCTCGCGGCGACCCCGCATGCCGTCCCCAAAGCACGTCACCTGCTGATCGAGTTCGCCCGACGCTATTGCCCTGAGGCGCCTGACATCGTCGAGGCCGTTGGCCTCACCGTCACCGAAGCCGTCGCCAACGTCGTCCGCCACGCCTACCCCGACCACGCGGGCATCGTCGAGCTCTCCGCTACTGTCGAAGATGAATCGCTCGTGGTCACGATCAGTGATCACGGAGTGGGCGTGGCGACCACCAGTCCCACACCTGCCCGCTTTGGACTGCCAATCATGCGACGCATGGCGCAGGCGACGTTCAGCAAGCTGCAAAGCGGCGGAGTTCAAGCGGTGCTGCGGTTCCCATGCCCGCCGACCCCCACCGCGTCTGACTCACCCAGCCCGCGCACTGTGGGCAAGACGGCCCGACGCGAAGATCCTCTGCTTCGCAGCCCTAAGCCCGGGCGTCTACCGAGTGCGCCCCGGCGGCCTGGCGACCGGACCAGCATCGAGTGCTGGGGCGGCGAGGAACCGAGCTGGCCCAGCAGGTCGGCGTTCGGCCAGGTCGCGATGACGTGGACGCTCACGGAACCACCGTAAGCCTGCGGCCTCGTCAAACGCCCGCGTAGACTGTGGTCGCCTGGGTCAGTGGGCTGACGGCGTCTCGCGACTGGGCCGCGCGGGTGCATCCTGGACGAGTTCCACCGTTGCGCCGTCGGGGTCGAGCACGTACACCGCCCGGGCGCCCGCCCAGTCGCCCGACGGGATCTGCACCGGCCGCGAGCGGCAAGTGACGCCGCTCTCCGTGAGCCGCGCGTGGAGTTGGTGGATGTCATCGACTCTCAGGGCGAAGTGGCTGCTTCCGGGGTCGGCTGTGCGTTGCACGAGGGGTTCGCCCTTCGGCTCAACGTACTGGAAGAGTTCGAGGATCTGCCCGTTTCCGAGGTCGAGCTCGGCCCACCGCAGCGTGACCGGTTGGTTGAGCCCAATGATCCGGTCGAGGTGGGGGGCTGTGATTTCGCCCCGACCGAGCAGGGAAAGGCCGAGCAGCTCGTGGTAGAACCGAAGCGACCGGCCGAGATCGCCGACCGTGACCGACACGTGATCGAGGCCGGCGACGCTCATGCGAGGACGAGTCGGCGGGCCGCTTCCGCGATCGTCCGCGGGTTTGGCATCACGGCTTCCTCGAGCGGTCGCGAGGCGGGGATGGGGACGTCGGGAAGTGCGTGGCGAGCGACGCGAGGCCGATGCTCCCAAAGCTCCTCGCAGACGACGGCGATCAGCTCGCCGCTCATCCCGTACGAGAGGTAGTCCTCATCGACGACGAGCAGCCGGCCGGTACGCGCGGCGGACGAGGTGAGCGTCTCGCGATCCAGCGGTACAAGGCTCCGCAGGTCGACGACCTCGGCCTCGATGCCGTCATCGGCCAGGACGCTCGCCGCCTCCAGCGACTGCTGCACCGCCCACCCGGCCGTGGCGATGGTCAGATCGCCGCCGGAACGGACGGTCGCCGCCTGGCCGAGCGGGATCGGCTGGTCGAGGGCATCGATCGCGCCGGGGTGGCGCGCGGTGCCGGCGCGCTGCTTGAGCAAGAGCTTGTGCTCCAGAAAGACGACCGGGTTCTCGTCGCGGATTGCCGAGAGCAGCAGACCAGGCCCGTCGCCGGGCGTTCCCGGCATCACGACCTTGAGCCCTGGGAGGTGGGCGAAGGTGGCGGAGAGCACCTGCGAGTGCTGGGCGGCGGCGCCGATCAAGCCGACCGCGGTGCGAAGCACCAGTGGCACGCTGACGGCGCCGCCGGACATGTACGCGTTCTTGGCCGCCTGGTTATATACCTGGTCGAGGCAGACACCGATGAAGTCAACGAACATCAGCTCCACGACCGGCCGAAGGCCCGCCTGTGCCGCGCCGACCGCAAGCCCGGTGAACGCCATCTCAGAGATCGGCGTGTCGCGCACGCGGCGCTCGCCGAAGCGCCGCTGCAGGTTTCGAGTGGCGCCGAAGACGCCACCCAGCCCGCCCACGTCCTCGCCAAAGACCACGATCCGATCGTCCCGCCCCATCTCGGCTTCCAACGCGCGCGAGAGCAGCTGGGACATGTTCAGTTGCAGCGCGGGGTTGGTGGCGGTGCTCATACGAACACCCCCGAGAGCGCGTCGGCGGGGTTCGGCGACGGCTTAGCGCGGGCCTCGGCCACCCACTCCGCCACCCGGGCACGCTCGGCTGCCTCGGCCTCGGTCAGCTCATCCTCATTCGCTCGGCCGGCGATCAGGCGGGCTCGCAAGCGCTGGATCGGGTCGCGCTCCGCGGTCATCGCGGCGTCCTTCTCTGCCTGGGCGCGATAGTGGTCAGTGTCGCCCTCGTAGTGGCCGCTCCACCGGTAGCAGTCGCAGACCAAGAGGGCTGGCTGGCCGGCGCGTGCTTGGCCGAACGCCTGCTCGGCCGCGTCGTAGACGGCGGTCACGTCGGTTCCGTCGACGCGTCGGCCGGGGATGCCATAGGGCTCACCGCGTCGCTCGATGGCGCCGGCGGTGGCGGCGTCGCGGGCGACCGAGATCCCATAGCCGTTGTCTTCGCACAGGAACACGACCGGGAGTCGCCACAGCGCCGCGAGGTTGAGCGACTCCGCGAACGCGCCAATGTTCGCGGCGCCGTCGCCCAGGACAGCCACCGCGAGGCCAGCACGCTCTCGGTAGTGGCGGGCGAACGCGTAGCCGAGCGCGATCGGAACCGAGGCCCCCACGATCCCGGTGCACATGAAGTCGCGATCGGGCGAGAACAGGTGCATGTGACCGCCCTTGCCATGGCACAGGCCGCCGTCGCGCTCGAACAGCTCGGCCAGCATGGCGACGGGGTTCACCCTGTGGACGAGGGCATGTAAGTGCGGGCGATGTGTCGAGACGACCGCGTCGTCGTCGGTGAGCAGCGGCTCGATGCCGGCCGCAATCGCCTCCTGCCCGATTCCGACGTGCATCTCGCCGTGAATTTCACCGGAAATGACGCCCAGTTGCACCGCTTCCTCGACCGCCCGCATCCGTACCATCGACCGGTACGCGACCTCCAGATCGAGCACGTTGACCTCCGCCCGCCGGGAATGTATGTTCCGAACCTAGCACAACCCTAGCGTCCATTACAGGAGGGCGGAGATGGAGTCCCAGACCGGGCTAGGCAGTTCTCCCGCGGCCGACACGGGGGCTCAAGAGCACCGGGGGCGTCTGCGGGCAAACGCGATCGGCCTCAAGGACGCGATTATCATCGGAATGGCATCCTCGGGGCCGACGGCGTCCATCGCGCTCACGTTGGCGGCAATCGTCGCTGCCTCCTCCTACGCCGGCCCGATCGCGATCCTGGTCTGTTTCCTGCCCATGCTCGGGATCGCACTTGCCTACCGGCGGCTGAACCAGTGGCACGTCAACTGCGGCGGCTCCTACCTCTGGGCGGGTCGAGCGATCTCACCGTACTTCGGGTTCATGGTCGGCTGGGTGATGCTGCTCGGCTACTTCCTCGGCACGATCTCCGACGTCCTTCCCATCGGACCGTACGTGCTGCAGGTGATCTGGCCAAGCCAGGCCAACTCCAGCGTCGGCGCGGCCGTGTCCGCATCCGTCTGGCTGGTCGTTGTCACCGTGATCGCCTACGTGGGAATCCACGCGACCGCCCGCCTCCAGTGGCTGTTCGCCGGAATTGAATACACCGTGATCACCGTCTTTGGCATCGTCGCGCTCATTGCCGTATTCGGCGGGAACTCGAACTCCGTGGCATTTGATTGGAGCTGGTTCTCGTGGCATACGCTGGGCGGGACGACCGGCTTGGTGAACGGGATCCTGATCGCGGTCTACATGTTCTCGGGTTGGGACACCTCGATCTACGTGAACGAGGAGACGACCGACGCGCGGGTTAATCCCGGCCGCGCGGTCGTGATCGGGGTGATCACGCTTGGGATCATGTACAGCTTCCTCACCTTCGCCTACCAGGGCGCGGTCAAGCCGGGCGCGCTGCAGGCAAACGGTGATAACGCGCTTGCCTACATCGCCAAACAACTCGCCGGATCGCCATGGGACAAGGTGATGATCCTAGCCGTCATGCTGTCGATCGTCGGTGCGACCCAGACGGCGATGGTCTCCGGCGCGAGAATCGCCTTTGCGATGGGCGACGACAAAGTGCTCCCGCCCGCGCTCGGGCGAAGCCATCCGGTACACCGAACGCCGTACATCGCGACGCTGCTCTTCGCAGGCCTGGCGCTCGGCGTGCTCTGGCTCTACCTGCTCGGGTCATCGTCGATCCAGGACTCGTTCGACAAGGTGATCGGAAGCGTCGGCCTCTGCTTCGCCGTCTTCTACGCGGCAACCGGCCTCGCGATGAGCGTCTACTACCGAAAGCTGGCCGCCACCAGCGCGCGGAACCTGCTCGAGTTGGCCATTATCCCGCTGGCCTCAGCCGGATTCTTGATCTGGGTCGTCTGGAAGTCGGTGCCCGGCCTTGGGGGCTGGAACAGTTCGATCATGCACTACCTCTACGTGATGCTCGCGCTGGGTGTCGTCCTGCTCCTGATCGCTCGCGCGCTCGGCCAGACCACGTACTTCAAGGAGCCGATCGAGGCATACCAGGCCGACGTATGACCCCGGTGTGCGTCGTCACCGGATCCAGTGGAGGGATCGGCTCCGCCATCGCCGAGCGGTTCGTCCGCGACGGCTATCTGGTTGAGGCGGGAGACGTGGAGACGGGCTGCGACGTCACGAGTGAGCGCCACGTCCAGGCGCTCTTTGACCGAGCGGCCCATCGGGGCGATGTGACGGCGGTCGTGCTCGCCCACGGCGTCGCCGCACGCGGTGCGATCGACGAGACCCCGACGGCGGAATGGGAGCGCGTCCTGGCCGTGAACGCCACCGGATCGTTTCTGTGCGCGCGAGCGGCGGTTCGGATCATGCGACAAGGATCGATCGTCTTTCTCGCCTCCCAAGCGGGCCGCAAGGGCGCGGCGGGGTGGGGCGCCTACGCTGCGTCCAAGTTCGCCGTGATTGGGCTCATGGAATCGCTCGCCCAAGAGCAGGCGCCTCGAGGCATCCGCGCCAACGCCATCTGCCCAGGATCCATCGAGACCAGCATGCTCCGCACGACCGCCGATGACCCGGATCGGTTGCGAGACGCAATCCCGATCGGCCGCTTCGGCAAACCAGCGGAGGTGGCGGCGCTCGCGGCCTTTCTGTGCTCCGACGAGGCGGCGTACATGAGCGGCGCATCGCTTGTGATCGACGGCGCCGAGCTTTCATGACACCGGCGCCCGGCCAGGCCGAGATCACGGGCCGGAAGCTTGACGGGGTGTCCACCGTGATGATGGCGGTGCCCGACAACATCGGCCGGCTGATGGGAAAACGGCTTCCTATCGAGACCTTCCATGACGTGAAGGACCGCGGGATGCCGATGCCCGACTACTTCCTCGTCACCTGGCTTGAGAACGAGCCACAAGACGGGTTTTCGGTGACCGGGTGGCACACGGGCTGGCGAAACTGCACCCTCCTTCCCGATCTCGAGACGCTACGCGTGCTTCCCTGGGATCCCTCGTCGGCGATCGTCCTGTGCGATCCCGTGCTGGCCGACGGCCGGGCAGCGGCGATGGCGTCGCGCCAAATCCTGGCCGCCCAGGTCAAGCGCGCGCAAACGCGCGGGATCGTGCTGGTGTGCGCGGTCGAACTGGAGTTCTGGCTCTTCGACGAGACCTACGCCTCCGCGCACGCCAAGGACTACCGCAAACTCACACCATCGCACTACCGAAACCAGGACAACGACCTGCTGCAGGCGGGAGCCGACGAGCCATTCATCGGCCTCACCCGACGGCTGCTCCCCGAGCTAGGCGTCGAAGTGGCCCTATCCCAAGGCGAGGGCGGTGAAGGACAGCATGAGATAACCCTGCGGCACTGCTGGATGCAAACCGCCGCCGACCGTGCCGTGCTCTACAAGCACGCGCTCAAAGCGCTGGCGCAACAGGAAGGGCGTGCCGTCACCTTCATGGCCAAAGCCGACAGCCAGCGAGCTGGGTCAAGCGGTCACGTTCACCTGTCCCTCCTAGACCCCGCGGGACGGTCAATCCTCTGGGACGCGGCAAGCGGCGGTCTATCGGAGACCGGCCGCATGTTCCTCGCTGGCCTCGTCCGCTACACACCCGAGCTGATGGTCATGCACGCCCAGTACGCAAACTCCTACAAACGACTCCGCGACGGCTCGTTCGCGCCGACCAATACAAGTTGGGGATACGACAACCGCACGACCTGCTTTCGCTTGGTCGGCCATGACCAGAGCTTCCGCATCGAATGCCGCATGCCGGGCGCGGATCTCAACCCGTACTGGAGCTTCGCAGCGATTACGGCAGCCGGACTGGCTGGGATCGACGAGGAGCTCGACTTGTCGGCAGAGACCAGCGGAAACGCGTACGGTGATACATGCGCCGCGCTGCTTCCGAGGGATCTTACGGAGGCGCTCGTCCGGTACCGCGATAGCGACGTAGCGCCCGCGGCTTTCGGTGGGGATGTACATGACCACATCGCCCGGCTGGTGTCCGCTGAGTTGACCGCCGCACGCCAAGCGGTCTCCGAGTGGGAAGTGAGGCGGGCGTTCGAACGCTGCTAGCGATGGACGTCCGCGAGCAAATCCTGGCCGCGTCGGCCCAGTTCACGCCCAGCGAGCGACGGGTCGCAGACGTCTGCCTGCAAGCCTATCCACGAATCGCGTTCGACACGGTCGCTCGAATCGCAACCGAATCCAATACCAGTCCGCCCACCGTCATCCGGTTCGCAACCAAGGCCGGCTTCGCAGGCTTCGCCGACCTCCAACAGCGCGTTCGGACATCGCTCGAAGGCGACTGGTCACGGGCAATCGACCGCTTGGTGCAACCCGAGCGACGACCACGGCGTGACTGGCTTCGCCGAGGACTCGACGCCGACATCGAAAACCTCAGCCGCACCTACCAGAACCTCACCGCGGGAGAGTTCGAGGCGATCGCCAAACTGCTCGCAGATCCGCAGCGCGCGGTCTACTTCGCCGGCGGTGAGATCACGCACGGCCTTTGCATGAGCGCCGCGAGCCTCTTCCGCTGGATTCGCGACCAAGTGGAGGTAATCGGGGCAGCGCCCGCCCAGACACCGACTCAACTCTCGGAGATGCGCGCGGGGTCGGTCGTGATCGCCTTCCACCTGCGCCGACTCCGGCACGAGATGCGCGACATCATCGAACACGCGTGCCAAGCCAACGCGGAAGTGATCGTCGTCACGAACTCGCCCACCCTCCCACTCCCCGAGCGTGTTCGCCACGTCATCGTCCTGCACATGCGCGGGGCCGGCGACGTGCTCGACTCCTACACCGCCGCCGCCAGCCTCCTCAACACCCTCGCCGCGGCGATCGCCCACCTCACACGAACGGAGCTTCGAGCACGGTTCGACCGGCTCGAGCGCACATGGGAGGCGTTGGACGTTTACATGGAGTGACGCCGACCCAACCGAATCGACTCCCCGAGGTGGGCAGCGTCGCTGTGGTCACCGTGTTCGGAGAGAACGAGCGACGCGCGGCTCCGCGCCGACCGGCAGTCGGATCCAGGACGGACGTCCAAACGGGTGAAAGCATTCTTGCGGGCCGGCCGTTTGGCCTAAGGTCGGGAGAGGCTGAGGTGCACGGAGTCCTGTGCACAACCTCAGCCGAAAGGAGTACCCGTGTTTCCGATGAATGGCCCATTGTGGGCAACTACCTCGGCCAGCAAGGATGCGTTGGCCGTGATGATGGAGCACCTCGCGGATGTTCTCGAGGATGGTGGGGTGCGGGTGATCGTCATGGAGTGCGCTCCACGGCGGAACGCTCGATCGATCACAGCACGCCACGCCTCGGAGCTCCTCAGGCATGCGCATCCGCCGCGCTGTTCCTGCGCTCGGTGTCGGGCGCAGCGCCCTCGGTCGCTCTGACCGGGTAGGGGCATCGCGGACCGTGATGAAACGGCCGGTCTCGACACGATTGGGACGTCGAGACCGGCCGCGGGCCAAGATTCCTCAACGTGCCAGCGAGAGCGCCCGCTTTGAGGAGAGCGCCTTAGTGTCCCGGCATGTGGTGTACGAGGCGGGGTTTCCGCCGCAGCGCAGCGCTCGTAGATAGCTGGCGGAGCTGCGGCGGGCGGCCCGTAGGGTCGCTGGACGCGTCGCGGCCATCGGGGTCATCCTCTTCATGTCCTGCAAGACGTTGAAGAAGGAGGAGCTCCCGATGGCCGAGTCCACGATGCCTGGGATGGACGTGATCCGCAAGCAGTTGGTCGACGCAGACGGCGACCTTTTGCGTGAGCTGGTCAGCGGCGTCGTCCAGGCGTTGATGAGCGCCGAGGTCGACGCCGTGTGCGGTGCCGAGTATGGCGAGCGCAGCCCCGATCGGACGAACAGCCGAAACGGGTATCGCGAGCGGCGGTGGGACACGCGGGTGGGCACGATCCCGCTTCTGATCCCGAAGCTGCGTGAGGGCAGCTACTACCCGCACTGGCTACTCGAGCCGCGCAGCCGCTCAGAACGAGCACTGGTCTCGGTGGTCGCCGACCTATATCTGGCCGGCGTGTCGACGCGCCGCGTCGACAAGGTCGTGCGCCAGCTCGGCATCCACGGGATCCCCAAGAGCCAGGTCAGCCGCCTCGCCGGCGAGCTGGACGAGCTGGACGAGCTGGTGGAGGGCTTCCGCACCCGCCCGCTCGACGCGGGGCCGTACCCGTACCTGATGCTCGACACCCTGGTCGTGAAGGTCAGAGAGGGCGGACGGATCTGCAACACCTGCATCTGTCACGCCACCGCGGTGAACGCCGAGGGCGTGCGCGAGAGCCTCGGCCTGGACATCGTCACACAAGAAGACGGCGCCGCCTGGCTGGGCTTCCTGCGCGGCCTGGTCGCCCGCGGCCTGACCGGCGTGCAACTGGTCACCAGCGACTCGCACCCCGGCCTGGTCGACGCGATCCGCTCCACACTGCCCGGCGCCTCGTGGCAGCGGTGTCGCACCCACTTCATGCGCAACCTGCTCACCAGAGTGCCCAAGCAGGCCCAGCCCGCGGTCGCGACACTGGTGCGGTCGATCTACGCCCAGCCCGATCACGACCAGGTCGACGAGCAGTATCAGCGGGTGATCGCACAACTGGAGGAGCGCTTCCCCGCCGCCGCGGCACTACTCGAGGATGCCCAACCGGATCTGCTCAGCTTTGCCGCCTACCCGAAAGCAGTGTGGCGTCAGATCTGGTCGACGAACCCGCTGGAGCGGCTCAACAAGGAGATCCGCCGCCGCACCGACGTCGTCTCCATCTTTCCCGACCGCCCATCCGTGATCCGCCTGGTCGGCGCCGTGCTCGCCGAGCAACACGAGGAGTGGCTGACCGCCGAACGCCGCTACCTCTCCCTCGACGTCATCACCGCCACCCGCCGACTCGTAGAACCCACCACCCCGGAGGTCGTCGACGTGATCGCTGCATAACCATCTCCCGAGGATGACCCACCATCCTCATACACCACTTGACGGGACGCGGCCCGCTCCGCGCGCCTTCATTACGGACAGACAAGGGGCGGCCATATCGCGGGTGCTACAGGTGGGGTCGAGGCGGCGCGCACACACGGCGAGGGCCGGTCAGATCACAACAGTGGCTTAGCCAGTAATGGGCTTGACGTGGCCATACAGCGAGACTGTGATGTTGATGCTGGTATGCCCGAGGATCGCCATAACCTGAGTCATTTCCTTACCCTGGTGGAGCAGCATGTTGTGCGCCGCTGTATGCCGAAGCGCGTGGGGAACGAGGAGCGCGCCGATCTCCTCAGGGATCAATCCCTGAGCGACGGCACGCTTCACCGCTGGCTGGAAGACCGATTCCCGCCAGTGGCTGGGGTCGATGTAGCCGCCCGCAGAGCCGGGAAAGAGCACCTGCTCGCGGTTCGGTACCTGCCGAGCGCGTTGGAGTGCGCGGCGAAGCCTGCGGTTCATGTCCTCGCACACTCGGATCGTGCGCCGACTGCTTCCGGTCTTCGTGGGCCCGACCTGGCCGCGGCTCCGTGAACAGTCGATCGTGATGAAGCCGGCCTCGGGGTCGTAGTTTCGGATCGGAAGGGCGATCACCTCGCCCGGCCGGGGCCCGTAGGCGCCGAGAAGATCCATCATCGCCTGATGATGCTCCTGCGTACAGTTCACCAACCCGGCGAGCTCGCGCGGCTTCAGCGCAGGCCGTTTTCGGGGGTCGTGGTGCCAGAGTCGGTGCGCGTACGTGCGCGCGGCGGTGACCGGGTTGTGAAGCGCACACGAAGCGATCAGCATGTCCTGGAAGGTCTGGCTGAGGACATTCACTTCGTTCGTAGCCCGCTTGATGGACACATGATCGTGACAGCGGCTGCCCTCCCGCGTGGGCGCGTATCCTTCGATCCGCCCCTGCATCACCTCCAACACATCGAGCGCTTGGATCTGGTAGGTGAGCATCGGCCCCAGACACGGGATCAGGACGTTTTCGATGACGCCGATCCGCTCCTCGTTCCAGGAGTCGGCACCGGGGCGCTGCAGAATGCCGGCTGGCCGGCCGTAGCGCACGGGATCGAGGCTGGGAAGGTAGTTCGACCGGCAGAAGGTCTCGTACCGCACGACATGAACGCGCATGCCGGCCACCTCGACCGTCCCGCCAATGGGCGGACGACCCGCGGATGTGGGCGAGGGTGCATCGCCGGCGCCCCCCTCGCCGCCGCGGTTCGCACTAATCAGGTTCTCGAGCGCCTGCTCAGCGGCTTCTTCGCTTTCCACCGCCGGGTACCAGACGCCGCGCCAGACGGGGTAGAACCGAGTGTCGCCGGCAGCCGTCGTCTTGGTCTGGATCGAGCCGGTGCCGCGCGCTCGGTGCTGTTTCGTGGTGGTCATGGAATGCTCCTTTGCTTCAGTTAGCGGCGCATCCACGGCTGGCGCGCCTGGGGGTAGGTGCGAAGCGGTGCGATCGCTTCTCGAACCACGTCGCCGACCCAGGGCAGATCGGCCGGCGCCTCGCCCGTCGACGCAGCGAGCGATGCCGCCGCGCGTGGCTCGGCAGGCGAGGTCTGTGAGAACCCCGTCATTGCGTCGTCCAGCCACCGTTTGAGATCAACGAGCCGGTATCGGCGGACGCCGGGCAGCACCTCGAGTGTGGGGATCGGGCGTGGGCCGGCCTGGATTTCGGCGAACTGCTCGGCGGAGAGCTTTAGGTAGTCCCGGGCTTCCTGCTCGGTGAGGACGTCGTCTGCCACGCCGCGACCGTAGGGTTCGCCGTCGCGGCGAGTGGTGATTCTGGCGCTTCCGCCGGAAATCTTCTTTGCAGATGGCTGCGTGCGCTCGTGATTTTCGGCGCCATCTAACGACTGTCTAACGAACTTCGACCGATGATCGCCGCGCGTTCGCCCGGCCCGCGGAATCGTCCCGAGTTCAGAAAGTTTGGTATTTGCAGGAGTTTCTGGAGCGGAGCGGCGCAGGAGTCGAACCTACCAACCGTGGGGCTACCACGGCCTGCCGGTTTTGAAGGCGCGGCTGGAAGCGCGGGTTTGCAGGCAAGTCGGGATCCGAGTGACCCGGGGCACGACCAGCGAGCGCGTTTCTGT
>JAICJC010000076.1 GCA_025928655.1 Thermoleophilia bacterium | reverse complement strand
GTGCCGCCGTGGCGCTCGACCGGCTCCCGGACGGCGGCGTAGAACCGGGCCATCACACCCCGCATCACCTCGGGGTCGGAGCGGGACGCGAGCTCGGTCGACCCGACCACGTCGCAGAACAGCACGGTGACGGTCTTGCGCACCTCGCGGGCCGCGTCCCGGTCGCCGAGGACCGCGCCGCACGAGTTGCAGAAGCGCGCGCCGGCGGGGTTCTCGCGGCCGCAGTGCGGGCAAGCGATCATGGCTCAGTGTACGGGTTTCGTGCTGGTAGATTCAGGCTGTCGATGGCGAAGGACACGTCGGGACGGACGAGCGCGGGCATCCTGCTCTGGCGGGGCCGTGAGGGCGCCGTCGAGGTGCTCCTGGCCCACAACGGCGGCCCCTACTGGGCGAAGAAGGATCACGGCCACTGGACGATCCCGAAGGGCGAGGTCGAGCCGGGCGAGGAGCTCGCCGCCGTCGCCCGGCGCGAGTTCGCCGAGGAGACCGGGCACGACGTCCCGGACGGCCCGCTGATCGACCTGGGCCGGATCCGGCAGAAGTCGGGCAAGGTGGTGTGGGGCTGGGCGGTCGAGGGCGACCTCGACTCGGCCGCCGCCGTCAGCAACACCTACGAGATGGAGTGGCCGCCGCGGTCGGGCCGGATGCGGGCGTTCCCCGAGATCGACCGGGTCGAGTGGTTCGGCCTCGCGGAGGCGCGATCGCGGCTGAAGGAGGCCCAGGTGCCGTTCCTCGACCGGCTCGAAGCCGCCCTTCCCGGCTGAGCCCGGGGCCGGGCCCCGCTCGAGCGGCCGGCGGCCTAGATGATTGATCGGTCATAGGCCGACTATGCGCGCTCCCTGCGTCCTTGCGCTGCTTGGTTCGCAGCCGCCCAGGACATCACGGACTTACCGATCAATCATCTAGAGCCGGTCGAGCACCGGCATCGCGGGATCCGCGCTGATGCAGCTCGCGAGGAAGCAGGCGGCGCCCACATCGCCCGTCCACAGCGAGTAGCGCCCGCGGCCGTGCTCGGCCCGGGCCCGCTCGACCTGCGCGGCCGCGTGCATCGCGAAGGCCCGCGCCCGCTCCAGCCAGCGCTCGTCGCCGGTGCGCTCGAGCAGCTTCAGGAACGCGTAGCCGTTCCCGGCCGTGCCGTGGCAGAGGCCGGGGCCCTTGACCAGCGGCCCCGCCGTCCAGGTGAGCTCGCCGCCGGCGACGAGCATCCCGGTCAGCTCGTCGTCGTCGCGGGCGATCGAGCCGACCGACGTCACGATCCCGGGCGCGCCGTGGCACCACTGCGTTCGGATCGTCACGTCGGGCCCAACCGGCGCGTCGGTCGGCCGCCACTGGGCCAGGTCGCCGTCGCGGACGATGTGGGCGCGCAGGGTCTCGAGCGAGCGCCGTACGAGCTCGCGCCGGCGCCCGGCGTCGAGCAGGTCGCCCCGCGCAAGCACGTGCACGTTGCTCGCGAACCCGTGCCCGGCACCGACGTACCGGCGCATCGTCCCGTACATGTCCTGCAGCCAGAGCCCGTCGTGCCACTCCTCCCAGAGCCAGTCCACGGACTCGCGCCAGGCGCCGGCGAGCCGCTCGTCGCCGGTCCGCTCGAGCATGAGCTGGGCGGCGAGGGCCGTCCCCGGCGAGCCCCACAGGAGCTCGCGGGTCGGGTTACGGACGTTCGCGCGGACGCACGCGAGCATGCGCTCGACGTGCTCCGGCACGGGCGCCAGCCGGTGGGCGACGAGCAGGACGCCGGACTCGCCGAGGAGCAGGGAGGGGACGGGGCGGCCGGCGGTCAGCTGCGGCACGTCCGGCGTCGCGAGGTAGCGGTCGGGCAGCCCGGCGGCGACGGCGGCCCAGTCGCGCGCGGGCGCCGTGAGCCCGGCCTCGGCGAGGACGTCGAGCGCCCAGACGACGCCGGCGGCGCCCAGGTAGAGGCCGACCGGTGAGCGCAGCTCCCCTTCCGCCTCGTCCAGCGGGTGGGCCGGCCACAGCGTCCCGGGGTGAAACGCCTCCTCCGCGTCCGCGGCGATCGCCGCCACGGCCGCCCTGGCGGCCGGCTCGCTCCACCCGCCCCCCGCGAGCGGCTCGTGCGACGGGGCGTGGAAGAGCGCGGTCGGCACGGCGCCAGGGTAGCCCGTCACGATGCCGGGGCGGACGGCGCGGGGCGGACTGACCGTTACGAGATCGCGCGCACGAGCGCCGCCCGGTCGGCGGGCGGGCCGTGCGTCGGGAGCACGAGCTCGACGGGCAGGTCGAGCAGCGGCCGAAGCGTGGCGAGCACCTCGGCGAGCGTCACGGCGCGGAGCCAGGTGAGCGGGATCTCGAGCCCCTCGCCGCGGTCGACCAGCGTGTCGCCGAGGACGAGCGCGCGCCGTTCCTCGATCCACAGCACGAGGTCGTTCGGCTCGATGCCGGGGAAGGCCTGTACGCCGCCGGGCAGCACCTCGCCGGCGGCGTACACCGTCCCCGGTGTCGGCTCCCCCTCGCCGTCGTCGGGTGGAGGGACGTAGATCGGCAGGCCGAGCCGCTCGCCGAGGGCGCGCGCGTCGCGCTCGTGCCAGGGGCACGTGAGCACGATCGCCGTGTCGCGGCCGGAGGCGAGCTGCTCCGCGTGCGCGGGTACGGCCAGCGGGTCGACCAGCAGCAGGCGCCCGCCCGCCTCGATCGCGTACGACGCGACCTCCGGCCCCCAGCCGTCCGGCCCGCCGTCGTCTTCCGACCAGCTCGGATGCCGGGCCTCCCAGCGCCAGATCCCCTCCCGCAGCTGCTCCATGGCTACCCGAGCAGCTCCCTGATCGCGGGGTCGTCGCGAATCGCCGCCACGTCGTCGTCCTCGACGGCCAGCCGACGCAGCTGGGCGGAGCACTCGATCGCCGATCGCAGGTGGCGGACGGCGTCGTCCCTGCGGCCGGCCAGGCTCTCGCAGCAGGCGAGGTTGTAGAGCAGCGCCGGGTACTCGGGATGGGCCTCGACGATGCCGCGCGCCATGTCCGCAGCCTCCTCGTACCTGCCCTCCTGGTAGAGGGGCCCGACCGGCGCCCACAGCTCCCAGCCGTCCGGCTCGTACGCCTGCCCGGGCGTCCCGCCGAGCGCCAGGACGGTGGTCTCCGCCTCCTCGGCGAACGCCGTGCGCTTCACGCCGGGCTGCGCGAAGACGAAGGTGCCCTCGGGGGCGTCCACCGTCTCTCCGTCGAGCTCGAAGCGAGCCCGCCCCCGGTGGACGAAGTAGAGCTCCTCGTTGTCGCCCTCCTCGTCGTGCTCGTTGATGATCCGGTCGCCGGCCTGGTGGCCGGTCCACGTGTTGGCGCCGAAGGACGTGATGCCGAAGTGGTGGCGCACGGGTCGCCAGGGCTGGCGGCCGTCGGACATCTCCGTGATCTGATCGAGGTGCGCCAGGGCGTAGCCGCTGCTCATGGGGCCTCCCAGGGTCATGGTGTCGGAGCCGGGGGGAGATCCGACGGTACCTATGCGGGCGCCGCGGTGCGTCGATCAGGCTGGATCGTCGAGGCGCGCCAGTGTGCGGAAGCCGGCCGCGTCGTTCGTGCGCGGGAACGGCTCGTCCGGCACGGGCACGCCCAGCGCGGCGCACAGGGGCTCCCACCCGTCGGCGGGGCGCCACTCGAAGAGCCGCCCGGGCGCGATCGTCGCCCGCACCTCGGCGTTGTGGCGCTCGTAGGCGGCCTGCGCCGCCGCCGCGTCGGGCCACTCCGGGCAGAAGCGGTGCGCGATCGCGCGCCCCATCTCGCGGCCCCGGGCGATGATTGGGTCGTCGATCGCGCGGGCGAGCGCGACCGCGACCGTCGCCTCGACGCTCCGCCACCATTCCTCCGCCGTCGTCCGCTGCGAGAGCACGACGGGCGCGTCCGGGCTGGCGGCGGCGAGCTCGCGCCAGAACGCGCTCGCCGGCCAGTCGACCGCCGCGACGTATCCGGCCAGCAGGGCGTCTCAGTCCGTCGGCCGCCCCTCGGCGGCGGCCTTCCAGGCCTCGGCGGCGCCCGGGGTCTCCGACACCTCGCGCATGTGGTAGCAGCGGCCGCCGGTCAGGCGCTCGAGCGCGAGCTTGAGCGAGTTCGTCCCGGTGCGGGGGAGGCCGGCGCCGACGACTTGCAGCACTACCCCGCGCCCGTCCGGCGTCTCGAGGTGCCTGGTCACGATGCGCGCAACGCTACACCCGCAAGCGGGGTCAGACCCCGAACGGGGGGCGTGACGATGTCGTGACGGAAACGTTCGTCCGCATCGGGTGAGGCGGCGGCCGCCGCCTTCGGGGACACTCGGGCCGTGGCTCAGACCTCGACGGCGACGGTGGTGCGCATGCCGGCGGCCCGCTCGCACGCGGCGCGGCGGCTGGTGCTGCCCCTCGCGCTGGCGCAGTTCATCTGCAGCTTTGCCGGGTCGAACATGAACGTGATGATCAGCGACATCAGCTCGGACCTGAACACGACGGTCCAGGGGGTGCAGATCACGATCACCCTGTTCCTGCTGATCATGGCGGTGCTGATGATCCCGTGCAGCAAGCTGACGGACCGGTGGGGACGCAAGCGGTGCTTCATGCTCGGGCTCTCGCTGTATGGCGTCGGGGCGCTGCTGAGCGCCGTCGCCCCCGGCCTTCCGGTGCTCATCCTGGGAAACTCGGTGCTCGAGGGCGTCGGCACGGCGCTGCTGATCCCACCCGTCTACATCCTCGCGACGATCTGGTTCCACGACCTGCCGTCGCGCGCGTGGGCGTTCGGGGCCATCAGCGGCATGGGCGGCGTCGGCTCGGCGGCCGGCCCGCTGATCGGCGGCGTCATCACGACCGGGATCAGCTGGCGGGCGGCGTTCATCTTCCAGGCGGCCGTGATCGTGGCGATCATCCTCCTCAGCCGCGGGATGGCCGACCCCCTGCCCGCCGACCCCGACCGCCCCTTCGATCTGACCGGAGCGGTGCTCTCCGCGGTGGGCATGTTCTGCATCGTGCTCGGCGTCCTCTACGCCGGGACGGAGAACCTCCTCATGCTCCTGCTGCTCGCGCTCGGCGCCGCCTTCCTCGCCGGCTTCTTCCTGTTCATCCGGGCTCGGGAGCGGGCCGGAAAGGACGCGCTCCTCTCGACCAGCCTCTTCCGGAACCGGACCTGCAACCTGGCGCTCGTCACCCAGAACGTCCAGTGGCTCATGCTGATGGGCACGTCGTTCGTCGTCTCCGTCTTCCTGCAGGAGGTGAAGGGCTACAGCGCCATCCGCACCGGCGCCATCTTCACCGCCGCCACCGTCGGCGTCCTGATCTCGTCGTTCGGCGCGCAGCGGTTCGCCAAACGGCGCAAGCAGCGGACGCTCGTCGTGGGCGGGTTCGTCCTTGTCATCGGGGGGATCTTTCTCCTCCTCGGCCTCGCGCCCATCACGAAGAGCATCTGGTCGTTCTTCCCCAGCCTGTTCCTGATCGGGTTCGGCACGGGCCTGATGCTGACGCCGTCCGTGAACATCGTCCAGTCGAGCTTCCCCGAGTCGCAGCAGGGCCAGATCTCCGGCCTCTCGCGCTCCGTCTCGAACCTCGGCTCGTCGTTCGGCACCGCCATCGCCGGCACGATCCTGGTCTCCGTCGTCGCCGCGGGGAACCGCTCCTACGCCCTCGCGCTGGCATCGGTCGCCATCATCGGGCTGATCGGCCTCGGCGCGGCGCTGATGTTGCCGTCCGACGCCGGCAAGGCGGCGCCGGCCGAGTAGGCCCGCGGCCGCGGCCGCCGTCAGGCCGCCCAGCGCACGACGATCGCCTCGGCGCCCGGGATAGGCAGGCGTGCCGCCTCGGCCTCGACCGCCTCGACGGCCGCCCGCGGGAGCCTGTCCCACGACTCGATCGTCACCGTGTCGTGGGCCCGCCGCCAGACGCCGCGCACCTCGCCCTCGACGAGCACGGCGCCCGGCCAGACGCGCGGCGTCCACAGCTCGCGCCGCCGGGCCGCGTCGGGGACGAGCAGGGCCCGGTCGTCGCCGTGGAGGAGCGTGTAGGCGTCGCCGCTCGGGAGCAGCCGCGCGGCCGCCGGCGGCCCCGGCTCGGCCTGGATCGGTTCCTCGTCGGCGGTCAGGATCCACGCGTCGCCGAGCGGCGTCCGCACCGCCGTCAGCTCCTCCCCGAGCGCCGCGAAGGCCGCGGCGGCCGCCCTGGCCGAGATCCCCGCCCACTTCGTGAACGACGCGGGGGTGGCAGGGCCGAAGACGTGCAGGTAGCGGCGCGCGAGCTCGAGCCGGGCCGCGGACGGGTCGACCCCGGGCTTCGGCACGATCCGCATCGTCGGCCGCCGCGCGCCGTCCCACCTGATGGCGATCGTGCCCGTCGGCGCGGCGTACCGGAAGGCGTACGGGTTGACGCCGAGCGCGTGCCCGAGGTCCTCGTACGGGGCCGCGGCACCGCCGAGCCGCGCGTGCACGCGGGCGGCCATCGCCTCGGCCCGCGCGAGCGCCTTGCCGGCCTCGGGCAGCCGGCCGAGCGTGAACACGGCCATGTCCTGCGCCGGCACGACGTAGGTCTGGTAGCGGGGGCCCCACACCTGGATGAACGCCGGGTGCTCCCAGCTCGCCGGCCGCACCCCCTCGACGCGCGCGTGCAGAGAGAGGACCGCGGCCCGGGGCATGCTGTCCTGCAGGCCGGCCCAGGCCGCCCGGCGCAGGGACTCCGGGGACCAGGGCAGCCGCCCGTCCAGCGCCCCGGCCCGGCGCCGGAAGGCGAGGATCTGGTTGCGACCCACGCTGAGCGGCGAGCTCATCGCTGCGAGCGTACCCGGGGCGGCGGTAGCCTGCTCCCGCCATGCCGATCGCCCGCTCCACGCGAACCGTCGACGACGAGCGCGTCCGCGTCACGACGCTGACGTTCGCCGACGGCGACGAGACCGGCGACCACCGGCACGAGTACGACTACCTCGTCGTCCCCGTGACCGGCGGGACGTTCACCGTGATCCAGCATGACGGCTCGACCCGCGAGCTGGCGCAGCAGGCCGGCGTGCCCTACCTCGGCAGGGCCGGCACGGAGCACAACGTGATCAATGCGAGCGGCCGAGCTGCCACGTTCGTGGAGATCGAGCTGAAGCGCTGACCTGCGGCGCCGGCCGGGCCGCGCCCAGCGCGCCGCAGCGAGGGTCAGCGCCGGACGCGGTAATGCACGTGCGTGACGCCGCCCTCGCCCTCGAGAACGCGGGTGCGCTCCAGCTCGATCTGCTCGGCGGGCAGGCCATCGAACAACCGTCGTCCCCCGCCGAAGAGCACGGGGATCACGTGCAGCTCGAGCTCGTCGAGCACGCCGGCCGCGAGGGCGAGCCGCGCGACGCCCGCGCCGTGGACGAGGACGTCCTTCCCGCCCGCGGCCTCCTTCGCGCGGCGCATCGCCGTCGCGACGTCGTCCACGAACGTGATCAGCGGCCATCCCCCGATCTCGGCGGGCGGCTCGCCGCGGCCCAGGATGAAGATCGGCACGCCGTCGTGATGGTCGCCGCGCCAGTAGCCCGCCGGCTCGACCGTGCCCCGGCCGGCCACGACCGCGCCGGTGGCCATGACCTCGGCGAAGACCCGGCCGTTGACGCCCGTCGGGCGCGCGTCCCCGGGCCCGGATCCCGAGCCCTCGAACACCCATTCGTGCAGGCGCGTTCCGCCGTCGCCGAGGCCGTGGTCGGGCGTCTCGTTGGGTCCGGCGATGAACCCGTCGAGGGACATGGACATATCGAGGACGGTCGCGGACACGGGCATCTCCTTCCCTTCGTCGTCGAATGGTCAGACCGGCGCGGGGGCGAAAACCCATCGGCCGATCCGCGCGCGTCGTACCGTCGCAGCCGCTCGTCGCAGACCGAGACGCCGATCGCGACGCCGCCGCCGACGAAGGCCGCCAGGGCGGAGGGGCGATCAGCCGTGCGACGTCGCCTGCCGCGCGGGGATCGCGACGAACCCCAGCGCCTGGCCCGGCTTCCCGGCCGGCCGGTCGGTGGGGACGCGGCTGGTGCAGTGGAAGGCGCGCGCCCTGATCAGCACCGTGTCGACCAGCTGGATATGCCTCCTCAGGAAGAAGCGGCCGATGCTCAGCTCCGTCCCCTTCGGGATGGCCTTGGGGTCGAAGGTGATGGTCGCGGGCGGGCCGACCCTGAACGTGGCGACACGCGGTAGACCGGACGGCTCGGGGTGGGATTGGCAGAGGCGGCCGTCGGTGACCTTGGCCGGGATGCCGAAGCGGGCGAGGTCGCTCTGCAGGGCCGCCGGATGGAACAGCTTCATGGGGTTGATGGTCAGCTTGACCTTGCCGCTCGTGTCGCTGATGAGCGTGTACCCCGCCGTCCGGATCGCGCGCGGCGTGTGCTGGGTGCCCTGGGGCAGGATCGGGACGGCGCCATGACCCGCCGTGCCCCCTCCGGCGAGCGCGACCGTCAGCGCGGCGCCCGCGGCCGCTCCTGCCACGAAGAGGCCCGCGACGCCCGAGTGGCGGTTGCGGCGGTGTCTGCGGGCCCCGGCCGCGATCGCGGGGAGCGGCGGGCGCGGGGGGATCGCAACACGGTCGAGGGAGTGGCGCAGCGCGCGCAGCTCCGGGCTCTCGGTCACCTGATCGTCGTCGAGCATGGGTCGTCCTCCGTCGTCTTCGTCGGTGCGAGTTCCCTGCGGAGCGCCGCGACGGCCCGGGCCAGGTGGGCGCGGACCGTGCCCGGCGCGATCGCGAGCTGGGCGGCGGTCGTCTCGATGTCCAGGTCGAGGAACACCCGGAGCACGAGCACCTCCCGCTGGCGGGCCGGCAGCCGCCGCACGGCGGCCAGGAGCGGGGTGTCCAGGCCGGCGCTCGGCATTCCCGGCGCGGCCGCGTCGTGCCCCGCCAGCGGCAGCTCCCGCGCGCGCCGCCGCCACCAGGACGTCCCGGCGTTGAGCGCGGTGTGCACCACCCACGCCCGCGGCGCGGGGTGGCGGCTGACCTTCCGCCACGACGCCCACGCCCGCGCGAACGCCTCCGCCAGCTGATCCTCCGCGCGTGTGAGGTCGCCGGTGCTCGCGGCGACCGCCCTCAGGCACGGATCCCAGCTCGCGTCGAAGAACTCGGCGAACCCTGTCTCGTCGTGGCTCACGGCCGGTTAACGCGCGGGAGGCCCGGAACGCTTACGCCGTTCCTCGCGCGCGTTCAGCTCGATCCAGGCGAGCGCCACCAGGAGCACGGCCGCCGCCACCGCGAGGCAGAAGAGGGCACGCTGCTCGCGGGCGGCCATCGTCCCGCCGCTCTGGTGCTTGCCGACGTGCACGCCGAGGCCGACGAGGGCGAAGGCCGCTGCCGCGGCGAACGCCGCCATCGCGCGCCGGAGGGCGGCGTCGGTGCTGGCGATCGCGCTCGCCCACGAGCGCACCGCGGCCGCCGCGAGGAACGCGACGACGCCCGCGGCCATCGCGCCGACCAGCAGCAGGAGCGGGAACCCCGGGCTGGGGCCGTCCTGGCCGGGGCCGCTGACGGCGGCGGCCGCGGCGATCAGCCCGATCGCCCCGAGCCATCCCAGCGCCAGCACGACTGCGGCCGCGACCCGTCCGCCGGCCGCCGTTCCCAGCGGCTCGGCGGCGCCCATGCGCCTGACCGCCTCGCGCGCGGCCGCGGCGGGCGACATGCCGCTGCTCTCCAGGTCGCCGGCCGACTCACGCAGGTGGTCCTCGGTCTCGGCCAGCAGGCGGTCGCGGTCGGGGCGGCCCCGCACGCGGCGTTCGAGCGTCGCGAGATAGGCGTCGATCGGGTCGTCGCTCACGTGCCCGCCGCCAGCGTGCGCGCGACGCTGCGGGCGAACTGCTCCCACTCGCCGGTGCGCTCGCCGAGCGCCTGCTCGCCCGTCGGCGTGAGCCGGTAGACCCGCCGGCGGCGGCCGTCGACCACGGTCTCGGCCGAGGTCAGAAGGCCGGTGCGCTCGAGCCGGTAGAGGGCGGGGTAGACCGTCCCCTCCGGGAGGTCGAAGGCGCCGTCGCTCTGCGCGGCCAGCCGCTGGATGACGGCGTATCCGTGCGCCGGGGCGTTGTGCAGCACCGAGAGCACGAGCAGGTCGAGGTGCCCCTTCAGCGCTTCCGATCGCATGGGGACAGCCTACCCGCAGACCCCCAGGTCTACAAAGCTATGTGTGTCTAGGTATGATGGCGTGCATGAGACAACTCCTCGCGATCGCGGCGCTTCTGTTGGCGGCCGGGGCTGCGTGCGGCCACCAGGCCGGTGCGGCGGCGGCCGGCCGGTCGTCCGTGCCGCCGAGGATCCAGGCGTGGGAGCGCGAGATCGACCGCCTCCACGACCTCATCGCCGGATCGCCGCGCGAGCGGGCCGCGGGCGACCTGGTGCTCTACCACCGCAACGAGGATCCCGTCACGTCGTGCATGCGCGCGAGGGGCATCGACTACTGGCCGGCGCCCTGGGCGGACGGGTGGCGGCTGCGCGACTCGCGCGGGCTCGGCGCCGGATCGAGTCTCTTCCTCGAGCCGATCGACGACCCCGACCTGCTCGTGCGGGCCGAGCGCGGCGAGGCTCTGGCGCAGCGGGGGACCGGCCGCGGCGAGTGCGAAGCCGACCGGGCCTACGACTCGCTCGGCCCGCCGCCAAGGCCCGTTGGGACGCGGCGATCAAGGCCTGTCAGCACGGTCGGCAGGAGAGCACCGAGGGCTGGCACCCCGCCGCCGGCTACCAGACGCTCCTGAACGCGTTCGACCGGCTGCTCGTCCGCGGCGACGCGGCGGCGGCGCCCCACGCCCGCGGTTACGGTCGCTGCATGCGCGCAGCCGGCGTCGACGCCGACAACGCCTCGGTGCTGCCGGATGCGCTCATCCCGAGCTTCCCGCCGGAGCAGGCTCCGGCGGAGGGCCCGGGCGGCCCGTTGTTCCAGAAGTGGGCCGCCCGCGTGCACCACGCGATGGCGGCGGACGCGCGCTGCCGCCGGGCGGCGTTCCTCGCCGGCTGGCGCGCGCTGGGGCCCCTGATCGGACCCTGGGAGCGCGCCCGCGCCGGCGCGATCGCGGCGCTGCACGGGCGCTGGGAGGCGATGGTGGCGACGGCCGAGGGTGAGGCCGGGTGGGACTGGCCGGCCGGGGTCACAGATCGATCGTGAGATGGGTGCCGTCCGCGGACGGCATGACCGGCCGGAGCCGGAGCGGGCGATCGGCCGGATCGAGCAGCACCGCGCCGGTGCGCAGGTCGAACTCCGAGCCGTGGCAGTTGCAGATCAGGACGCTGCCGTCGACGACCTCGCCGTCGCGCGCGAGCGAGCAGCGGGCGTGCGGGCAGTCGAGGTCGGTGGCCGTCCACCCGTGCGCATGCCGGATCAGCGCGAGTGCGACGCCGTCGACCTCCGCCGCCAGGATCGTCCCTTGCGGCGCCGCCGGATCGACGTCGACGCGGACGCGCCTGCGGCCGGGCTGCGGGCCGGCGGGGGTCACGCGTCCCAGACGACCGGGAGCGTCTTGGCGGCGCGCACCATCCAGCCGTGCACGACCGGCTCCCGATCCGGATCGAGCCGCAGGCCCGGCAGCCGCGTGAACAGCTCCTCGACGGAGATCTGGGCGACCTGGCGGGCGACGTAGTGGCCGACGCAGAAGTGGGCCCCGAAGCCGAACGCGAAGTTGTTCGTCCGCGGCCGGCGCAGGTCGAAGGTGTCGGGGCCGTCGAAGTGGGTCTCGTCGCGGTTCGCCGAGCCGATGACGAGCGCGATCTCGGTGCCGGCGGGGATCAGCTTCCCGCCCATGACGACGTCCGCGGCGGTCAGCTTCTCGGTCATGTTGAAGGGCGGGATCCAGCGCAGCCCCTCGTGCACCGTCGCCGCGGACAGGCCGCGCGGATCGGCCGCGACGGCCGCCCCAGGAGGCCCAGCATCGCGTTCGCGGCTCCGTGCGCGGGCTCCTGGAACCCGCCCACGATCATCGTGCCGACCGTCCCGGCGATCTCCTCGGCGGCGCGCACCTCCCCGTCGGGCAGGCCGTGGTGAACCATGTGATCGAGGGTGCTGCCGTCCCGGCGGGCGCGAAGGTCGTCGATCCTGCCGGCCAGGTACCGCCGCAGCTCCGCCTTGACGACGGCGGCGTGGGCGCCGATCGCCGGGTGCCGCGGCCGAGGTCGTCGAGGTACGCGGCCAGACCGTGGAACCAGCGCAGGAGCGTCTCGTCCGACACGTCGGTGAGGCCGAGGACGTCGCCGACCGCGCGCGAGCTGATCTTCTCGAGTACCTCGCCGGTCAGCTCGGCCCTGCCCCGCGCCCGCACCGCCTCGACGTACCGGACGGCCGTCGGCCGCACGAGCGTCTCGACGTACTCGCTGACGGCGCGGGGGCGGAAGCGGGCGTCGAGCGGCGCGGCGTGGGGTGAAGGTAGTTGAACGGCGGGCGGCGGCCTGGTATGACGGCCTCCGTGGCAGGCGGGGACGACATCCGGGACGGTCAGCGAGCGGCGTGGGCCGGGCTCTCGCCGGCGTGGGAGAAGTGGGATGCGGTCATCATGGACCAGATGGAGCCGGTCAGCACCGCGATGATCGAGCGGCTCGGCATCGCCGCCGACCAGCGGCACCTCGACATCGCGGCGGGCACCGGCGAGCCGGGCCTGACGGTCGCCAGGCTGGCGCCGCGGGGGCACGTCGTCCTGACCGACCTCTCCGCCGAGATGCTGGACGTCGCGGCCCGGCGGGCGCGCGCGCAGGGCGTCACGAACTTCGAGACGGCGGTGTGCAGCGCGGACGACCTGCCATTCGCCGACGCCACGTTCGACAGCGTGTCGGTGCGGTTCGGATACATGTTCTTCCCCGACCTGGCCGCGGCGACCGCGGAGTTCGCGCGGGTGCTGAAGCCGGGCGGGCGCATCTGCTCGTCGGTGTGGGTCGACCCGGACAGGAACCCGTGGACGACGATCGCCATGCAGGCGATCGGGCGGGAGGCGGAGTTTCCGCCGCCCGACCCGGACCGGCCGAACATGTACCGGTGCGCCGCGGCCGGATACGTGAGCGGCCTGTACGAGGCCGCGGGCCTGCGCGACGTCGCCGAGTGGGACGTCCCCGTCGAGCTCGTGACGCGATCGCCCGCGGAGTACTGGGAGATGATCGGCGAGCACGTCTCGCTCGCGGCCGCGGCCCTGCGCGGGGTCGACGAGGCGGCGCGGCAGCGGATCGCGGACGCCGTCACCGCCGACGTGCGCGCGTACGAGTCCGACGGCGAGGTGCGCGTCCCGGGCCTGGCCCGCTGCATCGTCGGCACCAGGCCCGAAGCTGCGACAATGCGCACCTGATGGCCGACTTCGTGCCAGAGGAGTTCGACCCGCCCGCCGGCCTGACGACGCCGCAGTTCCGGCTGGAGCCGCTCGGCCCGCAGCACAACGACGCCGACTACGCGGCGTGGACGTCGTCGATGGAGCACATCCGCACCACGCCCGGCTTCACCAGGGGCAGGTGGCCGCGGGAGATGACGCTCGACGAGAACCGCGACGACCTGCTCCGGCACCAGCGCGACTTCCAGGGCCGCACCGGGTTCACCTACACGGTGCTCGACGACGGCGGCGACGTGATCGGCTGCGTCTACATCTACCCGCTGCGTCCCGACCCCGAGCCCGGCGCCGCGCACGTCGACTCGTGGGTGCGGGCCGACCACGCGGAGCTGGACGTGCCGCTCTACCGCGCCGTCAGCGACTGGCTGGCCCGCGGCTGGCCGTTCCGGCGCGTCGACTACGCCGAGCGGTAGCCGCCTGCGCGGCTCACCGGGGGTGGGGGACCACCATGTTCGTGACCCGCACCCGGCGGGTGCCGTCCGGGCGCTCGCCGAGGGTCCGGTCGCGGTAGGGCGCGACGACGGCGGCGAGGGCGGCGGCGACCGCGCGCGTCTCCTCCACGGTCAGCCAGAGGTCGGTGTTGGCGAGGGCGGCCACGTCCCGCCATTCCGCGGGCTCCTCGCGCTCGGCCGCCATGAACTCCTCGGCGATCGTCCGGCTGCCGTCCAGGAACGCCAGCGCCACTGCCGCTGCTGCCGCCGCCGTGGCGGGGGTCGACGACTCGAGGTCGAACGACGTGCGCCGATTCGTCGCCCGCCAGGGCCGATCCCGTCCGTCGCTGCGGGCGGGGGCGGGCTCGGCGAAGCCGTAGCGCTCCAGCAGCTTCAGGTGATACGCGGTGGCGCTCGGGCTCAACCCGGTCACGGCCGCGCACTCCGTCGCGGTCAGCTCGTCCCCCGAGGCGAGGGCGTCGATGATCGCCATCCTGGCGGGATGGGCGAGGGCGCGGATCTGGCGGGGATCCCGCAGGTACCGGCTGGCCTCGTCACGCTGACGGTCGGGGGGCATGGATCCAGCATAACCCTTGACGCGGAGATGTTCAGGAGATACTGTTCAATATATGTTGAACAATATTCCTGGACGCCGCGACCTGCTCGTCGCACTGGCGGGACGCGCGGTCTCGACCTTCGGCGACGGGGTGGCGGTGGTCGCCCTGACCCTGCGCCTGCAGGGGGACGGCGGCCGTCCGTGCGAGGTGGCGCTGCTGCTGGCGGCCGGCGTGATCCCGCAGCTGCTGCTCGCCCGACCCGTCGGGCGGATGGTCGACGCCCATGACTCCCGGCGCCTCCTCGTTGCCGGCGGCCTGGCGGAGGTGGCGGCCACCGTCCCGCTCGTCGTCCTCCACTCGGTCGCCGCCATCGTGCTCCTGGTGGCCGTGCTCGGCGCCGCCGCGTCGGTGACGGGGGCGACGTGGTCGGCCCTCATCCCCCGGGTGGTCGGGGATGACCATCTGGCCGAGGCGGTCTCGGCCCAGCAGTCCCTGAACGTGCTCGCGCTCGTCGGCGCCCCCGCCGTGGGCGGGCTCCTCGCCGGCGCGTTCGGCTCGAGCGTCCCGGTGGCCGTCGACGCCGCCACGTTTGTGGTCGTGACCGTCGCCGCGGCGCTCGTCCGCACCCGCCGGGCGCCGGACGGGGCTGACGGGGCCGACGGCTCGGCCCGCGCCCGGGGCGGGTTCGCCATCCTCCGGGCCGATCGCGTCCTCGCCCCCCTGCTCGCCGGCGTGGCGCTCGTCGTCCTGCTCGTCGGCATGGTCGACGTCGTGCTGGTGTACCTCGTGCGCGACACGCTCGCCGCCGGCGGCGTCTGGTACGGGGCGGTCGAGGCCTCCTGGATGGCGGGCATGGTGGCGGGATCGCTCGGTGCCGGCCGTGTCCGGAGCCAGCCGGGGCAGGTCCGCGCAGCGGTCACGGGGGCGGCTCTCGCCTGCGCCGGGGTGGCCGGCTTCGCCGTCGCGCCGACCGTGGCCGTCCTCCTGCCCCTCTCGGTGCTCGGCGGTGTCGGCAACGGCTACGCCGGGGCCTGCGTCTCGACGCTGCTCATGGTGCGCACGCCCGACAGCGCCCGCGGCCGCGTGTCGGCCGCTGCCAGCGCCATCTTCGGGGCGGCCCAGGGCGCCTCCCTCCTCATCGGCGGTGCCGTTGTGCTCGTCCTCTCGGCCCGGGAGCTCTACGCCGTCGCCGGCCTGCTCGGCCTGGCCGCCGCGGGGCTCGTCGCCGTCACGAGCGACGGGGAAGCGACCGCGCCGGGCGCGGCAGACGCGACTCGACTTGTGGCGCCGTAACGGGTAAAGTGTCTGCGATGACGACGCTGATCCGCGACGAGGAGTACGTCCCGATGATCGTCGTAGATCCCAAGGTCAAGGTGCTCCTCATCTGCCCGGTGTGCGGCGCGGCCGTGAGCCGCTCCGTCCGCGCCCGGCACACGGCGTGGCACGCACAGCTCGAGAACCGCGAACCGGCCTGAGGGTCGCGCCCGTTCGTGCCCTGGCGGGTCATCTAAGCTCGGCCGGATGACAGGGAGCACGGCATCCGAGCCAGGTGCGATGAAGGTCTACGCCTTCCACTGCGGCGGCGACCAGGCCGACCTCGCGATCAACGACCCGTTCGACGAGCACGTCGGCACCAAGCAGTACAGCCCGTACTTCTTCTACATGGTCGAGCACCCCCGCGGGCGCCTGCTGTTCGACACGGGCCTGCACCCCCAGATCCGTACGGACTTCGCCGCGCGGATGGGGGGCGCTGCCGGTGCCTTCCCGATCGAGATGCGGGAAGACGGAGATGTCGTCGGCCAGCTGGGGCAGCTCGGCCTCCGGGCCGGGGACGTCGACGCGGTCGTGCTGTCACACCTGCACTTCGATCACGCGGGCGGGCTGGAGCTCGTCCGGCACGCGCCGGTCTACGTGCAGGCGACCGAGTTGCGGACGGCGCGCAACCCTCCGCCGTACCAGGCGGACCTCTACATGCCGGCGGACTTCGAGCACGACCTGGACTGGCGGCTGCTCGACGGAGACCATGACCTCTTTGGCGACGGCACCGTGAGGATCGTCGCCACGCCCGGCCACAGCCCCGGGCACCAGTCGCTCGTGGTCACGTTCGCGGAGCGCGCCCCGCTCGTCCTCCTCGGCGACGCCGCGTACAGCCTCGAGAAGATGCGTCAGCGCCGCCTTCCCGCGATCGTCTGGAGTCCCGATGCCATGGTGGAGAGCTGGGAGCGGATCGAGCGCATCGAACGCGACACCGGAGCCGAGCTGCGGTGCACGCACGAGGCCGACTACTCCGGCGTCCCGATCTCGCCATCCGCGTACTGGAGCTGATCGCGGGCCGAGACGGGTGCGGGTTCAGCCAGACGCAGAAGCTGCAGCTGCGCCGGCCGGCTCGATGTTGGTGTTGAGCCGGAACAGGTTCGTGGGGTCGTAGCGCGTCTTGATCTCGCGCAGGCGCCGGTACTTCGAGCTGCCGTACGCCTGCTCCGGGAAGTCGCCGCCGGTGTCGGCCTGCTCGTTTACGTAGTTGGCGTCCATCGACAGGGCGGCCAGCCGGCCGCCCTGACGCCGGCCCCACTCGAGGCAGCGGGCGTCGTCGGCGGGGTCGTCCCAGATCGGCTCGACGAGCCAGTAGTAGCCCGCCTCGCGGCCCGAGTAGGCGGTGGCCTCCTCGTCGACGTCCCCGACCGCTCCGCCGAGCTGGGGGACGTAGACCTCGGAGTGGTCGGTCGGCCCATCGGCGACCGCGTCGGCGATGCGGCCGACCAGCGCGGCGTCGACGTGGCGGACGAATCCGCCCTTGGCGTAGTAGCGACGGCCCCAGGCGGAGTGGTGGTCGGTGCGGCTCTGGAGGTCGATGAACGAGACCGGGCCGTGCCCGCCGCTCGCGGAGGCGGTCAGCCGCCCGAAGGGCGAGAGCGCGGCCTCGGCGCGGCCAGGCGCACCCGTCCATAGAGCCGTGAGCGCGACGCCGATCCGCGTCACCGAGAACGAGATCGTGAGCTCCCGCGGCGCGTCGCCGGCGAGCGAGGCCGCGCCGAGCATGACGTCGGCGATCTCGGCGAGCGGATACTCCCACTTCCCGGCCGAGACCGGGCCCAGCGCACGCGCCTGGAACTCGAATGCGACCACGACGCCGAAATTGCCGCCGCCGCCGCGCAGCGCCCAGAACAGCTCGGGCTCGCGCTCGGCGCTCGCGCGCCGAAGCACGCCGTCGGCGGTCACGATGTCGACCCCGACGAGCGAATCGATCGTCAGGCCGTGCAGCCGGCTCAGCCACCCGATCCCGCCGCCGAGCGTGAGCCCACCGATGCCGGTATGCGACACGACGCCGGCCGGGACGGCGAGGCCGTGGGGGACTGCGGCGCGGTCGACGTCGCCGAGCAGCGCTCCGCCGCCCACGACACAGCGCCCAACGGCCGGGTCGACCGAGACCGAGTTCATCGCCGAGAGCTCCAGCACCACCCCGCCGTCGCACGTGGAGTGCCCGGGGAAGCTATGGCCGCCGCAGCGCACGCTCAGGAGGGCGTCGCACTCCGCAGCCGCGCGGACGACCGCCGCAACGCCATCCGCCGTCGCGGGACGCACGATGGCAGCCGGGTGTCGATCGACCACGGCGTTCCAGATCCGCCGCCGGCGATCGAAGGCGGCCGACCGGGGCAGGACGAGGTCGCCGCCGAGACCGGCGGCGGTGAGCCGTTCCACCAGGTCGATCGCCATCGACGGGCGACTCTACCCGCCTGCCCCGCAAACCGGGGCGCCAGATGAGCTCCGCCCGAGGAGCGTCGGCCACCCGGTCAGGGGTGAAGCACGACCGCTCCGCCGGCGCCGCCCCCGATCGCCGCCGCCAGTGCCTCGGCGGCCTCCTCGAGTGGGAACGCCGCCGCGATCGAGACCTCGAGCCGCCCGGCCGCGATCAGCTCGGCGAGCTCGGCGAGCGCGCGGCCGTCGGGCTGCACGATCACCGATGAGATCTCGATCCCCCGCTGCTCGTCCGGTGGGTCCAGGGTGATCGTCGCGAGGCGACCGCCGTCGCGCACGGTGCCGACCGCGACGGCCGCGCCGCCCGGCACCGCGTTCGCGGCGGCGGGCACGCCCGACCCGCCGCCGCGAACGCGCGCCGGCGCCGGCCCGTCGGGGGCGTGATAGTCGCGCACGTGGGCCGCCCCCAGCCGGCGCAGGCGCTCATGGCCGGCCGGTGCTGCGGTCGCGATCACCTCGGCGC